>NZ_JAUSZF010000001.1:3585000-3774077 GCF_030817315.1 Sphingomonas faeni | reverse complement strand
CCCCTCTAAGACCACCTAACAGAACCGTCAAACGGTTTTTTACAGTTTCAGGTCAGTTTTCGGAAAGTCACCCGCCAAGAGCTGAGCGGGGCCGAGGCGGTATGGTGCGGTAGCACCTCACCCGGCACTCCAGCTTCTCCGCGCCGAACCAGAAATACAAAAACCGGCGCACGCTGGTCAGCGTGCGCCGGTTCTGTATCGCAGCCATCCGGCCATCAGCCGGAATGACGTTACTTGCGGAGCGTGAGACCGCCACCGAAACGCTTGTTGAAGCGCGCGACCTGGCCGCCGGTGTCGAGCATCGTGCCACGGCCGCCGGTCCATGCCGGATGCGCGAGCGGATCGATCTCGAGCGTCATCACATCGCCTGCCTTACCCCAAGTGGTACGGGTCTGGTACTTGCTGCCATCCGTCATCTGGACGGTGATCATGTGATAATCGGGGTGCGTATCGGGCTTCATGGGACTTCTCCGGTAGGTGGCTGGTTCCGACCAGCCTGAAAAGGAAGGCGCGCCCGTACACGGACGCGCCCGAATTTACAAGAATGCGTGCCCTGACGCTCGCGTCAGGCTTTCGGCGGGTCGGCGATCATCGCCGTAAAGTTCGCCTCGGCCACCAATTGGCCATCGACCATAGCGCGGCCGGCGAACTTGCATACCGAGCTACGCTTCTGGACGAACGTGACTTCGAGCTTGAGCAACACGCCGGGCTCGACCGGCTTGCGGAACTTTGCACCGTCGATCGCCATGAAATAGACGAGCTTGCCCGACCCGGCGAGCCCAAGCGACTCGACGGCGAGGATCCCCGCCGCCTGCGCCATCGCCTCGACGATCAGCACGCCTGGCATGATCGGGCGTCCAGGGAAATGCCCCTGGAAGAACTGCTCGTTCATCGACACCGCCTTGATCGCGGTGATCGAGGTGTCGAGGATCAGATCCTCGACACGATCGACCAGCAGCAACGGGTAGCGATGCGGCAACGCGGCCATGACGCGCCCGATATCGAGCGGGCCCAGACCGGTTTTAGCCGGACCCGTCTCGGCAGGGCCGGTCTCGGCAGTTTCAGTCACCGACTCGGTCACAGGCCGACCTTAACGACCCTGCGGCGTGCGCGTTGCGGCAGGTGCGCGACCCGCTGCTGCAGGAGCAGCGCCCTGCTGCTGCTGGCCACCCTGCTGGTTCGGCTGCCAGTTCGCCGGCACGGCCGTGCTGACGGTCGGCACGAGACGATCGAGCTCGGTCGTGATCGCGGCGGTGATGTCGGCGGTCGGCTGTGCGAACAGCGCGGCCTCAGGACGCAGTAACAGGCTGACGTTCTTGGCACGAACGGCAGCCGTCACGGCGTCGCTGAGCTTCGCCTGGATCTGCTCGATCGCGTATTGCTGCGCGCGCTGGGCAGGCTGCGTCAGGCGAGCGAGTTCCTGGTTCGCCGCGTTCTCACGCGTCTGGATCGCCTGAGCCTGTGGGCGGAGCGTCGCTTCGGTCGCGCCGGGCGCACGCTGTGCGGTCTGGAACGCGGTGACCAGCGGCTGCAATTCGCGAGCTACGGCCTGACGACGGGTCTCGGCCTGGTCGAGCTGTGCCTTGTAGGTCGTCTCGATCTGGGCGCGGGCTGCGGTCCAGGCCTTCGAGTTGGCGATCGCACCCTGCGCGTCGGCAACGGCGATGCCCGAAACCTGTGCATCGGCAGCGGTCGCGGTCATGGCGGCAGGCGCGACGAGCGCCGCGGCGAGGAGAAGCGTCTTGAACGTCGTCATCAGAACTGTGTCCCTACGTTGAAAGTAATAAGCTTGGGGTCGTCGCCCTTCTGCGTGAGCAGGGCCTTGGCGAGATCGATACGGAGCGGGCCGAACGGCGAGTTCCAATTCACGCCGATACCAACGGACAGGCGCGGCTTGGCCGAATTTCCGAGGAAGGTTTCCTGGAACGGCGCGGTGCCCGGTACGACCGTGTTGACCTCGCCGCCGACGCATGCCGCGCCAGTCGCACCCGGCGTTGCCGAATATCCGGTCTGGCACGTCGTCTGGCGAACCGTCGGAGCGGTTGCCCCTGCCGGCGTATAGACGTTGTTGTACACGATGTTGTTCGCAGCATCACGCGCCGGAAGCGGCTGGTAGACCGGGTTGCCGTTCTTATCGAGCGTGAAGTCGAACGTCGCTGTCGGCAGCGGCTGCTTGATACCGAACAGACTGCCGATCTGTGCGTAGATCGAAGGCCGCAAGCCTAGCTCACGTGCACCGGAGCCCAACGGGATCTCGATCTCCGCACGCGCCAGATAATAGGCGCGACCGCCAAGCGCATCGTCCTGAATCTGATCACGCGACGTCTGTACCGTCTGCGTGCCGTCCGCGTTGTTGATATAGCTCGCACGAAGCACACGCGGGCCTACGCCTCGAATGTCAAAGCCGCGGAACTGTGGCTCGCCGAGATAGAAGCGATCCGTGATCCGGATCGGATCGCGTCCAGGGCCGGGGCTCTTCTCGAGCGGATGGATATAGCCGCCCTCTGCAATGATCGAGCCGATGAACCCGCTGCCGAGATTGGCGTACTTGGAACCCTCGAGGCGCGTGCGGATATACTTCACGTCGCCGCCCAAGCCCGCAAAGTCCTGGCTGAACGAGAAGCGCGAGCCCGCGGTCGGTCGCAGGCGGCTGTTGAGCGTATCGCGACTGAGCGAGTATCCGACCGACGACGTCCACCGGTTGCCGATTGCGTCGCAGAGATAGTTACCGGCCTGGAGGCGGTTGCACGTCCCGTCGGGGTTCAGGAACTGGTTGTCGAGGCTGACCTCGTCATACGACAGGCCATACCGAGCAGACAGCGACCAGAATTCGGTGAGCGGTACGCCGGCACGGAGCTGGAAACCGGTCGAGACCTGCGAATAGTTGGTCTGGCGATCATTGCCATTGAAGCTGAACGAGTTGTAGTCGCGGCGGAAGATGTCGCCGCCGATCGCGATGTTCTTGTCGAACAGATACGGCTCGGTGAACCCCAGCTCGACCGACTTCGAGTAGCTCGAATAATTGACGCCAGCGCGCAGTTCCTGGCCCTTGCCGCGGAAGTTGCGCTGCGTGATGTTCGCCTGGATGATGAAGCGCTCGAGGCTCGAATAGCCCGCCGACAGCTGGAGCTCGCCGGTCGATTTCTCTTCGAGGTTCGTCTCCAGGATCACGCGATCGGGCGCCGATCCCGGCAGCTGCTTGATCTCCATCTTGTCGGCGAAATAGCCGAGCGAGTTGATGCGATCCTGCGAGCGCTTGACCTGGAAGCTGTTGAACGCGTCGCCCTCGGCCAGGCGGATCTCGCGCCGCACGACCTTGTCCTGCGTCTGCGTGTTGCCGTTGATCTCGATCCGCTCGACATAAGTGCGCTTGGCTTCGGCGATGTTGAAATTAATCCCCATCGTCAGCGTCTCGGCGTCCTTCTGGAACTCCGGGTTCACTTCGGTGAACGCATAGCCGAACAGGCCCGCGGTCTGGCTGAGGTTGTCGACCGAATCCTCGACCAGCTTCGCGTTGTACCAATCGCCCTTCTTCAGCGGCAGCGAGGCTGCCAGCTTGGTGTTGTCGAAGTCGCGGATCTGGCTGTCGACGGTCACGTCGCCGAACTTGTAGCGCTTACCTTCTTCCACCACGTACGTGATGATGAAGTCCTTCTTGTCCGGCGTCAGTTCGGCAACGGCGGACGTCACGCGGAAATCGGCATAGCCCTGCGTCAGGTAGAACTGGCGAAGCTTCTGCTGATCGTAGGACAGGCGATCCTGATCGTAGCTGGTGGCCGACGAGAGCAGCCGGAACAGGCGCGACTGCTTGGTCGCCATCTGGCCGCGGATCTGGTCGTCGGAGAACACCTCGTTGCCGAGGATGTTGATCTGGCGGACCTTCGACTTCGGGCCTTCGCTGACTTCGAACACCACGTCGACACGGTTCTGGTCGAGATTGACCATCTTCGGGTCGATCACCGCGGCGAAGCGGCCCTGGCGACGATACAGCTCGATGATCCGCGCGATATCCTGGCGGACCGCGGTGCGCGTGAAGATCTGGCGCGGCGCGAGCTTGATCTCTTTCGTGATCTTGTCGCTTTTCAGCGCCTTGTTGCCCTCGATGATCACGCGGTTGATGATCGGGTTCTCACGTACGCGCAGCACGATGTTGCCGGTCTCGACACCCGCGATCGAGTAATCCGCGAACAGGTCGCTGGCCTGGAGATCCTTCAGCGCCTGATCGAGCGTCTCCGCGGTGTAAGGGATACCGACGCGCAGCTTGGTGTAGCTGAGCACCGTCTCGCCTTCGATGCGCTGCGATCCCTCGACGCGCAAAGTCTTTATCGTTCGCACGGATACGGGTGCGCCGACGGGCGTTACTACAGGCGGAGCGACTCGCGTCGCACCGTTCCGGGCCGCCGCTCCGGTGGGCGCGGCAGCAGGCCCAGTAGAAGGCGGGGCGGCGGGTGCCGTCTGCGCGAACGCGGGGACGCCCGACAGGATCGTTCCTGCAAGCAGCAGGGCGCCCTTACGCGCGAAATCGTAACCGTTGATCGCTGTCACCAAACCCACCTTAAAAACGTGCACATACAAGGCGCGCCCGCCCTGCCCTATCGTGGTCAGCCGATCAAGCCGGCCAAATTCTTCCAGAGCCCGAAATTACCGAGATCGTTGAAGGTCACGAGCAGCATCAGCGCGAGGATCGCGGCGAGGCCACCGCGGAACGCCCATTCCTGAACCTGCGGCTCGACCGGGCGCCTGCGCACCGCCTCGATCGCATAGAAGAACAGGTGACCGCCATCCAGCATCGGCACTGGCAGCAGGTTGATGAACCCTAGATTGATCGAAACCAGCGCGATCAGGAAGACATAGGCGTCGAGCCCGAGCGACATCTGCTCGCCCGACACCTTGGCGATGCTAAGCGGCCCGCCGAGTTCCTTCACCGAGCGGCGCCCTGTGATGACCTGCCCCAGCGTCTCGACCATCATCGAGACGATCTGTCCGGTGCGCTTCACCGCGACGACCGGCGCCTCGAACAGGCTGACGGGGACGATGACGGGCTTGCTGCCGGCGATGCCGAGGCGACCGATCCGATATTCGTTGCCGAAGCGATCGCGCTGGAGTTCGGTGCCGATGACGAGATCGCGCGAAAGTGGTTGGTCACCACGGATCGCGTCGACACGGGTCCGCTCGCCGGCGCGAATACGGGCATAGCGCGCCATGTCGTCGAACGTTTCGACCGACCGGCCGCCAATGCCGGTGATCCGATCGCCAGCCTGAAGGCCCGCCGCGGCAGCCGCGCTGCCCGGGACGGTGCCACCAACGATCGGCGGCATGCGGATGTCACCGTACGCGAACGCGAAGCCGGCGAGGATCAGGATCGCGACGACGAAGTTCACGACCGGGCCGGCGGCCACAACGATCGCGCGCTGCCATACGGGCTTGGACTGGAAGGTACGCTGGCGTTCTTCGGCGGGGAGCGACAGCCATTCCGCGGAGGGCTGGCTGGCCGGGTTCATGTCGCCGGCGAACTTCACGTAGCCGCCCAGCGGTAGCCAGCCGAACTTCCACCGCGTGCCACGCTTGTCGGTGAAGCCTGCGATCTCGCGTCCGAAACCGACCGCGAAGGCATCCGCCTTGATCCCGAAATAGCGCCCGGCGAGGTAATGTCCCATCTCGTGTATGAACACGAGGGGCCCGATCACCGCAGCGAACGACAGGACGGTCAACAGGATACCGGGAGTTTCGATCAAACCGCGTAATCCTTCAATGGCCGGCCTTCACCGACTGGCCTTCACACGCTCGCCCGCCAAGACCCGCGCTTCCGCGTCGATCGCCAGTACGGCATCGACGCTGTCCGGCGCGGCCGGGTCATAACATGATAATGTATGTTCGACGATTGCGGCAATTTCGAGGAAGCCGATGCGCCGTTGCAGGAAAGCCTCGACCGCTACCTCGTTGGCGGCGTTGAGAATTGCCGGTCGCGCTCCGCCGGCGTCGAGCGCCTCGCGGGCCAAGCGGAGCGCCGGGAAGCGGACCGGGTCGGGGGCCTCGAAGTCGAGTCGGCCGATTGCGACCAGATCGAGCGGGGCCATCGGCGTCGCCATCCGGTCCGGCCAGGCGAGCGTATGCGCGATCGGCGTGCGCATGTCGGGGGGGCCGAGCTGCGCGAGAACCGATCCGTCGACATGATCGACGAGGCTGTGGATCACGGATTGCGGGTGGATGACGATCTCGATCCGGTCATGCGCGATCGGGAACAGTCGCGCGGCCTCGATCAGTTCGAGACCCTTGTTCATGCAGGTTGCCGAATCGACCGAGATCTTCGCGCCCATCGACCAGTTGGGATGCTTGACCGCCTGTTCGAGCGTCACGCCGCGCATCTGTTCGGTGGTCCAGTCGCGGAACGGCCCGCCGCTGCACGTCAGGATGATACGGCGGACACCTTCGGGGCGGCTCGCGTCGAAGCACTGGAAGATCGCGTTGTGCTCGGAATCGGCAGGCAACAGCGTGGCACCGGTCCGTTTGGCCGCGGCGAGGATGACGTCGCCGGCGGAGACCAGCGGCTCCTTGTTGGCGATCACGACGGTGCCGCCCTGCTCGATCGCCGCCATCACCGGCTTCAGACCCGCGCAGCCGACGATTGCGCCCATCGTCCAGTCGGCGCCCGATGACGCCGCCTCGGCGATTGCCTCGGCACCACCGCCTGCTCGGATGCCCGTACCGGCCAGTGCCTCGCGGAGTTCGGGAAGACAGCCCTCGTCCGCCACCACTGCGAACTCGGCCTTGGTCCGGATCGCGGCCGCAACGAGCTTGGCGACGTCGCAGTTCGCGGTCAGCGCGACGACGCGGAAGCGGTCGGGCTCACGCTCGATCAGGTCAAGCGTCGAGGTGCCGACCGAGCCGGTGGCGCCCAAAATCGTGACGGTCTTCATGCGTAGAGATGCGGCAGAATGACGAGGAACGCCGCGACCGGCGCGACCGGGACCAGTCCGTCAAGGCGATCCATTACGCCGCCATGTCCGGGCAGGATGTTGCCGCTGTCCTTCACGCCTGCCATTCTCTTCAACCAACTCTCGTAAAGATCGCCCATCTGCGCGAGCACGGCGAGCATCGGCGTCGCGAGCGTCATCCGCATCGGCAGGCCGTATTGCGTGTGGAGCACCGCCGCGACCGCGCTCGCCAGCACGACGCCACCAATGAGCCCCGACCATGTCTTGTTCGGGCTTATCACCGGCGCGAGCTTGGGTCCGCCCAGCGTCCGCCCGGTGAAGAACGCACCTATATCGCAGGCCCATACCAGCGACAGCGCCCACAGCGTGTAGAGGATACCCTCGTCCTGGCGCCGGATGATCATCAGCGCGAGCACGGGGAGCCCGCAATAGACGATGCCGAGCGCCAGCTTGGGCTTGCGCGTCGTGATGACGACGAAGAACGCGGCACCTGCGAGCAGGCCCAGCGTGAAGAAATCATGGATGACGAGAATCAGCGACGCCGGCGCCATCAGCGCGAGCGGGACCGACAGCGCGAACTGAGTCATCCGCTTGGTCTTGGCGTCGACGCCCTGAAGCATCGACCATTCCGCCATCATGAACAGCGCCGCGAGGATACCGAGCAGCCAGAACGCGATCCCGCCGAGCGTCAGCGCGATGCTGGCGACGACGATCATCGCGACGCTGGCGATCATCCGCAGTTTGAGATTGGACGGCGTTCGAAGCACCTGATCGGGTGCTTTCGCGGGGTCTGGCAGGGTCGTCAAAAGGCCACTCCAACCCGAATATCGTTTCCCCGCGGAGGCGGGGGTGCAGGGTTACGCACGCCGGCGTCCCTGGCTCCTGAGCCCCCGCGTTCGCGAGGGAACAGAAGGATCACAGACCACCGTAGCGGCGCTGGCGTTGGCCGAACGCGGCGACCGCATCGGCGAGCGCGGCGGCGTCGAAATCGGGCCAGAGCGTGTCGACGAACAGCAGTTCCGCATAGGCTGCCTGCCACAACAGGAAGTTCGACAGGCGTTGCTCGCCCGAGGTGCGAATCATCAGGTCGAGCGGCGGCAGGTCGTGCGTGTCGAGTTCCGCCTCGATCGTGCCAACGTCGATGCTGGCGGGATCGAGCGACCCGTCACGCGCGCGCTCAGCCAGACGCCTTGCGGCAGTCACCAGTTCGGCGTGCGCGCCGTAGTTAAGCGCGATCGCGAGGATCGGGCCGGTGTTGCTCGCGGTCCGCGCGATCGCATCGTCGACCATCGCCACAAGATCGGGCGAAAAGCTGTGGTAATCGCCGATGACGCGGAGCCGGACGTTCTCGCGCGCGAGTTCGTCGAGGTCGCTGCGGATAAAATGCCGCAACAACCCCATCAGGTCGCTGACCTCCTCGGCCGGGCGGCGCCAGTTCTCCGACGAGAACGCGTAGAGCGTCAGCGCCTCGATCCCCATCGCGCGCGCGGCCCGCGTCACTTTCCGCACGGCCTCGACGCCAGCCTTGTGCCCGGCGAAGCGCGGCAGGAACCGCTTCTTCGCCCAGCGGCCATTGCCGTCCATGATGATCGCAACGTGACGCGGAACCGCGCCGCCTGACGGGACAGCGACGAGCGGCGCGGCCGAGGAGGCCTGCAATCTCACTTGCCCAGGATTTCCTTTTCCTTGGCGGTTGCAGCCGCATCGAGTTCGGCGATAATGCCGTCGGTCAGCTTCTGCACTTCGGTCTCGTGACGCTTGCGCTCGTCCTCGCTGAACACACCCTTCTTCTCGTCGACCTTCAGCGAATCCATGCCGTCGCGACGGACGTTGCGGACCGCGATGCGCGCCTTCTCGGCGTATTGGCCGGCGAGCTTAGCGAGTTCCTTGCGGCGCTCCTCGGTCAGGTCGGGGATCGGCAGGCGCAGAGTCTGGCCGTCGACGATCGGATTGAGGCCGAGCCCCGCGGAACGGATCGCCTTGTCGGTCGGGCCGACGTTCGACTTGTCCCAGACCTGCACCGACAGCATGCGCGGCTCGGGCGCCGACACGGTCGCGACCTGGTTCAGCGGCATCGACGAGCCGTACACCGTTACCATCACCGGATCGAGCAACGCGGTCGAAGCGCGGCCCGTACGAAGCCCTGCGAGATCGCTCTTCAGCGCTTCGACGGCACCCGCCATGCGGCGTTCGAGGTCGGTCTTGTCATATGCGGCCATCTTAAAGCTCCTGCTCGTTCTGGACGATCGTCGACACGCCATCACCCGCCAGCACCGCGGCGAGATTGCCGGGTTCGCGGATGTTGAAGACGACGATCGGGATGTTGTTGTCGCGGCACAGCGCGATCGCGCTCGCGTCCATGACCTTGAGGTCGTCGGACAGCACGCGGCTATACGACACCGTCTCGTAGCGCACCGCGTCGGGGTGCGTCTTCGGATCGGCGTTGTAGACGCCGTCGACCGAAGTGCCCTTGAACAGCGCGTCGCACTTCATCTCGGCAGCACGCAGCGCGGCGCCCGAATCAGTGGTGAAATAGGGGCTGCCGACGCCCGCCGCGAAGATCACGACGCGGCCCTTCTCCAGGTGACGCTCGGCGCGGCGGCGGATGAATGGCTCGCAGACAGACGCCATCGGGATCGCCGACTGGACGCGCGTGTCGACGCCGATCTGCTCCAGCGCGTTCTGCACGGCGAGCGCGTTCATGACGGTCGCGAGCATGCCCATGTAATCGCCGGTCGCCCGGTCCATGCCGCGTGCAGCGCCCGCCATGCCGCGGAAAATGTTGCCGCCACCGACGACGATGCAGATCTCGTAGCCCTTGGCCTTGATGTCGGCGATCTCCTGCGCGACGCGCGCGGTGACGGTCGGATCGATCGACAGGCCGGACGGTCCCATCAGGACCTCGCCCGACAGTTTTAGCAGGATACGGTTGTAGCGCGGAGGCGTCATAAATCTCGAATATTGATTGGCGGGGCGGCGCGGACCTTAGGCGGGGGGCGATTTCCACACAACCCGGTCCCGCCGGGGTATTCCTTCCTCTCGGCGGAGGAGGACGGCCAATTCCGCATCTCCCCGGGAGAGGGAGGCGTGCGCTTGCGTGCGGGAAAAGGGAGGGTGACGGAAAGGTTCACCCCTTGCCCTCACCCCGCGCTTGCTGCGCAAGCTGACCCCTCTCCCCGTAGGGAGAGGGGTAGTTGTCCTTCTCCCATTGGGGAGAAGGTGGCCCGGCAGGGCCGGATGAGGGGCGTGAGGTTCGAGACCTCGCCACTCCCCTCACCCTTCCCACGGCCAAGTAGCCGCGGGCCCCTTCCCTCTCCCCGATGGGGCGAGGGAGAGTAGGCTTTATGCCTGGGGCACGCCCGATGCGGCAGCGACTTCGGCTGCGAAGTCGGACTGCTCCTTCTCGATGCCCTCACCCAGCTGGAAGCGGACATAGTCCACCAGCTTGATCTCAGCGCCCGCATCCTTGCCGGCCTTGGCGACGACGTCGGAGATCTTGGTCTTGCCGTCCATCACGAACAGCTGGCTGACCAGCGCATGCTCCTTGCGGTACTTGGCGATGCCGCCCTCGACCATCTTGGCGATGATGTCGGCAGGCTTGCCCGATTCGGCGGCCTTCTCGGTCGCGATCGCGCGCTCGCGCTCGATCTCGGACTCGTCGAGGTCGGCTTCGTTGAGCGCCTTCGGGAATGCCGCGGCGATGTGCATTGCGAGCTGCTTGCCCAGTGCCTGGAGAACCTCGTCCGAAGCCTCCGACTCAAGCGCGACGAGCACGCCGATCTTGCCGAGGCCGGGTGCCGCCTGGTTGTGGATGTACGGAACGACCGCACCCTTGCTGACTTCCAGCGTGCGCGAGCGGCGCAGCGACTGGTTCTCGCCGATCGTCGCGACGTTGTTCGTCAGAACTTCCTCGACGGTCTTGCCCGATGGCATCGTCTGCGACTTCAGCGCCTCGATGTCGCCACCCGTTGCGAGCGCGATCTGCGTGACGTCACGGACGAACGACTGGAACTGGTCGTTCTTCGCGACGAAATCGGTCTCGGAGTTGACTTCGACCGCTGCGCCCTTGGTGCCCGACACGGCGACGCCGACCAAGCCCTCGGCCGCGGTACGGCTGGACTTCTTGGCGGCGGCTGCGAGCCCCTTGGTGCGCAGCCAATCCATTGCCTGCTCCATGTCGCCGGCGTTCTCGCTGAGCGCCTTCTTGCAATCCATCATGCCCGCGCCGCTCTTCTCGCGCAGATCCTTGACCATTGCTGCCGTGATATCGGCCATGTCTTTTATCCTCTTTGGGTCTGAATATGGTTGCGGGCGAGGCAGAGCTTTCGCCCTACCCCGCCCGCATGACGGTTCGGCGACGACGCTTATGCGTCGATCTGGCGCTCACCCTCGGCTGCGAATTCTGCAGCGGTATCGGCATTCGCGGTCGCCTGCGCCGTGTCAGCCGTAGCTTCGACGGTCGGCTCTGCGCTCAGTGCCTCTTCCTTCGGCGGCTCGACCATCGCGCCGACGTCGGCACCGGTGCGGCGCTGCTGCTCCTGGCCACCGCGCGTCGCTGCGATCGCGATCGCCTCGCAGTACAGGCGGATAGCGCGGGCCGCGTCGTCGTTCGCGGGAACCGGGAAGGCGATGCCGTCCGGCGACACGTTCGAATCGAGGATCGCGACGACCGGAATACCCAGCGTGTTGGCTTCCTTGATCGCCAGCTCTTCCTTGTTAGCGTCGATCACGAACATCACGTCGGGAATGCCGCCCATGTCGCGGATGCCGCCGAGCGAAAGCTCGAGCTTGTCCTTCTCACGGGTGAGCTGGAGGACTTCCTTCTTGGTCAGGCCGACGGTGTCGCCCGACAGCATTTCCTCGAGCGTCTTGAGACGCTTGATCGAACCCGAGATGGTCTTCCAGTTGGTGAGCATGCCGCCCAGCCAACGATGGTTGACGAAGTGCTGGCCCGAGCGACGCGCTGCATCAGCGACCGGCTCCTGCGCCTGGCGCTTAGTGCCCACGAACAGGACCTTGCCACCACCGGCAACGGCCGACGAGACGAATTCGAGCGCGCGCGCGAACAGCGGCACGGTCTGCGAAAGGTCGAGAATGTGGACGCCGTTACGATCACCGAAGATGTAAGGCTTCATCTTAGGGTTCCACCGATGCGTCTGGTGGCCGAAATGCGCGCCCGTTTCGATGAGCTGCTGCATGGAGACGACTGGAGCCGCCATAGGGATATATCCTTCCGGTTGTGCCTCTGGGAAGCGGATGACGTCGTGGCCGAATGACCAAGACGCACCGGGCTATGATGCCTCCCATGCGGGGTTAGAGGCACGGCCCTTAGCGTGGCTTTATGGGAAAAGCAATCGCGCACGGCCCGCTTGACTGATGGAACGCAATGAGAACATAAAGGGTTCAGAGGGGAACAGATGTTCGACTCGGCGCTGATTCGACCCGGTACAGCCGGATTCAAAATGCGACGAACGGAACGATGTTTCTGACCAAGTGTTTGCGGACATTAAGGATTTGTTCGCAACTCATAGGAAGGCGGACGTGATGTTGGTTCTGAGCTTCATGGTATTTGCTGGTGCATTCGCCGTTGCTGGTATGATGATCGTATCGTCGATCGCGCCGCAGTGGGACCGCATTGTCCGCCTCGCGATGGGCAACGTTGAACCCGCGTTCCAGCCGCTCCGCACACTGGCCGTGGCGGAGCGCCGGATCGCGGTCAGGCGCTGGGCTGCGATGTCGGCTCCGGCACCCGCCCGCCGCTGGAACGCTGCCGCCTAATCTTACCGTAGCTTGCAATGCTGAACGGCATTGAGATCAGGTACAGCACGCAGATTATGCTGAGCGTATGCCACGGGGCGCTCACGATCGCGGCGCCTAGCAGTACAACGAGCGCGATGGCCTCGAACCGGATGTTGCTGCGGAGCTTGACCGAACTCCACGAGTAGGTTGCGATACTCGACACCATCAGGAGCGCGACGAACGCGACCCACGGCGCCACGAAGTATGGCGATGCGAAAGTCGGTTCGTCGGTCCAGAACCAGAAGAACATCGGCATCAACGCCAAGCCTGCGCCGGCGGGGGCCGGAACGCCTGTTAGGAAGCCGGCTGATTTGTGCGGCTGATGGCTTTCGTCGATCTTGGCATTGAAGCGTGCGAGACGCAGCGCACAGAACACCGCGAAGATCAGCGAGCAGATCCAGCCGACGCGCGGCAACGCGGTTAGGGACCATAGATAGACGATCAGCGCAGGCGCGACGCCGAACGAAATGGCGTCCGACAGCGAATCGAGTTCCGCGCCAAATCGGCTTTCGCCGTGCAGCATGCGCGCGATCCTACCATCGAGTCCGTCGAGCACGCCCGCGACCATGATCATCGCAACGGCACTTTCCCATTGCCCGCCGATTGCGAACCGCACGCCGCTCAAGCCGGAGCACAATGCGAGCGCGGTCACCGCGTTGGGCGCTACCGCCCGCAAGGGAAGTCCGCGCGGTGCGCGACGGGTACGGGCGAACCGCCCTTGGCCACGTGCGTCAGTCGAACCGTTCGAACCGTCGTCGATCTCGTCGCGATTTGTCACTGGGCGATGCCTCCGACCGGAACGCCGCCGACGCGGCCGAGAACGGTCTCGCCAGCGATGCTGCGCTGACCGAGACAGACTTGCGGTACGACATGATCGGGCAGGTACACGTCGACGCGGCTGCCGAACCGGATGAGGCCGATGCGCTGGCCCGCCGCGACCATGTCACCGGCCTTCACGAAACCGAGGATACGACGTGCGACCAGGCCAGCAATTTGGGTGAAACCGACGCGCATGCCGTGGCGATCTTCAACGACAAAATGCTGGCGCTCGTTCTCGTCGCTAGCCTTGTCGAGGTCGGCGTTGAGGAACTTGCCCGATATATAGACGACCTGCCGGATCGTGCCGGCGATCGGCGTGCGGTTGATGTGCACGTCGAACACCGACATGAAGATCGAAACGCGCACCAGCGGGGCATCGCCGAGGCCGTTCACGCCGGCGAGTTCGCGCGGGATCGGGACGCGCTGGATCATCGTGATCAGGCCATCGGCCGGCGCCACGATCAAGCCCTCGCCTTGTGGGGTCGTGCGGATCGGATCTCGGAAGAACGTCGCGACCCAGATCACGACGCCCACCATTGGCCAGAACAGCACGTGGCTGACGACGGTCAACAGCAGCGTGAAGCCAGCCGCGATCGCGACGTATTTGTGGCCTTCCGGATGGACTGCGGGAAATCGCCATTTGACCGTTGAGGTCGTGACGGGCGGCTTGTCGAGCGATGCCATAACCCGCGGGTCTATCCGTGCGGGACGCGCGATACAACGATGAACCGGCTTTTCCTTACAGCACCAGCGGTTGGCTAGCGATTGGGCGATGACAGTCTGGAGGGACAGCCTGGATGCTGCCGGGTGGTTGATCACCGCGGCGCGGTCCCGTAGACGCTCCCCAAACCCCTCCCCCGAAGGACCCGGATATGGCGAAGATCAAGGTTAAGAATCCGATCGTGGAGATCGACGGCGACGAGATGACCCGGATCATCTGGGAATGGATCCGCGAGCGCCTGATCAAGCCGTATCTCGACATCCAGCTCGATTATTACGATCTCGGCGTCGAGCATCGCGACGCGACCGACGACCAGGTCACGATCGACAGCGCGCTCGCCACGCAGAAGCACGGCGTCGCGGTGAAGTGCGCGACGATCACGCCCGACGAGCAGCGCGTGACCGAATTCGGCCTGAAGAAGATGTGGAAGTCGCCGAACGGCACGATCCGCAACATCCTGGGCGGCACCATCTTCCGCGAGCCGATCGTGATCAAGAACGTCCCCCGCCTGATTCCGGGCTGGACGCACCCGATCGTCGTCGGCCGTCACGCATTCGGCGATCAGTACCGCGCGACCGACTATCTGGTCCCCGGCCCGGGCAAGCTCCGCCTCGTCTTCGAAGGCGACGACGGCACGGTCATCGACCGCGAGGTGTTCCAGTTCCCGTCGGCGGGCGTCGCGATGGCGATGTACAATCTCGACGATTCGATCCGCGATTTCGCGCGCGCATCGATGCATTACGGCTTGAACCTGAAATGGCCGGTGTACCTGTCGACCAAGAACACGATCCTCAAGGCCTATGACGGCCGCTTCAAGGATCTGTTCGCCGAGGTGTTCGAGGCCGAGTTCAAGGACAAGTTCAAGGAAGCCGGCATCGTCTACGAGCATCGCCTGATCGACGACATGGTCGCCAGCGCGCTGAAGTGGAACGGCGAGTTCGTCTGGGCCTGCAAGAACTATGATGGCGACGTCCAGTCGGATCAGGTCGCACAGGGCTTCGGGTCGCTAGGGCTGATGACGTCGATCCTGCTGACCCCGGACGGCAAGACCGTCGAGGCCGAGGCGGCGCACGGCACCGTCACGCGGCACTTCCGCATGCATGAGCAGGGCAAGGCGACCTCGACCAACCCGATCGCGTCCATCTTCGCGTGGACCGGTGGCCTGAAGTATCGCGGCAAGTTCGACGACACGCCCGACGTCACGAAGTTTGCCGAGACGCTCGAGCGCGTCTGCGTCCAGACGGTGGAGAACGGCCACATGACCAAGGATCTCGCGATCCTGATCGGCCCGGACCAGCCGTGGATGACGACCGAGCAGTTCTTCGAGCAGGTCCGGTCGAACCTCGAGACCGAAATGGCCAACTGGGCCTGATCTGATGCCCCGCTCCCCTCTAGGGGGCGGGGCTTTCTGCTTCCCTCACGTCATCCTGACGAAAGTCAGGACCCAGGGCCAAAAACGTCAGCGTCCGTAACTCTGGGTCCTGACTTTCGTCAGAATGACGCGCGGGCGGCGGGCAACGTAGCGAACCACATCCAGCCATCGTAGACGTCTTGTCGGCCGTCATACGACGCCACGGGTGACAAATTCGTCATGCGTCCCCTAAGGTCGCGCGCATGGCATTACGGCTCGACAATCACGGCTTCAGCGACGCGCTCGTCATTCTCGGCGCGGCGGGTCTGGTCATTCCCGCGTTCGCGCGGTTCCGGGTGAGCCCGGTCATCGGTTTCATCCTCGTCGGCCTGCTGGTCGGCCCTGCGGGTCTGGGCGCGCTGACCGGCGCCGCGCCGTGGCTGTATTATGTGACCATATCGAGCCCGGAATCGATCGAGCCGTTCGCCGAGTTCGGCATAATACTGCTGCTGTTCTCGATCGGGCTCGAACTCTCGTTCAAGCGCTTGTGGTCGATGAAGCGGCTCGTGTTCGGCACCGGCGCGGCCGAACTGATCGGCTCGGCGCTGATCATCGGCGTGGCATTGCATTTCATCGGCCAGGAATGGGCCGGCGCGATCGGGCTGGGCTTTGCGCTGGCCTTATCGTCCACGGCGCTGGTCCTGCCGCTCGTCGGCACGACCGGTGCGGTCGGGCGCGGTGCGTTCGCGATGTTGCTGTTCGAGGATCTGGCGCTCGTGCCGATCATCTTCGTACTGGGAGCATTGGCGCCGACGGCGAGCGATGCCGGCTGGCAAGGCATCGCCGGCGTCGCACTGCGCGGTGGGCTGACCGTGGTCGCGATGTATATTGGCGGACGGCTCGTCCTGCCCCGATTGTTCGGCCAGGCGGCACGCACCAAGAGCCCGGAGCTGTTCCTCGCCGCATCGCTGCTGGTGGTGATCGTCGCCAGCGTCGCGACCACCGCCGCCGGATTGTCGCCGATCGTCGGAGCGTTGCTGGCGGGGCTGCTGATCGCCGAGACCGAATATCACAGCGAGGTCGAGGTCATCACCGCGCCGTTCAAGGGCCTCGCGCTCGGCGTGTTCCTGATCACAGTGGGCATGAGCCTGGACCTGCGGCTGATCGCGCAGAACTGGCCGTCGCTGCTGCTCGCGGTCAGCGGCGTGGTCACGACCAAGGCGATCGTGACGTTCCTGTTCCTCCGGGTCGCCAACTCCCGGCGCGGGGTTGCGGCGGAGACGGGGTTGCTGATGGGTAGCCCTTCCGAGACGACGCTGATCGTGCTCGCGACGGCCGCACAGGCGCAGTTGATCCTGCCGTCTACCGCCTCGTTCTGGCAGACGGTCACGGCGATCGGGCTGACGATCACGCCGCTGCTCGCGAAGCTCGGCCGGACCGTGTCGCGGCACTTGGAGAGTCGGTCGATCGCGGACGCGGGCGATGTCGAGATCGACGACGACGGACCCGGGACGGTCGTCATCGGCTTCGGCCGGGTGGGTCGGATGGTGGCGGACATGCTGGCGGTCCACGGGCAGAAGTACGTCGCGGTCGAGGCGGATATCGATTCGGTCGAGGCCGCGCGCGCGCAAGGCCACCCGGTGCTGTTCGGGGACGTTGCGCGGGCGGAGCTGGTCGACCGGCTGAAGCTACATACGGCAAAGGCGCTGATCCTGACGATGGACGATCCGGTGCTGACCGTGCGGCTGGCGCGGCGGGTGCGGGCTTTGGCGCCGGACTTGCCGATCGTGGCGCGTGCGCGGGATACGGCGCATGCGGCGGAGTTGTATCGGGCTGGTGTTACGGATGCGGTGCCGGAGACCTTGGAGAGTTCGCTGCAGCTGGCGGAGGCGGTGCTGGTCGATCTCGGGGTGGCGATGGGGCCGGTGATCGCGTCGATCCACGAGAAGCGGGACGAGTTGCGGCAGGAGATCAAGAACGCGGCGGATATGATTGCCGAGCCGCGGATACGTCGGGCCAAGCGGACGCCTCGGGTAGCGTAGTCTCCGGTTCAAGCACCGTTCTCCCGCGAAGGCGGGAGTCCAGTCTGGGGCCCCGCCTCGCGGGGGAACAGGTTTCTGAGCGTTCCCGAAGCGCCACCACCCCGGCGGAGGCCGGGGCCTAGGTGGAAAGGTGGTCGTAACGGAGCGCCGGCCCCTATTACCTCTTCTTCCCAACTGGGCCCCGGCCTTCGCCGGGGTGGGGCTAGGGTCGGGGGCAGCTTAGCCACCGACGCCCTCGCTCCTCCCGTGCCCTCACTCTTCCACAGCGAAGTCGCCACGGGCCCCTTCCCTCTCCCGTTGGGAGAGGGAGATACAGGAGGGCTAGGCCAACGAACGGTTTCGTCAGGCTAGGGTTACGCCTGCGCGGCTCTTCATGAGCGGCTGAATACGGGTGCCGAATGCCTCCACCCCCTCCAAGAAATCGTCGAAGGTCAACAGCACACCGCCGGTGTTGGGGACCGCGGCCATCTCGTCGAGCATGCGCGCGATGGTTTCGTACGAGCCGACCAGCGTGCCCATGTTGATGTTCACCGCGCCTTCGGGGGCGGCGAGTTGGCGGACGTTGGTGTCCTTGTTGTGCGTGTCCTTGGCGCCCTGATCGATCAGCCAGGCGATCGCGTCGACGTCTACGCCGGCGTTGTAGTGTTGCCACTTCGCCATCGCCTCGTCGTCCGTTTCGGCGGCGATGATCATGATCAGGACGAAGATCTGCACGTCGCGGCCGGTCTTCGCGGTCGCCACGGCTAGGCGCTCGTTGTTGAACGCAAAGGCGGTCGGGGTGTTGACGCCCTTGCCGAGGCAGAAGGCGTAGTCCGCCCATTTCGCAGAGAACGCCAAGCCGTCGTCGGACGATCCGGCGCAGATGATCTTCATGTCGCCGGTCGGCTTGGGCCAGACGCGGCAGTCGGTCATCTGGTAATAGTCGCCCTTGAAATCGGACGTCCCCTCCTCCCACAGCTCGCGGAGGATGTGGGCGTATTCGTCGAGCATCGTGTAGCGGTTGCGGAAATGCTCGTCGCCGGGCCACATACCCATCTGCGTGTATTCGGGCGGCTGCCAGCCGGTGATGAGGTTGAGGCCGAACCGGCCGTGGCTGATCGAATCGATCGTATTGCACATCCGCGCGGCGTAGGCGGGCGGGACCAGCAGCGTGGCGCAGGTCGCGTAGATCTTGATCTTCTCGGTGACGGCGGCGAGCCCGGCCATCAGCGTGAAGCTCTCCAGCCCGTAATCCCAGAACTCGGTCTTGCCGCCGAATCCCCGCAGCTTGATCATCGACAGCAGGAAGTCGAGGCCGTGCTTCTCCGCCGCCTGCGCGATCGCCTTGTTTAGGTCGAAGCTCGGTTTGTACTGCGGCGCGTTTTCGCTGATCAGCCAGCCATTGTTGTTGATGGGAACGAAGACGCCGACCTGCATATGCCGCTCCTATTCGCCGTCGAGCCAGTCGAGCAGCCACATATTGAAATGCTCCGCACGCGTCACGTTGCAGGCATGCGCGCCCGCCGCCATCCGGGCAAACTGCGCGCCGGGGATGCCCGCGGCAAGCTTTTCGGACGCCGACGGCGGCACGAGCATGTCGTCGTCGGAGGCTACCAACAGCGTCGGCACGCGGATCTCGTCGAGCCGACCGGCGATGTTGAACCGGCGGACCGCAGCGACGCGACGCTGGATCATTTCCGCGCCGGGGAAATGCGCGAGCATGTCCTCCTCCTCGTCCTGGAGCCGGTCGTGGTGGTCGGAGATCCATTGCGGCGGGTAGAGGAACAGCGGTTGCGCGTGGAGATACGCGCGGGGGCCGCTGTCGCTCAGCAGCGCAAGCCGCGTGTCGAAGCAGCGCGCGGTGTGCGGGTCGAGCTTGGCCCAGCCGTTGATGACGACGAGGCGGTCGAGGCGTTCGGGCGCGGCCAAGGCGAGCGCGAGGCCGATATGGCCGCCGAGCGCGTGGCCGATGAAGGTGCAGCTTTGGAGGCCGATCGCGTCCATGAGCGCGACGACGTCGGCGGCCATCGCCTCGACGGTCAGGTCGCCGGGGACGTGGCGGTCGGAGCGGCCGGTGCCGCGGTGGTCGTAGGTGATGACGCGGTGGCCGGCGCCGAGGGCGGCGAGGTTGGGCTGCCAGTAGCTGCCCGAGCCGCCGAGGCCGCTCGACAACAGGATCGCGGGACCGTCGGGCTGGCCGTGCTCTTCCCAGTGGATGCCGCCCGCGATTACCATCAGGCGAGGTGGGCGATGCTGGCGATCTCGACGAGGCACTCGGGCTTCACGAGGTCGGTCTTGATGCAGTAGCGCGCGGGCTTGGGACCGGGGAAATACTCGGCGTACACGCTGTTGAAGGCGGCGTAGTCGGCGAGGTCCTTCAGGAAGATGTGGTTGAAGGCGACGTCTGCCAGCGTCGCGCCGGCGGCCTCGAGCGTGGTCTTGATGGTGTCTAGAACGGCCCGCGTTTGGGCGGCGGCGTCGCCGGGGTGGAGGACGATGCCACCCTCGCCGAGCGCCAGCACGCCGGAGACGTAGACCGTGTTGCCGGCCTTCGCGCCGGCGGAATAGGGCGCGATGGGGGTCGGGAACTGGGGCGGGTTGATGGCTTCGAACGGCATAGGTTGCTCCTCTACCTCCGTTCGCCCTGAGCGAAGTCGAAGGGCATGTGTGGTGGCGGTGCTTCGACTTCGGCGCGTGTGCCGAAGTTTATCCTGAGCGAAGACGAAGGGCTCAGCACGAACGGGTGTGGGTGGTCTCTCACGCTGGGAGTTGCCCGAAACTTCCGCAGAAATCGCCGACGGTGCTGACCCAGCCGAAGAACTTCTCGACATTGTAGACGGTGGCCGACTGCATCTCGGGCGGGCCGAGATGGTGCGTCGCGTCCTCCAGCATCACGCCGAAATATTCGAGGTGGAAGCCATCGCGCAGCGTGCTCTCGACGCAGACGTTGGTGGCGATGCCGACGAAGACGATGTTGCGGATGCCGCGACTTCGCAGGATGCTGTCGAGCTGTGAATTGAAGAACGCGCTGTAGCGGGTTTTGTGGACGCGGATGTCGCCGGGTTGCGGTTTCAACGCATCGACGATCTCGTAGTCCCAGCCGCCTCGGGCGAGGAACTGGCCGTGGAGTTCGGGGCGGGCGCGCATGGTCTTGAGCGCGTTGGACTTGTGCCAGTTGGGCGAGCCGGGGCCGCCGGCCTCGACATAGTCGGGGTCCCAGCCATTCTGGAGGAACACGACCGGCATTTTCGCTGCGCGGGCGGTGTCGAGGACCTTGGCGATCTGGGCGATCGTGGCAGCCGAGCCTGCGATGTCGAAGCCGGCCGTGTCGACGTAGCCGCCGGGGGAGGCGTAGGCGTTCTGCATGTCGATCACCACGACCGCGGTTTCGGCGGGGTCGAGGCGGAGCGCTTCCGGCCGTGCGGGCAGCGTGACGGCGTTCGCCTCGCTCGCGCCGGTTCGGATGATCGGTGGGGCCGCTGTCATGGAGACAAGCTGCCGGATCGTGGGAATTGTGCAAGTGCGAAATGATTGGGGTGTTGGGGTGGCGCACCTGCACCTCCAGCTAGGCAGACATCTTGTTTCCCCGCGAAGGCGGGGATCCAGACTGGGCTCCCGCCTTCGCGGGAGAACAAGGGGCGTGGGCCGTTGGTATCGCGGCTGGTTCGGCTGGTGCGCCCGCGCTTTCTCCCCTCCCTGGAAGGGAGGGGTTGGGGGTGGGTCGGCCTGCTTGCGCCACTCGTGATCGCCATGCGGAAGCCGACCCACCCCCGGCCCCTCCCTTCCAGGGAGGGGAGACGTAAGAAAAAGGGGACGTCAGGCGGCGGCTAGTTCGAAATCCTTGAAGCGTTCTCGTAGGGCGGTTTTGAGGAGCTTGCCCGTCGCGGTGTGGGGCAGGTCTTCGACGAAGACGATCGCGTCGGGGAGCCACCATTTGGCGACGTGCTTCGACAGGTGCTCGCGGATCTCGGCTTCACCGACCTCGCTGCCGGGTTTGCGGACGACCAGCAGCAGCGGGCGCTCGTCCCATTTGGGATGATGCACGCCGATCGCCGCTGCCTCCGCAACCCCCGGACAGCCGACCGCGGCGTTCTCCAGGTCGACCGAGCTGATCCATTCGCCGCCGGACTTGATGACGTCCTTTGAACGGTCGGTGATCTGCATCGTGCCGTCGGTGTGGAGCATCGCGACGTCGCCGGTATCGAACCAGCCATCCGCATCGACCGCGTCCTCGTCGGCGCCGAAATAGCGTTGGACGACCCACGGCCCGCGGACCTGCAACCGGCCGGCGATCGAGCCGTCGCGGGGCAGGACCACGCCTTCGTCGTCGATGATGCGAAGTTCGATGCCGAAGGGAACGCTGCCCTGTTTGGCGACGAGATCGAGCCTCTCGTCGTGCGTCATGTCGTCCCAGTGCGGCGGCGCGAATCCCGCAGTGCCGATCGGCGAGGTCTCGGTCATGCCCCAGAGATGCTTGACGCTGGCCCCCATCGCCATGATTCTGTCGATCATCGCGCGCGGCGCCGCCGAGCCGCCGATCGTGACGAGCTTCAGGTGCGCAGGCGCGTCGCCGGTCGCGTCCATGTGGCCGAACATCGCCAGCCAGACGGTCGGCACGCCGGCGGAATGCGTCACCTTCTCGTCGTTCATCAGACGGCACAGCACGGCGGGATCGTTGACCGCGGAATAGACGACCTTCGCCCCCGACAGCGCGCAGGCGAACGGCAGGCCCCAGGCGGCGGCATGGAACATCGGCACGACGGGGAGCACGACCGCGTTGGGCGACAGATCAAACACCCAAGGCGCCACCTCGGCCATTGCGTGGATCATCGTCGAGCGGTGGGTGTAGAGGACGCCCTTCGGATTGCCGGTGGTGCCGCTGGTGTAGCAGAGCATGCACGGATCGCGCTCGGGGCCTTCGACCCACGCGTAATCGCCGTCCTCGGCGTCGAGCATCGCCTGGAAACCGTCGGAGCCGAGATCGTCGAAGCAGATGTAGTGGCGCACGCTGGTCCACTGGTCGCGGAGGCGATCGACCAGCGGCTGGAACGCCTTGTCGTAGAGCATCACGCGGTCTTCGGCGTGGTTGGCGATGTAGACGAGTTGCTCGTCGAACAGGCGCGGGTTGATCGTGTGGATGACGCCGCCCATGCCGATCGTGCCGTACCAGGCGACGAGGTGATGCGCGTGGTTCATCGCCAGCGTCGCGACCCGGTCGCCGGGGGCTACGCCGAGCTTTTCGAGCGCCTGCGCCAGTTTGCGGGCGTCGCGGGAGATGCCGGCCCAGTTGGTGCGCGTCTCGCGGCCGTCGGCCCAGTAGCTGACGAGTTCTCTTGCGTCGTGTTCGCGCGCCGCATGGTCGATCAGGCGGGGAACACGAAGCTCGAAATCCTGCATTCCACCCAGCATTCTCGCTCTCCCAAGCTGTTATCCGACCAGAGCGAGCCTCGTTTCCGAGGTCTTCATCTCCACCTTGGCGACACCGTGCAACGACTCGATGTGCTCGACAAGCTCTCCGTCGAGCAGGAAGTCGCGGCCGAGCAGGATGCAGACTTCGCCGTCGGGGAGTTGCGCGCGGACTCGAACCTCGCCGCGGGCGCCGCGATGCTCGGCGAGCAACGAGGCCAGGCCGGCGAACGCGGCCATGTCGGAGATCGTCACGACCACCTGGAAGCGCGCGAGGTTGGCGAGGCCTTCGAACGGCTGGATGCGCTTGATGCTGACGCGCGGCGTGTCCTCGCCGGGTTTGCGGTCGAGCTCGACGGTGATCAGGCCGCAGCCGCCGGCCTTGGCCGCTTCCTCAAGATCGCGCGAGACCTGTTCGTCGAAGCAGGTCGCCATGAACTGGCCGCTGGCGTCCGAGCATTGCGCCATCATGAAGCGCTTCCCTCGTGCGGAAGTGCGGTAGCGGGCGTCCTCGACCAGCACCGCCATCGTCGCGCCGGCGCGGCTGCCGTCGTCGGGGATGTTGAGCTCCGACAGCGCGGTGTAGGCGCGGGCGCCGTGGCTGTTGGCGATGTGGCGGTGGCGATCGACCGGGTGCGCGGAGAAATAGAAGCCGAACGCTTCCTTTTCCTGGTCCATGCGCTGGCTGAGCGTCCAGCGGACCGAGGGGGGAAGCTTGATCGCGTCGCCCGCGGGTTCGGCGTCACCGAACAGGCCGCCCTGCCCGCTGGTCTTCTGTTCGTGCGTGCGCGCGGCGATCGCGAGGATGGTTTCGGCGGTGGCGTGGATGCCGGCGCGGTTGGGCTCGAACGAGTCGAACGCGCCGGCGGCGGCGAGCGTCTCGAGCTGGCGCTTGTTGAGGAGGCGCGGGTCGACTCGCTTGGCGAGATCGTCGAGACCGGCGAACGGGCCGTTCTGGACGCGCTCGACGATGAGCTTCTCCATCGCGCCTTCGCCTACCGATTTGAGCGCCCCGAGCGCGTAGCGGACGGCCAATTCGCCATCCTTCTCCTCGACGTCGAACTCGGCCTGGCTCGCGTTGATGCAGGGCGGCAGCGCGGTGATACCCAGGCGGCGCATGTCGTCGGTGAAGATCGCGAGCTTGTCGGTCTGGTGCAGGTCGTAGCACATCGAGGCGGCGAAGAATTCGTGCGGGTGATGCGCCTTCAGCCATGCGGTCTGGTAGGCGAGCAGCGCATAGGCCGCGGCGTGGCTCTTGTTGAAGCCGTAGCCGGCGAACTTGTCGATCAAGTCGAACAGCGCGTTCGCCTCGGCCTTCTTGATGCCGTTGACGCTCAGGCAGCCCTCGACGAAGCCCGCGCGCTGCGCGTCCATCTCGGCCTTCACCTTCTTGCCCATCGCGCGGCGCAGCAGATCGGCGCCGCCGAGCGAGAAGCCCGCCAGGACCTGCGCGGCCTGCATGACCTGTTCCTGGTACACGAAGATCCCGTAGGTCTCCGACAGGATCGGTTCGAGCAGCGGGTGCGGATAGTCGATCGCCTCTGTGCCGTTCTTGCGGCGGCCGAACGACGGGATGTTGTCCATCGGGCCCGGTCGATAGAGCGACACGAGCGCGATGATGTCGCCGAAATTGGACGGGCGCACCGCCGACAGCGTGCGCCGCATGCCCTCGGACTCGAGCTGGAACACGCCGACCGTGTCGCCCTTTTGCAGGAGCGCGTAGACGCCCGAATCGTCCCATTCGAGCGCATCGAGATCGACGACGATGCCGCGTTTGGCGAGCAGTTGCACCGCCTTCTGGAGCACCGATAGCGTCTTGAGCCCGAGGAAATCGAACTTCACGAGGCCAGCGCCCTCGACATATTTCATGTCGAACTGCGTGACGGGCATGTCGGAACGCGGATCACGGTACAGCGGCACGAGCTGGGCCAAGGGCCGATCGCCGATCACCACGCCGGCGGCGTGCGTCGACGAGTGGCGCGGCAGGCCTTCCAGCTTCATCGCCAGATCGAGCAGCTTCCGGACGCCGTTGTCGTTGGCGTATTCCTTCGCGAGTTCGCCGACGCCGTTTAGCGCGCGCTCCAGCGTCCATGGGTCGGTCGGGTGGTTGGGCACCAGTTTCGCGAGACGGTCGATCTGGCCGTAGCTCATCTGGAGCACGCGGCCGGTGTCCTTGAGCACGGCGCGTGCCTTCAGCTTCCCGAAGGTGATGATCTGCGCAACCTGATCGCGGCCGTATTTCTCCTGGACATAGCGGATCACCTCGCCGCGGCGGGTTTCGCAGAAATCGATGTCGAAATCGGGCATCGACACGCGTTCCGGATTGAGGAAGCGCTCGAACAGCAGGCCGAGCTTGATCGGGTCGAGGTCGGTGATTGTCAGCGACCAGGCGACCACCGAGCCTGCGCCCGAACCACGGCCTGGGCCGACCGGGATGTCGTGGTCCTTCGCCCATTTGATGAAGTCCGCGACGATCAGGAAATAGCCGGGAAAGCCCATCTGGACGATCACGTCGACCTCGAACGCGAGGCGCTTGCGGTACACGTCTCGCCAGCCCTCTTCGCCTTCGCCGTGGAGTTCGGTAATCCGGGCGAGGCGTGCTTCCAAGCCGGCTTCGGCGTCGTCGCGGAGCAGCTTCGCCTCGCCCTCGATATCGCCGGCGAGGCTGGGGAGGATCGGCTTCCGATAGGGCGCCATTACCGCGCAACGCTGGGCTACCACCAAGGTGTTGGCGATCGCTTCGGGGAGGTCGGCGAACATCTCATGCATCATCGGCGCGGGTTTCATCCAGGCTTCGGGGCAGCTGCGGATGCGGTCCTCGGTCTCGACATAGGTCGAATGCGCGATGCAGAGCATGGCGTCGTGCGCGTCGCCGAATGCGCTCTCGGTGAAGCAGCACGGGTTGGTCGCGACCAGCGGCAGGTTGCGCTCATAGGCGATGTCGATGAGGTCGTTTTCGGCGGCCATCTCGGTGGCGTCGTTGCGGCGCGCGAGTTCGATGTAGAGGCGATCGCCGAACAGGCCTTGCAGGCGGTCGAGATAGGCGCGGGCGCGGTCGGGCTGGCCTTCCGCGAACAGCCGGGCGAGACCGCCCTCGCCGCCTGCGGTCAGTGCGATCAGGCCGTCGGTGTGGCGTTCGAGGGCTGCGAAATCGACGTGCGCGGGCATCTCGATCGGGCGGTCGAGATGCGCCATCGAGACGAGCGCGCAGAGGTTGTCGTAGCCCGTCATGTTCTGCGCGTAGAGCGCGATCCAGTCGAACTGCGTCGCGACGCTGTCAGGCATGTCGGGGCGACCGACGCCGAGCATCACGCCGATGATCGGCTGCACGCCGTCCTTCTTGGCGGCATCCGAATAGGCCATCGCCGCGTAGAGCCCGTTGCGATCGGTGAGGGCTGCGGCGGGGAAGCCCAGCGCGCGCGCCTGCTTGGCGATCGCCTTGGGATCGATGGCGCCGTCGAGCATGGTGTAGCAGGAGAAAACGCGGAGGGGGACGTAACCGGAATGCATCGACCAGAGGTAGGCGCTGTGGCGTGATTCGACCAGCCGGGATGAGTCCGATCGGAACCCCGGACACGACGAGCCGTTGCGGCGGGGACTTCTGGAGCTTTGTTTATGACCGATCCACGCGGGCACTTTGCCGAGACTGAAACGACGGCGGCGGGAACGCCTCGGGCGGGGGCCGGCTGGGGGTGGATCCTGGCTTACGGCGTGCTGTCGGTGGTGCTCGGGATCATGGCGTTCGTGTCGCCGTTTTCCGCGACCTATGCCGCGACGTTGGTAATCGGGGCGTTTCTCATTGCGGCCGGGATCGTGTCGATCGTGTCGGGGTTTGCCGGCAAGGGGCATGAGGGGCGCGGCTATGCGATCGGGTTCGGGCTGGTGTCGCTGGTGATCGGGCTGATCATGGCGTTCGAGCCGGCTACGGGGGCGATCTCGCTGACGTTGTTGATTGCGGTTTGGTTGGGCGTGCGGGGCGCTTTGGAGATCGGGCTCGGGGCGCGGTTTCGGCGGGGCAAGTGGCTGATGATCGCGCTTGGTGTGGTGAACATCGTGCTGGCGGTGATCGTGCTGGCGACGCTGCCGTGGTCGGCGTTGACGTTGCCGGGGTATGTGTTGGGGATCAGCTTCTTGTTTGGTGGGGTGACTTCGGTTGCTTCGGCGCTGGCGCACAAGAAGGGGGCGCCGGCGTTTCCGGTTTGAGCGGGATGTTCTCCCGCGAAGGCGGGAGTCCAGTCTGGGCCCCCGCCTTGGCGGGGGAACACTTCTACTCTTGCGCTCTGTGTGTTCGCAGCGCGCTCCTATAGACGCCACCCCGGCGAAGGCCGGGGCCCAGTTGGGGGACGTTGCCAACTCAAGGCCGCGCTCCGTTACTGCGACCTTTCCAACTGGGCCCCGGCCTTCGCCGGGGTGGCGGCAGATGTGGGCCGGCGCCTCTGAGGGTTGCCTCTGAGGGTTGCCTCTGAGGGCTACAGCAGCTTCTCGATATCCTTGCGGATGTCCTCGGGCTTCGTCGTTGGGGCGTAGCGGTCGACGACTACCCCATCGCGCCCGATCAGGAACTTGGTGAAGTTCCACTTGATCGCCTTCGACCCCAGCACGCCCGGCGCATCGGACTTGAGGCGCTCGAACAGCGGATCCGCCCCTGCCCCGTTGACGTCGACCTTCGCGAAGACCGGGAACGTCACGTCGTAGGTCAGCGTGCAGAAGTTCGCGATCTCCGCTGCGTCACCCGGCTCCTGTGCGCCGAACTGGTTGCAGGGAAACGCGAGCACCTCGAAACCCCGATCAGCATAGTCCCGGTGCAACGCTTCGAGCCCCTCATATTGTGGCGTGAAGCCGCATTTCGAGGCGGTGTTGACGATCAGCAGCACCTTGCCGCGATAGGGTTCGAGCGACGCCGCGCTGCCGTCGGCGGTCTTCACGGTGAAGTCGGTGATCGCAGTCATGGGCGGTCCTCGTTGCGGGCCAGCAGATACGCCAAATTCTGACGCACGCCCGGCCATTCGTGGCGGAGGATGCTGTAGACCACCGTGTCGCGCAAGCGGCCGTCGGCCATCACCTGATGACCGCGCAGGACGCCGTCGCGCTTTGCGCCGAGGCGTTCGATCGCGCGCTGGGAGTTCTTGTTGAGCGCATCGGTGCGGATCTGGACGCATTCGCAGCCTAGCGCATCGAAGGCGTGGGTCAGCAACATCAGCTTGGCCTCGGTGTTGACGCCGGTGCGCTGCACGGCCTTCGCATAGAAGGTGCCGCCGATTTCGAGCCGCTTGTTCGCAGCGTTCATCCGCATGAACCGCGTGGTGCCGACGACGGTCCCGCCAGCCACCACCGCGAACAGCCGCGCCCGCCCGAAATCCTGTTCGCGCATTGCCGCCGCGAGCCAGCGATCCGGCGCCTTCATCATCGCGACGTTGGCGTAGAACGTATCCCAGAGGTTGTCCGTCGACGCCGCCGCGACCAGCGCGTCCATGTCGTCGGCGACGAGCGGGCGGAGCGTGACGTGACGCCCGGTGAGCGTCGGCGTCTCGCCCCAGGTCACGCCAGCCGCCCCTCGTGCAGCCGCAGCACGCGGTCCATGCGGGCCGCGAGCCGCTCGTTGTGCGTCGCGACGACCGCGGCGGTGCCCTGCTCCCGGACCAGCCGGATGAACTCGGCGAAGACGATGTCCGCGGTGTGCTCGTCTAGGTTGCCGGTCGGCTCGTCCGCCAGCACCAGCGCAGGCTTGTTGGCGAGCGCACGGGCGACCGCGACGCGCTGCTGCTCGCCACCCGAGAGCTGGCTCGGGCGATGCGTGAGCCGGTGGCCGAGGCCGAGCTGGGTCAGCAATTCCGCCGCCCGCCGGTCCGCCTCGGCGCGCGTGGCGCCGTGGACGAGCTGCGGGAGGACGACGTTCTCGGTCGCGTTGAAGTCCGGCAGGAGGTGGTGGAACTGGTAGACGAAGCCGAGGCTGTCACGGCGCACCACGGTCCGCTCATGCGCGTTGAGCTTGGCCGCCTCGGTGCCCGCGATCCGGATCGATCCCTGGAAACCGCCTTCGAGCAGCCCGACGGCTTGCAACAGCGTCGACTTGCCCGAGCCCGACGGCCCGAGCAGCGCGACGATCTCGCCCGGCGCGATCGCGAGGTCGACGCCGCGCAGGACGTCGATGGTCGCGCCGCCTTGCGTGAAGCTCTTGGTCAGCCCGCTGGTCTGGAGGACGTAATCGTCGAACTTCTCGATCTGGCGATCGATCTTGAGGCCTTCATTCATAACGCAGCACCTGCACGGGGTCGGTACTCGCCGCTTTCCAGGCCGGATAGAGCGTCGCGAGGAAGCTGAAGATCAGCGCCATCAAAGCGATCACGACGATCTCGACGGGGTCGGTCTTCGACGGGAGTTCGGTCAGATAGCGGATCGAGGGATCCCAGAGGTTCTGGCCGGTGACGAGCTGGACGAAGTTCACCACGCCCTGTCGGTAGAACAGGAAGATGAACCCGAGCACGAGGCCCGCAACCGTGCCGAGCGCACCGATCGTGGTGCCGACGACGATGAAGATTCGCATCATCGAGCCTCGCGTCGCGCCCATCGTCCGCAGGATCGCGATGTCGCGCGTCTTGGCGCGGACCAGCATGATCAGCGACGACAGGATGTTGAACACCGCGACCAGGATGATGATCGACAGCACGGTGAACATCGCGACGCGCTCGACCGCGAGCGCCTCGAACAGCTGCGCGTTCATCGTCCGCCAGTCGGCGATCACTGCACGGCCGCCGATCTTGTCCGCGAGCGGCTTGAGGATCTCGCCGACCTTGTCCGCGTCGACCGTCTTCAGCTCGACCATGCCGGCCGCGTCGCCCATCAGGAGGAGCGTCTGCGCATCCTCGATCGGCATGATGATGTACGCTTTGTCGTAATCGTAGACGCCGATCTCGAAGATCGCGCCGACGGTGTAGCTGACGATCCGCGGGACGGTACCGAACGGCGTGGTCTGGCCTTGCGGGCTGAACAGCGAGATGTCGGAGCCGACCTGAGCGCCGAGCGATTCGGCGAGCCGCGAGCCGATCGCGATCCGGCCGGACCCTTGCGTGATCGACTGGAGCGAACCCATGATGACCTTGTTGCTGATCGTCGAATTGCGGCGGATGTCGTCGACGCGCATCCCGCGGACCAACACCGCCTCCGCGCGGCCGTTATAGGTGGCGGCGAGGGGCTGTTCGATCAGCGGCAGCGCGCTGGTCACGCCCGGTGTCTTCTGCGCCTGCGCGACGATCTCGCGCCAGTCGGGAAGCCGGTTGCCGACGCCCTGCACCACCGCATGGCCGTTGAGCCCGACGATCTTGTCGAACAGCTCGGCGCGGAAACCGTTCATCACGCTCATCACGATCACCAGCGCGGCGACGCCGAGCATGACCGCGACCAGGCTGATCGAGGCGACGAGGAAGATGAACGCCTCCCCCTTGCCCGGCAACAGATAGCGGCGGGCTATCATCCGTTCGTAGCGGGACAGGATCATGGGCGGCCAGGTTCGATCGTTAGGGAAGCAGTGTAGCGGCTCTAGGACGCGGCCCGTTGCGAGGCAACTGTCGGGCCCGTTGTCGGGCCCGTGCGTCAGCCGAGCGTGGCGGTGTGGCGGCCCCCTCGCTTCGAGGCGAATTAGTCCCGATCCGGCACTGTCTAGATTGGTCTGTTGCGCAATCGCCACAGGCTCAGTTCAATCGTGAGACGGCCCGCGCAAAGACCGTGACAAAATCCATGGACATAACTAGCAACAAACTCGCTGAGACACAGGCAACGGCCGTGGTTCGGGGACTGCTTTTCCGCTCCGTCGCAAGACGAAGAGCGAGGGCAAAAAATGGGGGCTGACGAGCGATCGTCACGCAGGCGCCCGGATCGGCAACGGTCCGGGCGTTTGCTTGTCCGGCATAGTTCACCGCGGCGATCTATACTTTATCAGATCTTGAACTGTTGCCGTAGCGGCCTCGGCAATACAGTAACGATGCCGCCCCCCGATGCCTTCATGGGTTCGAGTGCTAGGAAACGTCGAAGCGCGGTGCGGTCGTTACCGCGTCCGACGCTTCGTCAGCCGTGACGCGGCGCCGTTTTCCTCCGCGTTGAGCTTGCGCCAGCGGTCGAAGCGGTCCGGCGCCAGCGACCCCGCCGCGATCGCCGCCTGGATCGCGCACCCCGGCTCCACCCCGTGCGAACAGTCGGCGAACCGGCACTCCTGCGCCAACAGCGTAATATCGTCGAACACCTCGGCCAGTCCGGTCGCGGCCTCTGACAATTGCAGTTCGCGCATGCCGGGCAGGTCGAGCAGCCAGCCACCATCGTCGAGCCGGTGCATCTCGCGTACCGTCGTCGTGTGGCGGCCGGTACCGTCCTTGGCCCGCACCGCCTGCGTTCCGATGCTGTCCGATCCGCGCAACGCGTTGACGAGCGTGGATTTGCCGACGCCGGACGAGCCCAGGAACGCGACGGTCTTGCCGGACCCGCACCATGCCGCCAACCGCTTGACGTCGGTCCTGTCGCGACCATCGACGGTTTCGACGAGCAATCCCGGCTCGATCGCGCGCGCCGCGGCGGCGAACTCTTCGGGCGTCTCGGTCAGGTCGGCCTTGGTGAGGACGATGACGGGGTGCACGTCGACTTCGCGCGCCAGCACGAGATACCGCTCGAGCCGGGCGATGCTGAAATCCTGATTGCACGATGCGACGATGAAGACGGTGTCGACGTTGGCCGCGATCATCTGATCTTTCCGCGGATCCGCCGGCGAGCGTCGCTTGAACAGATTCATGCGGCGAAGGACGCGCGTCGCCTCCTGCGTGCGATTATCGACGAGCAGCCAGTCGCCGACCGTCGGATGATCGTCGCCGGGCTGCGCGCCGGCGATGTAGGGCGAGACGAAACCCTGCGATTCGGCACCGGACACGGCGATCTTGCCACGGTGCACGGCCATCACGCGGACGGGGTGGCAGTAGAGAAGCTCGTCCTCGGAAAGCTGGTCCGCGAAATGCGCAGTCCAGCCGAGGTCTGCCAGAGTCTGGTCGGTCATAGGCTTGGCGCGGTATCTTTCCTGGCGATGCGGCGGCGGTCGTACCACTTAGGGTCTAGGCCGCGACGGAGGGCATTGCCATCGCCCTGTGCACAAGCGGCCGCGCGATGGCGGTGCGCCTGACGGCGGATATCCGATGCTGTCGTAAATAATTGGCGGAGAGGGTGGGATTCGAACCCACGGTACCCTCGCGGGTACGCCGCATTTCGAGTGCGGTACATTCGACCACTCTGCCACCTCTCCGCAGGTCATCCAAGGCGCTGCGAACAGTCCCTCCGATCGGTCGAAGCGCGGCCTCTAATGAAGTGACCATGGGGACGCAAGCGGATTTCAAGCTTCCGGGCACCGTCCGGCGCGTTTTCCTTGTGCGGCGCAAAACAAACCCTAAATTGGCCGATATGCCCCGACACGACAGTATCGCTCACGACATCACCCGCCCGATCGTTCCCGCCGAAGTGGTCGCCCCACCGATCTCGCATGCGAATTTCTCGATCGGCGACGTCGTGCGGCACCGGTTGTTCGACTTTCGCGGGGTGATATTCGACGTGGATCCCGTGTTTGCGAACAGCGACGAATGGTATGCGGCGATCCCCGAGGATATTCGGCCGCGCAAGGACCAGCCGTTCTACCATCTGCTCGCGGAGAACATGGAGTCGAGCTACGTCGCGTATGTGAGCCAGCAGAATCTGGTGCCGGACGACAGCGACGAGCCGGTCGACCATCCAGCTATCGACGGGCTGTTCAGCGATTATGCCGACGGTCGGTACGCGTTGCGGCGGGTTCACCGGCACTAGAGGCGAATCACCCTAGTCTAGCTAAGCTTGTTCTCCCGCGATGGCGGGAGTCTAGTCTGGGTCCCCGCCCGTGAGGGGAAACAATCTTGCGAAGTTGCGGTGGACGACCCTACGCCGCCCCTCTTTACGACCCTTTCCCGCCCCTTCGCGGTTGACAACGCCGCCCCCCTCCCTTAGCTGCCCGGCTTCTCCCGGCGGACCCTGCGTTCGTGGGGCACATGTATTTGGAAAGTGACAAGGGCCATGTTCGCAGTCGTGCGCACGGGCGGCAAGCAGTATCGCGTCGCCGCCGGAGATAAGATCGTCATCGAGAAGATCGAGGGCGATGCAGGTGCGTCGGTGACGCTGGGTGACGTTCTGCTTGCGGGCGAAGGCTCGGAGCTGCGGTCCGTCGAGGGCTTCGTCGTCGCTGCAGAGATCATCGCGCAGGCGAAGGCGGACAAGGTCATCGTCTTCAAGAAGCGTCGTCGTCATAACTATCGTCGTAAGAACGGCCATCGCCAGCAGCACACGATCCTGAAGATCGTCAGCGTTGGTGGCCAGACCGCCAAGAGCAACGAGGGCGACACCGCCCCGGCCGCTCAGGCATAAGGAGTAGCTTCAGATGGCACATAAGAAAGCAGGCGGCTCTTCGCGCAACGGTCGCGATTCGGCAGGCCGTCGTCTCGGCGTAAAGAAGTTCGGTGGCCAGGCGTGCGTCGCCGGCAACATCCTCGTGCGTCAGCGCGGGACGAAGTTCTACCCCGGCACCAACGTCGGCATCGGTACTGACCACACGCTGTTCGCGCTAGTCGATGGCCGCGTCGTGTTCAGCCAGGGCAAACTCGGGCGCAAATTCTGCTCGGTCGAGCTGGCAGCGAACGATGCCGCCGACATGGCAGCAGCAGCCGAATAACATCGGGTAACCATCCGGGTTGCCCACCAGGGTGACCCGGGTCGCGAAAGCGAACCTGAACAAGGGAGACGGGTCACCCCGGCTCCCTTTTTTATTGCTCCCTCCACGCGGCTGTCGCGGTCCCGTCATCCCGACGTGGCATGCGCGCAGCCAATGACGCGATAGGAGAGAGCCGTGTTCGCGCGCACCAAGAGACTGACATTGCGGCCGGGTTGGCCGGAAGATGCGCCTGCACTGGCGCGGGCGATCGGGCATGAGACCGTGGTCGCCAAGCTGGCGCGGGCGCCCTGGCCCTATACGCTCAATGACGCCGAGGCGTTTCTGGCGCAGCCGCGCGGGCCGCACGACCCGCACTTCATGATTGAGACGATGGAAGCGGGGACGCCGCGACTTGTCGGCGGGATCGGTATCCGCGCGGCGGATGCGGGGCATGAGCTCGGCTATTGGCTGGCGCCGGACGCTTGGGGGCGTGGCTATGCTACGGAGGCTGGCGAGGCGGTGGTGGCGATGGCGCGGCATGCGCTGGGCTTGCACCGGCTGGATGCGTTTCATTTCGTGGATAACCCCGCGTCGGGGCGTGTGCTGGCGAAGCTCGGGTTTCGGCCTACGGGGCGGATCGAGGCTCGGACGTCGCGTGGGCGGGGTGGTGAGGCGCCGGCGGTGATGTTCGAGCTGGATCTGGATGACGACCGATGTGCGCCGATGCCGCTTGCAGCGTGAGTCGCGCGATCCTGCAGTAAGCGGATAGCCCCACCCCGGCGAAGGCCGGGGCCCAGTTGGGGGACATAGCTAACCGAGGATATCGCCTCCGTTACGGCGACCTTTCCAACTGGCCCCCGGCCTTCGCCGGGGTGGTGGCCGTGCTGATAGTACGACCGCCTTTAGCCGTTCCCCCGCGAACGCGGGGAGCCAGGAATCACGGGCGGTGTCGTTTGGTATCCTGGGCTCCCGCCTTCGCGGGAGAACTACGAGGGGAGGGATGAGCCTGAGGCTCAGGCCATCACCACTCCCCGCTTCGCTACCGGCAGCACCGCCGCCTCATACTCGCTCTCCGCCAGCCCGATCAGCGCGCGGTCGTCGTGCTTCCACGGATGGAAGCCCGGCAGGAAATATGCCGCCCACACACCCGCCACCTTCCGCGCCATCCCCGGATTGCCAAACGCGTACCACGCCATCCGCGCCCACACCTTCGGTCCGGTCAGCCCGTCCTGCCGCAGCAGTTCCGCCATCCCCCGCGCACGTCCGGTGAAGAACCGCCACGTCGTGATCAGCATCACCAGCGACTTCACCCGCCAGCGCGTGAACCGCGGCCAGTCGCGAGTCGCATGCAGCCACGTGTCGTAGGCGACGCCCTTGTGCTCGATCTCCTCCGCCGCATGCCACAGCCACAGCGCCGCCGCTTGCTCGTCGCCACCGCGGAGATGGTTCGGGTTCGCGATCAGTTCGTGCGCCAGCATCGCGGTGAAATGTTCGAGCGCGGTGGTGGCGGCGAGGCTGGCGATTTCGGGTCGCCCCTTGGTCAGCGCCAGTGCCGCGTCGACGTCCACGATCAACGGCGCGACGTCATAGCCCTGGTCGGTCACGTGGCGGTTGAACGCGACGTGCTCGCGCGTGTGGATCACCTCCTGCTTGATGAAGGCGTTGATCTGGGCGTGGAGCTTGGGCCGCGTGCCCTCGCGGAACTTCCGCACGCTGTCGACGAAATAGCCCTCGCCCTTCGGAAACGTCACCGACAGCGCGTTGTAGAACGCAGTCGCGATCGGATCGTCGTTGAGCCACCAGCGGCGAATCGCGGCACCGCGGCCGAAGCGGCGGTCGCGCGGCGTGATCGTCAGATCGGCAGGCGTGGTTGCTTTCGCCACGGAAACCTCCAAACAGGAATGAACACTCGTTACTTACATTGATGTAAATAGGTTCCCCGGTCCGTGACGTCAACACCGCGCAAGCGACTCTCCCCTACCGAATCGCGTGAAGCCGCCGTCGAGGCTGCACGCGCCCTGCTCGTCGAGAGCGGCCCCAGTGCAGTCACGCTGAAGGCGGTCGCCGGGAGGATCGGACGGACGCACGCCAATCTGCTCCACCATTTCGGCTCGGCGGAGGCGCTGCATACTGCGCTGATCACGCGGATGGCGGCTGACATCGTCGGCACGATTGGCGCCGCGGTGCTGCGCGTGCGGGCGGGTGAGCTCGACCCGCGCGAGGTGGTGGAGATGACCTTCGACGCGTTCGGCAAGGGCGGCGCAGGGGCGCTGGCGAGCTGGATGATCCTATCGGGGAATACCGATGCGCTCGACCCGATCCTGACCGCGATCCACGATCTGGTCGACGAGCTCGCGGAGGGCGACATGCCTGGCGACCAGCCGATCCAGGAACAGACTCTGACGCTGGTGCTGATGGCACTCGGCGATGCGCTGATGGGGGCACCGATGGCGCGCGCGCTCGGGCTGCCGGTCGGGAAGGCGCGCGAACTGGCACTCGATGCGCTGCTCGCCAGCAAGGACGCGGCCGCCCCTGCCCGCTGCTGACAGCCCCGAATCGCAGAGGGTGGAGATTTTCGCCAATTTCGCTATGGGGCGGCGATGCATTTTCTAGACCAAGCCAAGATCTACGTACGTTCGGGGGAGGGCGGCCCCGGTGCCGTCAGCTTCCGCCGCGAGAAATATATCGAATATGGCGGCCCCGACGGGGGCAATGGCGGCAAGGGCGGCGACATCGTGTTCGAATGCATCGCCGGCCTGAACACGCTGATCGACTTCCGCTACACGCAGCATTTCCGCGCGCCACGCGGCTCGGGCGGGTCGGGCTCGAACCGCACCGGCGCGGGCGGCAAGGACCTCGTCATCCGCGTTCCGCTCGGTACGCAGGTGCTGTCGGAGGACAAGGAAGAGGTGCTGATCGACTTCACCGAAGTCGGCCAGCGCGAAGTGCTGTTCCGCGGCGGCGACGGCGGGCGCGGCAATGCGAGCTACAAGACCTCGACCAACCGTACCCCGCGCCAGCACGGCACCGGCTGGCCGTTCGGCGAAGCGTGGGTCTGGCTGCGGCTGAAGCTGCTCGCCGATGCGGGTCTGGTCGGGCTGCCGAATGCGGGCAAGTCGACCTTCATCAACCAGGTGACCAACGCGCAGGCCAAGGTCGGCGAATACGCCTTCACGACCACGCGGCCGCAGCTAGGCGTGGTGCGCCACAAGCAGCGCGAATTCGTGGTCGCGGATATTCCGGGGCTGATCCAGGGCGCGGCCGAGGGTGCGGGCATCGGCGACCGGTTCCTCGGGCATATCGAGCGGTGCCGGGTGCTGTTGCATCTGGTCGATGCGAACGACCGCGACGTGGCCGAATCGTACCGGATCGTTCGCGACGAGCTGGAGAATTACGGCGAGGGGCTCACCGACAAGAAGGTGATCGTCGCGCTGAACAAGATCGACATGCTCGATCCGGAACTGATCGCGGCGCTGTCGGCGGAGCTGGCGGAAGCTAGTGGCGCTGAGGTGATGGCGATTTCGGGGGCGAGCGGCGCTGGTATCGAGGCGGTGCTCGACCAGCTGATCGAGGCGATCGGGCCGGCTCCGGGCGCGGCGAAGGAACTTGAAGAAGGCGAAGTGCCGGTCGCATGGTCGCCGCTGTAGGCGCCGTCTTAGCCCTCTCCCCTGCGGGGAGAGGGTTGGGTGAGGGGCTGTTCCAGGCGGTCCCGTTCGTGGCCGCCCCTCACCCCGGCCCTCTCCCCGTAGGGGAGAGGGAGCAGTGATGTTTCCACCTTCGTCTTGCGCAAGGCTGATCGTGAAGATCGGGTCGGCGTTGCTAGTCGATCCCGATGGGAGCGTTCGGCGGGAGTGGCTGGCTGGCCTGGTTGCCGACATCGCCGCCCGGACTGGCGAGGGACAGCAGGTTGCGATCGTATCGTCTGGCGCGATTGCCTTGGGCGCACGCCGGCTTGGACTTCCAAAGGGTGGCCGCGCCAGCCTCGAAGACGCGCAGGCCGCAGCCGCTACCGGCCAGATTGCGCTCAGCCAAGTCTGGGCAGAACTCCTCGCCGCGCGGGGGCTGAACGCGGCGCAGATGCTCGTCACGCTCGACGATCTCGAAGACCGGCGGCGGTATCTCAACGCCGCAGCGACGCTCAACCGGCTGTTGTCGCTCAAGGTGGTACCGGTCATCAACGAGAACGACAGCGTCGCGACCGAGGAAATCCGGTTCGGCGACAACGACCGTCTCGCCGCCCGCGTCGCGCAGGCGGCCGGAGCGCAGGGCGTGATCCTGCTGTCCGACGTCGATGGGCTCTACACCGCGAACCCGCATACTGATCCGTCCGCTACTCATATCGCCAGCGTACCGCAGATCGACGCGGTCGCGGGGATGGCGGACGACGGGTCGGGTTCCGGCATGGGCTCGGGCGGTATGGCCTCGAAGATCGCCGCCGCGCGGATCGCGACCGGTGCGGGCATTCCGCTGGCGATAGCGTCGGGGCGGATCGAGCATCCGCTCTCCACCCCTGCCCGCCATACGATCTTCACCGCCGAACGCACCGCGTCCGCGCGGAAGGCTTGGCTGGCGGGTGGGCTGACCGCGAAGGGTGCGATCCATGTCGATGCGGGCGCTGCGGCAGCGCTTGGACAGGGGCGGAGTTTGCTCGCCACTGGCGCGACTCGGATCGACGGCGGGTTCACGCGTGGCGATCTCGTGACGATCGAGGGGCCGAACGGGACGGTTGCGCGCGGCCTCGCCGAATATGATGCAGCGGATACCGCGCGGCTGCTTGGTCGCCATAGTGACGATCATGCGGCGATCCTTGGTTACGCGCCCCGGTCGGCGCTCGTGCACCGCAATCATCTGGCGCTCATATGACCGGCCGCGTCTTGTTCACCCGCGAAGGCGGGTGTCCAGTCTGGGCACCCGCCTTCGCGGGTGAACAAGCTTTTACCTCGGGGACGCCGTCATGATCCTGGCCATCACCGGAGGTACCGGGTTCGTCGGCAGCCACCTGATCGATCATGCGCTCGAGACGGGGCACACCGTTCGCGCGCTTGCCCGGAAACCGCAGGCGAAGCGCATCGGCGTGACCTGGATCGAAGGCGCGCTCGATCGGCCGAAGAGCCTCGCGACGCTGGTCGAAGGCGCCGACGTCGTCATCCACGTCGCCGGTGTCGTCAACGCGCCCGACCGCGCGGGCTTCGGCAAGGGCAATGTCGCCGGCACCGAAGGCATCCTTCAGGCGACGCGGGCCGCCGGCATCCGCCGCTTCGTCCATGTCTCCTCGCTCGCCGCGCGCGAGCCGACACTGTCGAATTATGGCTGGTCGAAGGCCGAGGCGGAAACGCGCGTGCAGACATCGGGGTTGGACTGGACGATCGTCCGCCCGCCCGCGATCTTCGGCCCGCGTGATCTTGAACTGCTCGACGTCTTTAAGGCCGCGCGGTCGGGCTTTGTGCCGATGCCCCCGTCCGGCACGCGCGTTTCGCTATTGTACGTCGAGGATCTCACCGCGCTGCTGCTCGCACTCGCCGAGAGCGCCGACGCGCCGTCGATCATGGAGCCCGATGACGGCGGGCCGAACGGCTGGGACAACCGCGATTTCGCACGCGCGATCGGCACGGCGGTGAACGGGGCGGTCGGCAAGCCAGTCAAGGTGTTCTCGACCCCCCGCCCCCTCCTGAAGCTCGCATCCGCCGTCGACCGTCTCGTCCGCCGCCGCAGGGCCAAGCTCACGCGCGACCGGGTCAGCTATTTTTGCCACCCCGACTGGGTGTCGCACAAGCCGCCGCCCGCCGCGCTCTGGACGCCCTCCGTCCCGACGCCGCACGCGCTTGCGCAAACCGCGGCGTGGTATCGCGCCGCCGGGCTGCTATAGCGCCGAAAAGCCGCCGCAATTTCCTGTCAGATATGCGTGGCGACACCCGGAAGGATTATAATGAGCGACCGCCAGCAGATCTACGACACCATCACCGCGCAGATCGAGCCGTTCAACAAGAAAGGCGTGGCGCTGACCGATGCGACGACGTTCCAGGGCGACCTGGAGTGGGACAGCCTGACGGTCATGGATTTCGTCGCCGCGATCGAGGACGAATTCGACATCATCATCACGATGAACATGCAGGCCGAGATCGAGACGGTCGGCCAGCTGGTCGACGCGGTCGCGAAGTTGAAGGCCGCCTGAGCAAGCCCAAGGCCCCGCCCCCCGTTCGGGCTGAGCGCAGTTGAAGCCGTGCCCCAGGGGCCACCCTTCGACTTCGCTCAGGGCGAACGGGGTGGTTGGGGATCGGGATACATTCCAACTTCATGGAATCATTAGCATGACCGAAGCCGCCACCACCGCCCACGCCCTCCCCGTCGATGCCCCCGAGGTCGCGCCGGAACGCGATCTCATGTCGAAATTCGACGCGCTGATCGCCGAACGCGAGGCGCTGATCGCCAGCGGCGTGCGCAATCCGTTCGCGATCGTGATGGACGAGGTTAAGGGCCCGACCCAGGCGGTGATCCGCGGCAAGGACACGATCCTGCTCGGCACCTACAACTATATGGGCATGACCTTCGACCCCGACGTCATCCAGGCGGGCAAGGACGCGCTCGACGCGTTCGGGTCGGGCACCAACGGCAGCCGGATGCTCAACGGCACGTTCCACGATCATATCGACGTCGAACAGGCTCTGCGCGAATTCTACGACATGACCGGCGCGATCGTGTTCTCGACCGGGTACATGGCCAATCTCGGGATCATCTCAACGCTCGCCGGCAAGGGCGAATACGTCATCCTCGACGCCGACAGCCACGCCTCGATCTACGACGGCTGCAAGCAGGGCAACGCCGAGATCGTCCGATTCCGTCACAACGACGTGACCGATCTCGACAAGCGGCTCGGTCGCCTGCCCAAGGAAGCCGGCAAGCTGGTGGTGCTCGAAGGCGTCTATTCGATGCTCGGCGACATCGCCCCGCTGAAGGAGATGGTCGCGGTCGCCAAAAAGCATGGCTGCATGGTGCTGGTCGACGAGGCGCATTCGATGGGCTTTTTCGGCCCCAACGGGCGCGGCGTGTACGAGGAGATGGGGCTGACCGACGAGGTCGATTTCGTGGTCGGCACCTTCTCGAAGTCGGTCGGCACTGTCGGCGGGTTCGTCGTGTCGAACCACCCGAAGTTCGAGATGGTGCGGTTCGCCTGCCGCTCGTACATCTTCACCGCCTCGCTGCCGCCGTCAGTGGTGGCGACCGCAGCGACGTCGATCCGCAAACTGATGACCGCGCACGACAAGCGCGCGCAGCTCTGGAAGAACGCGCGGCGGCTGCACGGCGGGCTGAAGGCGATGGGGTTCAAGCTCGGTACGGAGACGTCGGATTCGGCGATCATCGCGGTCATTCTTACCGACCAGGAACAGGCGATCGCGATCTGGCAGTCGCTGCTAGAGGGCGGGCTGTACGTGAACATGGCGCGCCCGCCGGCGACGCCTGCGGGCACGTTCCTGCTGCGCTGCTCGCTGTGCGCGGAGCATACCGACGAGCAGATCACGACGATCCTAGCGATGTTCGAGGCCGCGGGCCGTTCCGTGGGCGTGATCGGCTAAGCCGGCTAACGGTCCGGGCGTAAGTCTCGTCCGGGAACCTCGTCATCCTGACGAAAGTCAGGACCCAGGGTTACGAACGCCGCGGTGCTTGGCTCTGGGTCCTGACTTTCGTCAGGATGACGGCCAGAAATCGAAGTCATTGCGCGGGGGCAACGACGCGTTAGGATGGCGCCGTGACGCGAGACGAGGTCGAGACTGCGGTCCAGGTGGGCGGGGCAAGATGGCGCATCGCGATGCTGGTCGTCATGGGCCTGCTCGGTACGGCGGTGCTAGTCGCGCTGATCGTGACGCTCGGCCACGCCAATCGCCAGCGTGATCGCGCGCTCGAACTGCAGGCGCACAGCTACGACGTGATGATCCTTGCCCGCACGCTGTCGGGCACGATCGCGCGGTCGGAGGCGTCGCTGGGCCGCTATGTGATCAGTGGCGACAAGCAATTGGGGCAGCTCTATTTCGACGAGTGGCTGCTGGCGGGCACGCAGATCGACCGGCTCGACCGGATCACCAACGACAATCCCGGGCAACAACCGCGTGTCGACCGCCTCCGTGCCGCCTATGATTCGCGCGGCCGGGAGCTGTCGCTGACGGCGCTCAACACGAGTTTCGGCAAGAACGGCCAGGCGTTCGCGCGCTATTACCAGGCGCGGAAATCGCCGACGCTCGCCGAGATCAACACGACGCTCGATACGCTGATCGCGGGCGAGCGCGCGCTGCTCGACGAACGGACCGCGGCGGCGATGAAGTCGGTCGAACGGTCCAGCTGGATCGCGCGCGTGCTGGCGATATTCGGCGTGCTGATCGTGCTCGGTGCGATCGTGCTCGGCTGGTTCACGATCCGCGCGGTCGGCGAGCGCGCGACCGCGCTGGCCGATGCCGAGTTGGAACGCGAGCGGGCCGACGAGCTGACCACCGCGGTCGCCGCCGCCACCGCCGAACTGCGCGTGCAGGAGGCGAAACTGCGCCAGATCCAGAAGATGGAGGCGGTCGGCCAGCTGACCGGCGGGATCGCGCACGACTTCAACAACATGCTGGCAGTGGTGCTGGGGGGGCTAGAACTCGCGCGGCGCAACCTGGGGAACGATCCGAAGAGCGTCCGCCGGCATATCGACAGCGCGACGGAGGGCGCGAACCGGGCGGCGGCGCTGACCCGCCGGCTGCTCGCCTTCAGCCGCGAGGATGCGCTGAAGGCCGAGACGATCGACGCCGCCGCACTGGTTGCCGGGATGTCGGACCTTCTCGACCGCACCTTGGGCGATGCGATCACGGTCATCGTGCGCGACGATGCGGCCGGCGGGTGCGTCCGCGCCGACCGTGTCCAGTTGGAGAACGCGGTCCTGAACCTCGCGGTCAACGCGCGCGACGCGATGAACGGTCGGGGCACGCTGACCGTCGCGACGGGCACGACGACCTTGGCGGCGGAACAGGTCGGCCGGTGCGCGGCGGGCGATTACGTCACGATCATGGTCGGCGACGACGGCTGCGGGATGGCGCCGGACGTCGCGGAGCGCGTGTTCGAGCCGTTCTTCACCACCAAGGAAGTCGGCAAAGGCACCGGGCTCGGCCTCAGTCAGATATTCGCGCTGGTGCAGCAGTTGCAGGGCGAGATCGGGATCGTCTCCGCACCGGGCGAAGGGACGACGGTCACGCTGTATTTCCCGCGCGCCGCCGGTCTCGTGGCACGCCCCCTGCCGGCCGCGCCGGTCGCGGTGGTCGAAGCGATCGCGCCCCCGATGCCCGAGACGTTGCAGATTTTGGTCGTCGAGGACGATCCGCGCGTGCTGGCCGCGACGACCGGCGCGCTGGAAGAGATCGGTCATCATCCGATCGCGTGCGACGATCCGCTGGCTGCCCCCGCGCTGTTGGCGGCGAACCCCGAGATCGGGCTGATCATCTCCGACGTGCTGATGCCGCGTCAGACCGGGCCGGAAATGATCGCGGCGCTATCGCCGCTCTATCCGCACGTCGCGGTGCTGTTCGTCACCGGGTTTGCCGGCGAGGTGAACGTCGCGCAGTTCGGCGGGCACGAGGTGTTGCGTAAACCCTTCACGCTCAACGGGCTGGAGCGCGCGGTCGTCACGGCGATGGCGGCGGAGCGCCGTAAGACGAATCACCCGATCGCCGCGGAATGATCGTTCACTAGGGCTTGCGATAGGGGATGACGCTTCGCCTCGTCGCCCCTATACCCGCGCGACCCAGCATACCGAGCCCAACCCGCGCATGAAATCCATCGACCGCTACATGGCCCGGCTGATCGCGGTGCCGCTCTTTTCGACGCTGCTGATCGCCGTCATGCTGTTCGTGCTCGATCGCATGCTCGGGCTGTTCAATTTCGTCGCGACGCAGGGCGGCCCGATCAGCGTCGTGTGGCGAATGCTCGCGAACCTGCTGCCGGAATATCTCGGGCTCGGTATCCCGATCGGGCTGATGCTCGGTATCCTGCTCGCGTTCCGCCGGCTGTCGACCTCGTCCGAGCTCGACGTGCTGCGGGGTGTTGGCATGAGCTACAACCGGCTGCTGCGCGTGCCGTACATGTATACCATCGCGCTGGCGCTGCTGAACCTCGCGATCGTCGGCTATGTCCAGCCGATCGCGCGCTATTATTACGAGGGGCTGCGGTTCGAGCTGCGCACGGGGGCGCTGGGCGCGTCGATCAAGGTCGGCGAGTTCACCAATCTCGGCCAGCGGATGACGCTGCGGATCGAGGAGAGCAAGGACAAGGGTCGCGAGTTGTCGGGCATCTTCGTCCATGCGTCGAGCCAGAACGGCGACTGGCTGGGCGTCACCGCGGAGAAGGGCAAGTTCCTTGCGACCGACGATCCCAACGTCATCACCTTCCGGCTTGCGAACGGCACGCTCGTCCACAACAAGCCCGAGTTCAAGACGCCGCGCGTGCTGACCTTCACCAGCCACGACCTGCCGATCAACCTGCCCAAGTTCGAGAGCTTTCGAACCCGCGGCGGCCGAAATCTCGAATACACGCTGCCCGAACTCGCCAAGCAGGGCCAGCGGGGCGCGACGCTGGAGCAGCGTGACGGCAGCCGTTCCGAATTCCACTTCCGCCTTGCCGAGGTCGCGACGATGTTCCTGTTGCCGCTGCTCGCGCTGGCGCTCGGCGTGCCGCCCAAGCGATCCTCGTCCGCGCTCGGCGTGTTCCTGTCGATCGTGATGATCGTCACCTATCACAAGGTGAACCAGTACGCGGCGGACGTCGGCGAACTCGGGCGGATCGATCCGATCATCGCGCTGTGGGTGCCCTTCACGATCTTCGCCGGGCTGATCCTGTGGATGTATTACACGATCGCCTACGTTCCCGGCGGGCAACCGATCGGTGCGCTCGAACGCGTCTTCTCGAAGACGTTCAAGGCGATCACCAAGCGTATCCCGGGCTTCCGGCCTAAGTCGCACGGGGGCAAGACCGCATGAAACTCGTCAGCTTCTTCCCGTCGCGGACGGTCGCGATCTACATGGGCCGGATGTTCCTGGTGCGGACGTTCGCGGTACTCGCCGCGCTCGTGCTGGTGCTCCAGGCGCTCGACCTGCTGAGCAACTCGGGCGACATCCTTGCCTTTCCGGGGAACGGCGATGCGCAGGTCTGGCAATACGTTTCGCTGCGTGCGCCGCAGATCGTCTCGCGCTTCCTGCCATTCTCGGTCCTGCTCGGGACCATCCTGACGCTGATCACGATGAACCAGAACAGCGAGATCGTCGCGCTGAAGGGCTCCGGCCTGTCCGCGCATCAGGTGCTCGCGCCGTTGCTGGTGGCGAGTCTCGGTGTTGCGGTGATCAGCTTCGTGTTCAATGACCGCGTGGTTGCGCGCTCCACCGCGACGTTGAACCAGTGGCAGAAGGTTAATTACGGCAAGCTGCCGATCGATCGCGGCGACCGTGCGAACGTATGGGTGCGCGACGGCGACGATCTGATCGAGGTCGCACAGAGCCGCGGGCGCGGTGACGCGACACGGCTCGGAGGGATCACGCTGTACGATCGTACGGGCGGCAACCTGGTCGCGATCCTGCGCGCGGATCACGGCAAGCGCGTCGCGAACGGGTGGGAGGTAAGCCCCGCGACCCGGTTCGACGTGAGGAGCGGCACCGTCCGCTCGCTTGGCGCGGTGGTGATCGCGAAGGACGTGCGGCCCGACCAGTTCACGCTGGCGAGCGTCGATGCGGACGGGCTGTCGTTCGGCGCGCTGAAGGCGGCGATCGGCGACCTGTCCGACGCGGGGCGGCCGACCAAGGCGCTCGAGGGATCGTTGTGGCACAAGCTGTCGGGGCCGCTGTCGTCGGTGCTGATGCCGCTGCTGGGCGCGGTCGCAGCGTTCGGGATCGCACGGTCGGGCAAGCTGTTCGTCCGCGCGGTGATCGGCATGGGCCTCGGCTTCGCGTTCTTCGTCGCGGACAATTTCGCGCTGGCGATGGGCAATCTCGGCGCCTACCCGCCGTTCCTCGCCGCCTGGGCCCCATTCCTGCTGTTCTTCCTCATCGGTGAGGCGGTGCTGATCCGGTCGGAGGAATAGCGCGCCGGTCGGCACGCCCTTTCACGCCGTGCCGCGCGTTCCTATCTGCTGGTCCGAACAACGCTCGGAGCAAGCATGAAATACCTCCACACGATGATCCGCGTGACCGACCCGGCGAAGACCATCGCGTTCTTCGAACTGCTGGGGCTGAAGGAGGTCCGGCGGATGGAGAACGAGAAGGGGCGATTCACGCTGATCTTCCTGTCGGCGCCCGGCGACGAGGGTGCGGAGGTGGAGCTGACGTACAATTGGGATCCCGAGGAGTATGGCGAGGGCCGCAATTTCGGCCATCTCGCCTACCGCGTCGACAATATCTACGACACCTGCCAGCGGCTGATGGACTCGGGTGTGACGATCAACCGGCCGCCGCGCGACGGGCACATGGCGTTCGTGCGGACCCCCGACAACATCTCGATCGAGCTGTTGCAGGCGGATGGCGCGCTCGATCCTGCTGAGCCGTGGGCGTCGATGCCGAACACCGGCAAGTGGTGAACCGCTGATGCTCGATATCGTGCGCGTCCCCGTCCTTTCCGACAATTACGCTTGGCTGATCCACGACACCGTCTCGGGCGAGACGGTGGTGGTCGATCCGGGCGAGGCGGGGCCGGTGATCGCCGCCGCGAAGATGCGCGACTGGCGGATCGACCGGGTGTGGACGACGCACTGGCATCCCGATCATACCGGCGGGAACGCCGAGATGAAGGCCTATGGCGCGACGATCGTCGGTCCGGCGGTGGAGGCGGACAAGATCCCGACGCTCGATGCGCAAGTCGGCGAAGGTGACGTCGTACGGATCGGCGCGCACGAGGCGACCGTGATGACGGTGCCGGGGCATACGCAAGGGCATATCGCGTTTCACTTTGCCGACGATGCGGCGATCTTCACCGGCGATACGCTGTTTGCGATGGGCTGTGGGCGGCTGTTCGAGGGCACGCCGGCCGACATGTTCGCGAACATGCAGCGCTATTCGGTGCTGCCGGACGAGACCGAGGTGTTCTGCGGGCATGAATATACGCAGAGTAACGGGCGGTATGCGCTGGTCGCCGAGCCGGACAATGCCGACATCGTGACGCGGATGGCCGAGGTCGATGCGGCGCGCGCCAAGGGCGAGCCTACCGTGCCGACGACGATCGGGCGCGAGCGCGCGACCAACCCGTTCCTGCGGGCGACGTCGATCGAGCAGCTTGCACGCTATCGTGCGGCGAAGGATGATTTTCGCGGGTAAAAGGCGTATGAGGATGGTGGGGATTTTGAGGAGCGTTGCGATGCGGATGCGGACCCTGCCACTCTTGATGCTGCCGGCTGTATTGCTCGGCGCGTGTACGCAGACCCCGGCGGAGGTGGAGCGCGCGCAGGTGCGCGAGGCTGGCGTGCAGGAGAAGCTGGCGAAGGAGCTTGCCGGGCTGGTGCCGGGTAAGCCCGAGACATGCATCAGCCAGTTTCCGCAAAAGCAGAGTTCGGGATACGGCGCGACGATCCTGTACCGCGTTAATAGCGGGCTGGTATATCGCAGCGACACGGCTGGCGGGTGCGAGGGAATCGGGCGCGGCGACATCCTGGTGACGCGGACGCCGAGCGGGCAACTGTGCCGCGGCGATATCGCGCAGACGTTCGACCAGGCCTCGCGCTTTCCGACCGGAAGTTGCAGCTTCGGCGAGTTCGTGCCGTATCGGAAGCCATGATGCGCGGGGCGGTTCTGGCGGCGGCGGCGCTGCTGACGGTGGGGATGCTCGGGGCGGGAAAGTCGGACCCGCTGGCTGGACGGATTGCGGGGGCACCGGTGCGGTGCATCGATCTTCGGCAACTCAACGGCCCGGAAATCGTCGATTCGCAGACGATCCTGTACCATCAGTCGGGAAAGCGAACCTGGAAGACGGGGCCGGTCGGGGAGTGCGCTTCGCTGCGGCCGCTCGATACGTTGATCGTCGATGTCTATGGCGGGCAGTTGTGCCGGAACGATCGGTTTCGGACCGTGTCGACGGGCATGTCGATTCCGTCGGGCTACTGCCGGTTTCGAGATTTCACGCCGTATGACCGGGTGAAGTAGGGGGTCTTCTCGCCCGCTCTGCCGTGCCGCGCCCTTGCCTCGCATCACTCCGCCATCCGTATCGCACCACCCCGGCGGAGGCCGGGGCCCAATTGGGGGACGATGCTAAGCGAGGACATTCCCACCTTTCCAATTGGCCCCCGGCCTTCGCCGGGGTGGTTGGAAATAGGGTGGCACCTCTGAACCATCCCCCCTCCGTCATCCTGACGAAAGTCAGGACCCAGGGTTATTGAGGGCGGCACTTGGTACTCTGGGTCCTGACTTTCGTCAGGATGACGGATTCGCGTTACTCTCCCGCGAACGACGGGCGGCTCACTCCTCGAACACCGCCACCCGCTTTTCCATGTTGGCGCGGACCTGTTCGATCTGGTTGGGGGTGCGGATGACCTTCAATTGCTCTTCCGTCTCGGCGAGCAGGACCGTCGCGGCATCCGCATCCGCCGCAAGGTTGTAGAGGCGCTTCGAACCGCGAATCGCGTGGGGGTTCCTCGCCGCGATCTCGCGAGCAAGCATCATCGCCTCGCCGAGCGGGTCTTCGGACAGACGCGTGACGAAACCGTGCCGCAACGCCTCGGCGCCATCGAACTCCCTCGCGGTGTAGGTCAGTTCGCGCAGCACGTCGTCGCGGGCGAGGGTGCGCCAGAGGGCTATACCGGCCATGTCGGGGACGAGGCCCCAATACGCCTCGCGGATCGCGAACCGCGCGCTCGGATGTGCGATGCGGATGTCGGCGCCCGACATGATCTGGAACCCGCCGCCAAACGCGACGCCGTGGACCGCGGCGATCACCGGCATCGGCAAGGTGCGCCAGCCCCAGGCGACCTGCTGGGGAAGGTTGGCGCCCTCCGCCGTCCGCTCGCCGAGTGCCAGCCCCGAGCCGCCGCTCGCCATCGAGGCCATGTCGAGGCCGGCGCAGAACGCCTTGCCTTCGCCGGACAGGACGACGCAGCGGACGTCCGTCATCCCCTTGAGCCGGTCGATCGCGGCGGCGATGCCCTCGAACATCGCTGGGTCGATCGCGTTCATCTTGACGGCGCGGTTGAGGCGGACGTCGGCGATGCCCTCGGCGACGGTGATGGTGACCCGGTCGTTCATTCTGGCGATCCTCTCGATCTTTGTAGCGACGCTAAACGCCCCCGCCCCCGCCCGCAATGTTGCGCGCGCTTACACGGCGTGTAGAGGCTCCGCGCATGGCTGGTTTTGATCCACAATGGTTTGCGACGCGCGGGTTCGGCGGGCACGGCGCCGCGCTGGGGATGCGCTATCACGCGCATGGCGACGACTGGGCGGAGCTTGCGCTGCCCTATGACGAACGGCTGATCGGCGATCCGGCGAGCGGCGTGATCGCGTCGGGCCCGATCATCACGATGATGGACATGGCGACGAGCCTGGCGATCTGGATCAAGCGCAACGCGTTCGTACCGCATGCGACGCTCGACCTGCGCGTCGATTATCTGCGGCCGGCGACACCGGGGAAGACGGTGATCGGGCGCGGGGAATGCTACCGGATCACGCGCTCGATCGCGTTCGTGCGGGGGCAGGCGCATGACGGCGATCCGGGCGATCCGCTGGCGCATGTCGCGGGGACGTTCATGGTTGTCGGCGATGTCGCCGGCATGGGTCTCAACAGGAGGATCGAGGCATGACGATCGGCCTGCCGCCCTATGCGGAGATTCTCCGCGTGTCGGTCGAAGCCGAGGACGGCGCGCCGCCGGTACTGCTGATGCCGTTTGCGGATGATGTGCTGGGGCGGCCGGGGTTTTTGCATGGGGGTGCGATCTCGGGGTTGCTGGAGATGGCGGCGATTGCGGCTTTGCAGCATGCGCTGGAGGCTGAGGGTGGCGGGCGGATCAAGCCGGTGAACGTCACGGTCGACTTCATGCGCGGTGGCCGCGACAAGCCTACGCGGGCGGCGGGGGTTGTGACTCGGTTGGGGACGCGGGTGGCCAATGTCGAGGCGACGGCGTGGCAGGACGAGCGGGACAAGCCGATCGCCGCCGCGCGGATGAATTACCTGATCGTGCGCGACTAGCGCGCTTCTGCTCCCCTTCCGCTTTGCGGGAGGGGTCGGGGGAGGGGCGTGCCTCACAGACCGGTCGCCAGTACGTACGTCGCGCCCTCCCCTAACCCCTCCCGCAAGCGGGAGGGGAATTTAGTTTACTTCGCGGTCAGTTTGATCAGGCGGCCTTGCGAGTCGCCGCCGTCTTCCAGCAGCCAGATCGCGCCGTCGGGGCCTTGGTCGACTTCGCGGATTCTTGCCCCCATGTCCCATTGGTCGCCTTTTGCCGCGTTGGTGCCGTTCAGGTCGACGCGGACCAGTGCCTTCGACGATAACCCGCCGATGAACGCGTCGCCCTTCCACTGCGGGAACATGCTGCCAGAATAGATCATCAGGCCACCGGGCGAAATTACCGGGTTCCACGATACCTTGGGCGGTTCATAGCCATCGCCGGGCTTGTGATCGGGGATGTCGCGGCCGTCATAGTGGCTGCCGTTCGACGCGTTGGGCCAGCCGTAATTGAGGCCGGGCTTGATGAGATTGACCTCGTCGCCGCCCTTGGGGCCCATCTCCTGCTCCCAGAGATTGCCCTGCGCGTCGAACGCGATCCCGAGCAGGTTGCGGTGGCCATAGCTCCAGATCTCGGGTGCGAAGCCCTTCGAAACCAGCGGATTGCCGGGAGCGCGGTTTGCCGTCGAGCGTCAGGCGCAACACTTTCCCCAGCGTCATCTTCGGGTCTTGCGCAGGGGTGAATTTCTGGCGTTCGCCATTAGTGAAGAACAGGTATTTGCCGTCGGGCGAGAACGCGATGCGGCCGGAATAATGGCCGTTGCCCTCGACGAAGGGCCGCGCGCTGAAGATCGTCTCGATCTCGCCGAGACGCTCGCCGCCGCCACCGTTCGCACGCAGGCGACCGCGCGCGAGGACGACGCCCTTGCCGCCCTCGCCGGCGGTCGAATAGCTGAAATACACGCGCTGGCTGGTCGCGAAATCGGGGGCGAGGACGACGTCCATCAGCCCGCCCTGCCCTGCCGAATCGACCGTGATCGTCGCGACCGTCTGCCGCGTCTTGCCGTCGGTGGAGACGAGCAGCATCTGCCCCTTCTTTTCGGTCACCAGCATGCGCTTGTCGGGCAGGAACGTCATCGCCCAGGGCGAATCGAAATCGGCGACGACCGTCTCCTTGAACGGCTTGCCCCCCGGCGCCGGCTGTGCGGAACAGGCGGTCGAGGCGAGCAGCGTGGCGGACAGCAGACTGGTGGCGAACAGCGTCTTAAGAATCATGATCTTCTCCCGGAAATCTCTCCGCCAACGCGGCGTTACCGATGAAGGTTGCGCCCGCTTGCGGACCAGCGCCACCCCGCGTATAGAGGCACCACTTCTCTACATCGCCAGATGAAGAGGCTGCGGGGCTTGCTCCGCGGCGGCAATGACCTGTGCTTTGGCCCTGTTTGGAATTTCGATGGCGAATATCGCCCTGCTGACCGACCTGATCGAACCCGAGGCAAAGGCGCTCGGCCTCAGCCTCGTGCGCGTGCGCATGCAGGGCGGCAAGTCCGATCCGACGTTGCAGGTGATGGCCGAGCGCCCCGACACCCGCCAGTTGCTGATCGACGATTGCGCCGAGCTGTCGCGCCGCATCTCGGACAAGTTCGATGCGCTCGAAGCCGAGGGCAAGGACCCGGTCGGCGAGGACGCGTATCGTCTCGAAGTGTCGAGCCCCGGTATCGATCGTCCGCTGACCCGGCTGCAGGACTTCGCAGACTGGGAAGGCCAGGAGGCGCGCATCCGCCTCGTCGAGCCGTTCGAGGACCGCAAGCAGATCTCGGGCAACCTGATGGGCGTCGAGGGGACGAAGATCACCGTCGACGTCAACAAGCACAAGATCATGACGATCGACTTTTCGCAGGTCGCCGACGCCAAGCTCGTCATGACCGACCGACTCATCGCCGCGACCGCGCCGCTTTCGACCGAAGGCGCGGACGAGGTTTTCTATCAAGATACGCCCACCGATGAGCCCGACGCTCACGAGGCCGACACCGAAGAAGGACAGCATTGATGGCCACGGCAGTCACCGCAAACCGCGCGGAACTGATCGCGATCGCGAATTCGGTCGCGTCGGAGAAGATGATCGACAAGGCGATCGTGATCGAGGCGATGGAGGACGCGATCCAGCGCGCCGCCCGCTCGCGCTACGGCGCCGAGAACGACATCCGCGCAAAGCTCGATCCGAACACCGGCGATCTGCGCCTGTGGCGGGTCGTCGAAGTGGTCGAGGCGGTCGACGACTATTTCAAGCAGGTCGACGTCAAGGGCGCGCAGAAGCTCCAGAAGGACGCGGCGCTGGGCGACTTCATCGTCGACCCGCTGCCCCCGATCGAATTCGGTCGCATCGCCGCACAGGCTGCCAAGCAGGTCATCTTCCAGAAGGTCCGCGACGCCGAGCGCGAGCGCCAGTTCGAAGAGTATAAGGACCGCGCAGGCGAGATCATCACCGGCGTCGTCAAGCGCGTCGAGTTCGGCCATGTCGTCGTCGATTTGGGCCGCGCAGAAGGCGTCATCCGCCGCGACGCGCAGATCCCGCGCGAAGTGGTGCGCGTCAACGACCGCATCCGCTCGCTGATCCTCAACGTCCGCCGCGAGAACCGCGGGCCGCAGATTTTTTTGTCGCGCGCGCATCCCGACTTCATGAAGAAGCTGTTCGCGCAGGAAGTGCCCGAGATCTACGACGGCATCATCGAGATCAAGGCCGCGGCGCGCGATCCCGGTTCGCGCGCGAAGATCGGCGTCATCTCGCATGATTCGAGCATCGATCCGGTCGGCGCGTGCGTCGGCATGAAGGGTAGCCGCGTCCAGGCCGTCGTGCAGGAAATGCAGGGCGAGAAGATCGACATCATCCCCTGGTCGCCCGACATCGCGACCTTCGTCGTCAACGCGTTGCAGCCGGCCTCCGTGTCGCGCGTCGTGATCGACGAGGAAGAAGAGCGCATCGAGGTGGTCGTTCCCGATGACCAGCTCAGCCTCGCGATCGGTCGTCGTGGCCAGAACGTGCGGCTTGCGTCGCAGCTGACCGGCAAGGCGATCGATATCCTCACCGAAGCCGATGCCTCCGAGAAGCGCCAGAAGGACTTCGTCGAGCGTTCGGCGATGTTCGAGAAGGAATTGGACGTCGACGAGACGCTCGCACAGCTGCTGGTCGCCGAAGGGTTCACCAACCTCGAAGAGGTCGCCTATGTCGAGGTCGAGGAGATCGCCGGCATCGAGGGCTTCGACGAGGACCTCGCGGGCGAGTTGCAGAACCGCGCGACCGAGGCTTTGGAGCGTCGCGACGCCGCCAGCCGCGAGGAGCGCACCGCGCTCGGCGTCGACGATGCGCTTGCCGGTATGCCGTATCTGAACGAGGCGATGCTGGTGACGCTCGGCAAGGCGGGCATCAAGACGCTCGACGATCTCGCCGATCTCGCGACCGACGAACTGGTCGAGAAGAAGCGCGTCGAACCACGCCGTCGCAACGAGGATGCACCGAAGCGGCCTGAGCCTAAGGGCGGGATCCTCGCGGAGTACGGCCTCAGCGACGAGCAGGGCAACGAGATCATCATGGCCGCGCGTGCGCACTGGTTCGAGGACGAGGCTCCCGAGGCTTCGGCTGACGACGTTGAAGCTGACGTGGCGGACGAGACTCCGGTGGAAGAGCCTTCGGCTGACGACGCTGTGGTCGAGGACGCTGCGGCTGAAGAGACGACGGCCGACAAAGCCGTGGCTGAGGACGCTTCGGCGGACGACGCTTCGGTCGAGGACGCTGCGGACAAGACCGACTCGAAGAGCGAGGGCGACAAGGCCTGATGCCCTTCGTCAGCATCCGCATCTCGGGGTCCGCCACCAAGGACCAGAAGTCCGGCATCGTCGCCGACGTCACCCAGTCGCTCGTGCAGCGGCTGGGAAAGAACCCGGCTGCGGTGCAGATCGTGATCGAAGAGGTCTCGACCGAGAATTACGGCGCGGGCGGGCAGTTACTGGTCGACCGCGATGCTCCGAAGACGACTCCGGCGCAGGAGGACGCACATGCGGAACCCTCCCGATGAGGCGCTAGGCGCTACCGACACCCTACCTTCCTCCCCTCCCGCAAGCGGGAGGGGACCGAGGGGTGGGCGCCCGGCTTCCGGTAAAGGCGACGCTTCGGCCAAGTCTCACGCTTCCAAGGCTAAAGCTAAGGGCGGCAATGGAGGTGAGCGCGAGCCCACCCCTGGCCCCTCCCGCATACGGGAGGGGGATGACGATATGCCCATCCGCAAGTGCATTCTTTCGGGAGAGCGCGACGTCAGGCCGCATCTGGTGCGACTCGCGTTGTCGCCCGATGGCCAAATCCTTCCCGATGTGCGCGCCAAGGCTCCCGGCCGCGGTGCTTGGATCGGGGTAACTCGAATCGAGCTCGAAGCTGCGATCAAGAAGGGCAAGCTCAAGGGCGCTCTTTCCCGCGCGTTCAAGACCGGCGAGTTCACCATCGATCCCGAGCTTCCCGCCAAGATCGAAGCCGCGCTGGAGCGTAATGCGCTCGACCGGCTGGGGCTCGAGTCGCGGTCGGGGACGGTGTTGATCGGCTCCGACCGGATCGAGCAGAACGCGCGGCAGGGGAAGCTGAAGACGCTCTATCATGCGTCCGATGCTGCCGAGGATGGCAACCGAAAGCTCGACCAGGCCTGGCGCATCGGCAACGATGAAGAAGGCTCGGGTTTGCGGGGGTTGGCACTCCCTGTGTCGCGCACCATATTGGCATTGGCGCTGGGGCGGGAAAATGTGGTACACATTGGCCTGACCGACCGCGCTGCAGCAAAGCGGGTGAGCGAAGCGCTCGACCGTTGGCTGCATTTTATCGGCCCCGAACCTTCTTCCGTGTCTTGCGAAACGGCCTCGCAGGGCGCATCGGCGTCACCACAAAATGGGGCGCCACCGATACAACAGGCGTCCGGATCGACCGGAACACGCCCGGCCGTGGACATGACTGAGGAATTTGAGTGAGCGACACGGACAACGAGAAGCCGAAACTTGGCATGCGCGCACCTTTGGGTGTGAAGCGCACGGTCGAGACCGGCCAGGTGAAGCAGAGCTTCAGCCACGGCCGATCGAATACGGTGATCGTGGAAACCAAGCGTGCGCGCGTCCTGCGCCGTCCGGGCGAGCCCGACGTGCAGGTCGCGGACGCCCCGGTTGCCGCGCCCGCCCCGGCCGCGGCGCCCGCCGCTCCGGCACCACAGGCGCGCGCACCGCAGCCTGCGCCCGCCCCCGTGCGTCAGCAACAGAGCAATCTGTCGCCGCAGGAGCGCCAGGCCAAGCTGCTCCGCGAGGCCGAAGAGCAGCGCATGAACACGCTGGAAGAAGGGCGTCGTCGCCAGGAGGCCGAGCGCGCCAAGGCGATCGAGGATGAGCGTAACCGCGCCGCCGAGCGTGCACGGGCCGAGGCTGAAGCCAAGGCGCCCGCGCCGAAGCCAGTCGAGGCGCCCGCGCCCGCCCCTGTGGTCGAAGCGGCTCCCGCTCCGGTTGCGGCACCGACGCCAGCGCCTGCGCCAGCTCCGGTCGAAGCTCCCGTTGCTGCGGCGCCTGCCCCGGCACCGGTTGCTGCACCGAAGCCTGCGCCCGCTCCGGTCGCGGCGGCTCCTGCGCCGGCTCCCAAGCCTGCGCCGGCCCCCGTCGCACCGCCGGCACCGCCGCCCATCATCGAACTGACCCGCGATCCGGCATTCCCGGCACCGCGCCGGTTCTCGCCGGTCGCACGTCCAGAGCGTCCTCCGCCGCCGCCAAAGCCTGTCGCAGCACCCGCTGCCGCAGCGCCGACCACGACCGGCAACGCCGGCACGACCGCCGCTCGCCCTGGTGCGACCGGTGCGAATGCTCCGGCCGGTGGCGTCCGTCGCGACGCCGTCCCGGCGCGCCCGCAGCAGCGTGACCGCAAGGGCGACGATCGTCGCACCTCGGGCAAGCTCACCGTCAACCGCGCGCTCGGCGATGGTGATGGTGCACGCGCTCGCTCGCTCGCCGCGCTCAAGCGTGCGCGTGAGAAGGAGCGTCGTGGCACCGGTGGTCCGCGCGAGGCGCAGGCCAAGCAGATCCGCGACGTCGTCGTCCCCGAGGCGATCACGGTGCAGGAACTCGCCAACCGCATGGCCGAGAAGGGTGCCGACCTCGTCAAGGCGCTGTTCAAGATGGGCATGCCCGTCACGATGACGCAGACGATCGACCAGGATACCGCCGAGTTGCTCGTCACCGAGTTCGGCCACAACCTGACTCGCGTCAGCGATGTCGACCAGGATCTGGCCAACGACACGATCGACGATGCCGAGGAGACGCTCAAGCCGCGTGCCCCGGTCGTCACGATCATGGGTCATGTCGATCACGGCAAGACGTCGCTGCTCGATGCCCTGCGCGGCACCGACGTGGTGCGCGGCGAAGCGGGTGGCATCACCCAGCATATCGGCGCGTACCAGGTCACGCTGAAGGACAAGTCGAAGATCACTTTCCTCGACACCCCGGGCCATGAGGCGTTCACGCAGATGCGTGCGCGTGGTGCGGACGTCACCGACATCGTCATTCTGGTGGTGGCGGCGGACGACGGCCTAATGCCGCAGACGGTGGAGGCGATCGCCCACACCAAGGCGGCGGGCGTGCCGATGATCGTCGCGATCAACAAGATCGACAAGGAAGGCGCCAATGCCCAGAAGGTGCGCGAGCGCCTGCTGAGCGAGGAGATCGTGGTCGAGGACATGGGCGGCGACGTCCAGGACGTCGAAGTCTCCGCGACCAAGAAGATCGGTCTCGATGCGTTGATCGAGAAGATCCAGCTCCAGGCCGAACTGCTCGAACTACGCGCCAATCCGGATCGCGCGGCCGAGGGTACGGTGATCGAGGCCAAGCTCGACAAGGGTCGCGGGCCCGTCGCGACGATCCTCGTCAACCGCGGTACGCTGCGGGTCGGCGACATCTTCGTGGTCGGTGGCGAGAGCGGCAAGGTCCGCGCGCTGGTCGACGACAAGGGCAAGCAGATCAAGGAAGCCGGTCCGGCGATGCCGGTCGAGGTCCTCGGCCTGTCGGGTGTCCCGGCGGCGGGTGATCCGTTCCAGGTGGTCGAGAACGAGGCACGCGCCCGCGAAGTCGCGGAATATCGTCGCAGCGTGAAGACCGACAAGCGGACCGCATCGGTTCCTGCCAGCCTCGAGAGCATGTTCTCGGCGCTGAAGGAAAAGCAGGCGATCGAATATCCGCTAGTCGTGAAAGCGGATACGCAAGGCACGGTCGAAGCGATCGTCGGGGCGATCAACAAGATCTCCACCGACCTGATCAAGGCGCGCGTGCTGAGCTCGGGCGTCGGTGGCATCACCGAGTCGGACGTCACCCTGGCGGCCGCTTCGGGGGCACCGATTATCGGCTTCAACGTCCGTCCGAACGCCAAGGCGCGTGAAATCGCCGAGCGCCAGAAGGTCGCGTTCAAGTACTACGACGTGATCTACGACCTGATCGACGAGATCCGGGCGGGAATGGCTGGCGAGCTTGGGCCGGAAGCGTTCGAGACGGTCGTCGGTCGTGCCGATATCCGCGAGGTCTTCTCGGCGGGCAAGCATGGCAAGGCGGCGGGTCTGCTCGTCACCGAGGGCAACATCCGCAAGGCGCTCAAGGCGCGCATCACGCGCAACGACGTCATCATCTACCAGGGCGAAATCGCATCGCTGCGTCGCTTCAAGGATGATGTCGCCGAGGTCCGTGCGGGACTGGAGTGCGGCGTGACGTTCACGTCGAACTTCGTCGACATCAAGGCCGGCGACGTCCTCGAGACGTTCGAAGTCGAGATGCGCGAACGCACTTTGTAACTTACTGCTCCCCCTCCCGCTCGCGGGAGGGGGCTGGGGGGTGGGCACCCGCCATCCACGGCACGATACGCTGAGGCCGGGCGCCCACCCCCGGCCCCTCCCGCAGGCGGGAGGGGAGTTAGAAGAATGAAGACCGATACCCCAGAAGCAAAGGCCGTCCGCTCGCTGCGAGTCGGCGAACAGGCGCGCCACGCGCTATCGGACATCCTCGCGCGCGGCGACGTCCACGATCCGGTGCTCGAAAAGCACCTCGTAACGATCACCGAAGTCCGCATGTCCCCCGATCTCCGCCACGCCACCGTCTTCGTGAAGCCGCTACTCGGCAAGGACGAGGAAAAGGTGCTGAAGGCGCTGCGCACCAACACCGCCTACCTGCAGCGCGAGGTCGCGAACCGGGTGCAGATGCGGTATGCGGCGAAGTTGAAGTTCCTCGCGGACGAGAGCTTCGACGAGGGCACGCACATCGACCAGTTGTTGCGTGATCCGCATGTCGCGCGGGATCTGACCGAAGATTGACCTTGGCGGGCTGCTAGCGTCGCGTTTGTAGTCAGTCAGGAGTTACGGCGGGGTGCGCGATTGCTCCATCGCCGAACCCCGTTGCCTGTCCCCTCAGCTTTTCGTGCCCCTCCCCCTCCGTTCGTGCTGAGTAGAGACCGAGTAGCTTCGCAGAAGCGTATCGAGGGCTCGTATCGAAGCACAGGTTGCCCGCGCCGACCTGTCCTTCGATACGCCGCTTCGACAAGCTCAGCAGCTACTCAGGACGAACGGCTGGTGGAATGACGGTCGGACGGAGCAGGTTTCTGGTTTGAGATTTCGAGCCGTAGCCTGCGACGCCTCTGGACATCCCCCTGCCTTCCCGCTCTTTGCCCCCAATGGCCAAGCTGTATTTCTACTACGCCTCGATGAACGCGGGGAAGTCGACGAACCTGTTGCAGGCGGACTTCAACTATCGTGAGCGGGGGATGCGGACGATGCTGTTCACGGCGGCGATCGACGATCGGTTCGCGGCGGGGACGATCACGTCGCGGATTGGGCTGGAGGCGCCGGCGATCGCGTTCGATGCGGGGACGGATATCGGGGCTTGTGTGGTTCGGCAGCACGGTGAGAACGCGATTTCGTGCGTGCTGGTGGATGAGGCGCAGTTCCTGACATCGGCGCAGGTCGACCAGCTTGCGCATATCTGCGACGTGGTCGGGATACCGGTGCTGGCGTACGGGTTGCGGACCGATTTCCAGGGGGCGCTGTTTCCGGGGTCGGCGCGGTTGCTGGCGCTGGCGGACTCGCTGGTGGAGATCAAGTCGGTTTGCGGGTGTGGGCGCAAGGCTACGATGAACCTGCGGGTCGATGGCGACGGGCGGGCTATTGCCGAGGGGCGGCAGACGGAGATTGGCGGGAACGACCGGTATGTCGCGCTGTGTCGGCGGCATTTTTGTGAGGCTTTGGGCTGAACCTTGCTCCCCTCCCCGTTCGTGCTGAGCGAAGTCGAAGCACCTTTACCCCATGTCCTTCGACTTCGCTCAGGACGAACGGGGGGACACCAATATTCTAGGACTGACGCGCATGCATGGCTGGATCATTCTCGACAAGCCGCTGGGGCTTGGGTCGACGCAGGGCGTTTCGGCGGTGAAGCGTGCCTTGCGGAGCGGCGGGTATGGGAAGTTCAAGGTTGGCCATGGGGGGACGCTCGATCCGCTCGCGACGGGCGTGCTCCCTATTGCCGTCGGGGAGGCGACCAAGCTGGCTGGGCGGATGCTCGATAGCGACAAGATCTATGATTTTACGGTGATGTTCGGGGTTCAGACGGATACGCTCGATGCGGAGGGGGTGCCGGTGGCTACCTCTGACGTGCGGCCGACGATGGCGGCTGTCGAGGCGGTGCTCGCGCAGTTCACCGGGAAGATTTCTCAGGTGCCGCCCGCGTACTCCGCGCTGAAGGTTGATGGGGAGCGGGCTTACAATCTCGCACGGGCCGGGCATGAGGTGGTGCTCGCGAGCCGGGATGTGACGATTTATTCGCTATCCTCCCCGGTACGGGGAGGGGGACCAGCGCAGCTGGTGGAGGGGGATCTCCGCGAGCGTAACGGGTTTGGCGAGCCCCCCTCCACCACCGTCCAAGCGGACGGCGGTCCCCCTCCCCGTGCCGGGGAGGAATTGGAGGAAGCACCCCTGCCCCACGCCCCCCTCGACGAGGTCACGCTTACAGCGCATGTCTCTAAGGGAACCTATATCCGCTCCCTTGCGCGCGACATCGCGCTCGCCCTCGGCACCGTCGGCCACGTCACCATGCTGCGCCGCACCAAGGCCGGTCCGTTCGACCTCTCCTCCGCGATATCGCTGGACAAACTGGACGAACTCGCTAGAGGCAACGCGCTTGAAGATGTACTTCTGCCCTTGAGGGTGGCGCTGGACGACATCCCGGCTCTCTCCCTCACCCCCGACCAGGCAGGGGCGCTCCGACAGGGGCGTATCTTGGCCGGGATCGCCGCAGACGATGGCCAATACTTCGCCGAACTGGACGCTGTCCCGGTCGCGCTGGTCGAGGTCGAGGACGGAGACGTCCGGGTCGTTCGCGGTTTCAATATGTGATGTCGAGGACATGAATTCATGACGATTACCGCTGAACGCAAGACCGAGCTCGTCAAGGAGCATTCGCGCGCCGAGGGTGACACCGGTTCGCCGGAAGTCCAGGTCTCGATCCTGACCGAGCGCATCAAGAACCTGACCGAGCACTTCAAGGCCCACAAGAAGGACAACCACTCGCGTCGTGGCCTTCTCATGATGGTCAACAAGCGCCGGACGCTGCTGGATTATCTCCGTCACAAGGACGGCCAGCGCTACCTGGATCTGATCGCGAAGCTCGGTCTCCGCAAGTAAAACGAACGGCTCCCTTCGGGGGGCCGTTTTCGTATATAGGGTTTTGATTCCGCGCATTCCGCGCGGAGGCAAACGCCAGGACACAATTCGGTGCACTGGCAAGGAGCGACAACTCGCTCCACACCGCCGCGGGCCGGCTTAGCCCGCACATAGGCCCCAAACGCATCTGGCGTTTGGAGTGAAGGAAAAAGAATGTTCGATACCAAGACCGTAAGCGCCCAGTGGGGCGGCAAGACGCTGACGCTCGAGACCGGCCGCGTTGCGCGCCAGGCCAACGGCGCAGTTCTCGCCACCCTCGGCGAGACCGTCGTTCTGTGCGCCGTGACGGCTGCACGGACCGTCAAGGAAGGGCAGGATTTCTTCCCGCTCACCGTCCATTACCAGGAAAAGTTCTCCGCAAGCGGCCGCATCCCCGGCGGCTTCTTCAAGCGTGAGCGCGGCGCGACCGAGAAGGAGACGCTCACCAGCCGTCTCATCGATCGCCCGATCCGCCCCCTCTTCCCCGAGGGTTTCTACAACGAGATCAACGTGATCTGCCAGGTTCTGTCGTATGACGGCGAGAACGAGCCGGACGTCCTCGCGATGGTCGCGGCCTCCGCAGCACTGACGATCTCGGGCGTGCCGTTCATGGGCCCGATCGGCGCAGCGCGCGTCGGTTACGTCGATGGCGCGTACATCCTCAACCCGACGCTCGAGGAAGCCAAGGCTGGCGATCTCGACCTCGTCGTCGCCGCCACCGGCCAGGCCGTGATGATGGTCGAATCGGAAGCCAAGGAGCTTTCGGAAGAGATCATGCTCGGCGCCGTGCAGTTCGCCCACAAGGCCTGCCGCGAAGCCGCGAACCTGATCATCGATCTCGCTGAGATGGCTGCCAAGGATCCGTGGGAAATGGCCGAGCAGGCTGATCTCTCGACCGCCAAGGACAAGCTAAAGAAGCTGATCGGCAAAGACATCGCGGCTGCCTACAAGGTGACCGACAAGTCCAAGCGTTCGGACCTGCTCAACGCTGCTCGTGCGAAGGGCAAGACGGCATTCGCCGACGCGTCGCCGCAGGACCAGATGGCTGCTGGCAAACTGATGAAGAAGCTGGAGGCGGAGATCGTCCGCGGCGCCATCCTCAAGGACGGCACGCGCATCGACGGCCGCACCACCACGCAGATCCGTCCGATCGAGGCGATGGTCCACTTCCTCCCGCGTACGCACGGCTCTGCGCTGTTCACGCGCGGCGAGACGCAGTCGATCTGCACCACCACGCTCGGCACGCGCGATGCGGAGCAGATGATCGACGGCCTGAACGGGCTTTCGTACGAAAACTTCATGCTGCACTACAACTTCCCGCCATACTCGGTCGGTGAAGTCGGTCGCTTCGGTGCGCCGGGTCGTCGCGAAGTCGGTCACGGCAAGCTCGCATGGCGCGCGCTCCACCCGGTGCTGCCAACCAAGGAAGAGTTCCCGTACACGATCCGCGTTCTGTCGGACATCACGGAGAGCAACGGCTCGTCGTCGATGGCGACGGTCTGCGGTGGTTCGCTGAGCATGATGGATGCGGGCGTTCCGCTGAAGCGTCCGGTGTCGGGCATCGCGATGGGTCTGATCCTCGAGGGCAAGAACTTCGCGGTTCTCAGCGACATCCTCGGCGACGAGGATCACCTCGGCGACATGGACTTCAAGGTGGCTGGCACGTCCGAGGGCATCACCACGATGCAGATGGACATCAAGATCGCCGGCATCACCGAGGAGATCATGGGCAAGGCGCTGGCGCAGGCCAAGGAAGGCCGCGCGCACATCCTGGGCGAGATGGCCAAGGCACTCGACCACACCCGTGAAGAACTCAGCGCCCACGCACCGCGCATCGAGAGCTTCCAGATCGACAAGTCGAAGATCCGTGAAGTCATCGGCACCGGCGGCAAGGTGATCCGCGAGATCGTCGCGCAGACCGGCGCCAAGGTCGACATCGACGACGAGGGCGTGATCAAGGTGTCGTCGTCCGACCCCGCGCAGATCGAAGCCGCGATCAAGTGGATCAAGGGCCTCGTCGAGGAAGCCGAAGTCGGCAAGGTCTATGACGGCAAGGTCGTCAACCTGGTCGATTTCGGGGCGTTCGTGAACTTCATGGGTGGCAAGGACGGTCTCGTCCACGTGTCCGAAATCAAGAACGAGCGCGTCGAGAAGGTGTCGGACGCCCTGACCGAAGGCCAGGAGGTCAAGGTCAAGGTTCTCGAGATCGATCCGCGCGGCAAGGTTCGCCTGTCGATGCGCGTCGTCGACCAGACGACCGGCGAAGAGCTGGAGGACACGCGTCCTGCTCGTGAGCCCCGTGAGGGTGGCGATCGTGGTCCGCGCGGTCCGCGTCGTGACGGCGATGGCGGTCGTGATGCCGGCAACGGCGGGGGTCGTGATGGCGGCGGCGGTGGCCGTGGTCCGCGCGGCGAAGGCGGCGGCGGTGATCGCGGCTCGCGTGGCCCGCGTCGCGACGGCGACGGTGGCCGTGACGCAGGCGGCAACGGCGGTGGCCGCGGCCCGCGTCGTGACGGCGGCGGCAATGGCGGCGGCGAGCGTGCTGCACGTTCGGATGGCGACAAGGCCCCCGAGTTCGCGCCGGCGTTCCTGACGGGCGATCGCGACTAAGTCTTTGCTGCATACGGCAATCGAAGGAGGGGCTCGGGAAACCGGGCCCCTTTTTCATGAACGGCTCGCTTCGCCCCGTTCTGTTAAGGAAGAAGATTAATATCGGAACGGAGCTGCACGCCGGATGTTCGAACCGCCATGGTCGCTATCTCCAAGTCCGTGATACTCGTCGTCGACGACGATGCCCTGGTTCGGGTCCATTCCAACCTCGCGCTGGAGGATGCCGGCTACGAAGTCGTCGAAGCCAGCAATGCGGCCGACGCCTTGGTGAAGCTCCAGGAGCGTCCCGATATCTCCGCGCTGTTCACGGACGTCCGCATGCCGGGGGATACTAAACGGCATCGACCTGGCCAAATTGGTGCATGCACAACGCCCGGATATCGCGATCCTCGTCACCTCGGGCGCGGACAATGGTACGACCGACGCACTGCCCAAGGCGGCGCGGTTCGTACAGAAACCCTATACGGGCGCACAACTGAGCAGGCTTCTCCAGCTCTGAACGGGGACGGTTGGGAACACTAACCTTCGATCTGATACCGACTATTCTCGGTAAGCTCTTGCACATTATAAACGTTGCCGCTCGGCTCTATTAGGATCATCCTCCCCGGCCTGAGCATCGACTCGCGGGGGCGGCATGATGGTAACACTAGACATTGCGAGGCCGACGCGAAGGAGCGTCGTCGCAAGCGAACGCCGCTTCTTTCTTGGCATGGCGATAGCGATCGCGGTTACGGTCATCTTCGGATTCACGCTGAACGCCGCGCGGATGCACTGGACGTTTCTCGAACTGCCGGCCCAAGTCCATTTGCACGCTGCCGTGTTCTCTACGTAGATCATCCTCTACGTCGTGCAGAACTCGCTGATCGTCCGTGGCTCGATCACGCGACACCGCCAATTCGGCATGCTCGGCGCGGCTATCGCAGTATCGATGGTCGTGCTCGGTATCGTCACTACGGTCGCGGCGGTCGAGCAACACCGGGTACCGCCCTTTTTCCCGCCGGGCGTTTTTCTCGTGCTCGACCTGCTGGGTATCGTCGGCTTCGGTATCCTGACGGCGTGGGCGATCGTACTGCGAAAGCAGGCAGCATGGCATAAGCGCCTGATGCTGTGCGGGACGATCCTGATCATGTCGCCAGCGCTCGGTCGAATCCTGCCCTTGCCGTCGCTGGGCGAGTTCGCACCGCTGGCGGTGTTCGCGTCGATGGCGGTGTTCGTCATCGCGGGGATGATCTACGACCTGCGCCTGCACGGGAGGATCCATCCGGCCTTTTATTGGGGTGGTGGCGTACTGGTCGTCGCGAATGGTCTGGTAGGGCCGCTCGGCTTCAGTCCGCCGGTACTGCGGCTGGTCGAACGCCTGGCCGCGTGATCGAGGCCGCATGATCCAGAGAGTGGGGAGCTTCTGTTGCTCGGTGCTCCCCGTACCGCCGGTTTCCACTTCTGTTGCCCGGTGTGGCCCGAACCGCGCTTTCGTCCGTATAACTTAGGTCGTTAGACCGTCAGTTATGCGGCAATTGCGAGTGCTTCGTTATCGTTGGCACTTGTGTATGGGCCGTTGCGGTGGTCCCATTCCGAGCGAAACATAGCGTCGTTGAACACACGTCGATCCTAGTTCGACCCCGTCATCGTCCCCCTCTTGCGAAGAGGGCGGTGGTGGAGTCGCCGGGTACTGCCCCCGGGTCCGCTGTGTCTATGACACGCCACGGTTTATCGCCATAGCCGCCAAGAGAAGATTCCCCCGACGGCATACCCGATATAGGCGCGCCGCAACGCGATGAAAAGCCCGGGCTCCGATGCTTTTTTATCGAGAAACGTCAGTGTCGTAGCATGCGGCATGCCAATCCGCCTTCCGCTCGCCACAAAGCGCGTGCATAGCAACCTGCATTATGTTGACGCAGCGCTCCCGCTACGCGCTTCGCGCGATGATCTTCCTTGGCGGCGCCCCCGCCGGTGGCCCGCCCATCCCGATGACGCGCATCGCCGCCGAGGCGAACGTGCCGCGGAAATTCCTCGAGCTGATCCTCGCCGACCTGCGCGAGTCCGGCCTGTTGCACAGCCATCGCGGCAAGATGGGCGGGTATCGCCTGTCGCGGCCCAGCCACCTGATTTCGCTCGGCGAGATCATCCGGATCATCGAAGGGCCGCTGGCGCTCGTGCCGTGCGTGAGCCGGACTGCGTACCGCCCGTGCCTCGACTGCAAGAGCGAGGCGGATTGCGCGATCCGCTATGCGATGATGCGGGTCCGAGACGAGACTGCGCGAATCCTGGATGGCACGAGCCTCGCGGACGCCAACGCCGAGGATCTGGTAGCGGCGTAACCCTGTCCTTCTCCCCTCGGGGAGAAGGTGGCGCGGCGCGCCGGATGAGGGGGAGTTGGGATCCCGTCCCGAGCCTCAAGCCCCTCACCCTTCCGTCGCCTACGGCTCCTCCCTCCCTCTCCCCGCAGGGGCGAGGGACAAGTACGTCACCCGCGCGCCTTCAGTTCGTCACGGATCTCACGCAGCAGCGCGATCTCGACCGGTTCGGGCGCGGGAGCTACGACAACCGCCTCTTCCTCGCGCTTCAACCGCGCAGTCTCGCGCTCGATCAGCGCCGCCGTCCGGTTCACCACCCGCAGGATCATGAAGATGATACCTGCAACGATCACGAAATTGACCAATTGCGTCGCGAACGCGCCGTACCCGAGCAACGGCACGCCGGCCTTCTTCAGCGCCGCGTAATCGCTCAGCGAGCCCGCATAATTCGCCGGCACCGCCCCCATCCGCCAGAAATAGCTCGAGAAATCGAGCCCGCCGAAGATCTTGCCGATCACCGGCATCAACACGTCGTCGGTGAGCGACGTGACGATCTTGCCGAACGCCGCACCGATGATCACCGCGATGGCGAGATCCAGCACGTTGCCGCGCATGATGAACGCCTTGAACTCTTTGAGCATCTACGCCCCTCTCTGTTGCAGGCCCAAGGCTAACCACCGATTTCGGTTTCGCCAACCCTGCCGACTGTCCTATGAGGGTGACACAGGTATTCAGGAGAGCTCCGATGTCACGTACCCCAATCGTTCGCGGTACCGCCGCTATCCTGCTCGCATCGGCGCTGGCCGGCTGCGGGATCAACAGCGTGCCGACCGCCGAGGAAAACGCGAAGGCGCGTTGGGCGGACGTCCAGAACAACTATCAGCGTCGCGCCGACCTGATCCCGAATCTGGTGGCGACGGTGAAGGCGGCGGGCGCACAGGAGAAGGATATTCTCGTCGAGGTGACGCAGGCGCGCTCGGCCGCGAACTCGGTGCAGGTCTCGGCCGCCGATCTGTCCGATCCGGCGAAGATGGCGCAGTATCAGCGCGTCCAGGGTGCCGTCGGCGTATCGCTGCAGCGTTTGCAGGAGGCGTATCCCGAGCTGAAGAGCCAGGGCAACTACACCACGCTGATGAGCCAGCTGGAGGGCACCGAGAACCGCATCACGATTGCGCGGCGCGATTACAACGGCGCGGTGCAGGACTATAACACCAGGATCCGTACCTTCCCCGACGCGGTCGGCGCGAAGATCTTCTACGGTGCCAAGCCGATGGTGCCGTTCGCGGCGACCACGCCCGGTGCCGAAACCGCGCCGACGGTGAACTTCGGCAACGCGAGCTGATCGGGGCATTATGCTCCGCCACCTCCTGACGCTGGCGTTCGCGGTGCTGCTGGGAAGCGGCGCCGCTAGTGCGCAGGCGCTTCCCAAGTTCACCGGCTTCGTCGTCGATGCGGCGAACGTGATCCCGCCCGATCAGGAAGCGGCGCTCACCAAGCGACTCGACGACCTGCAAAAGGCGACCGGCAACCAGCTGGTCGTCGCGACCGTGCCCGATCTCGACGGCTATCCGATCGAGGATTACGGCAATGCGCTGATCCGAAGCTGGGGCGTCGGGCTGAAGGATGCAAACAACGGCGCGATCCTGCTAGTGGCGCCGAACGACCGGAAGGTGCGGATCGAGGTCGGCTATGGCCTCGAGCCGGTACTGACAGATGCGTTCTCCAGCGTGGTGATCAACCAGCAGATCCTGCCGCGCTTCAAGGCGGGGGATATCCCCGGCGGGATCGTTGCGGGGACGAATGCGGTGGCGGACCAGCTCGCGCTGCCCGATGCGGAGGCGCGCGCGAAGGTGACCGCGGCGGCGGCGGAGTATGACAAGACGCATCGTCGCTCGAATTCGGGTGGTGGCGGCGTGCCGATCGGGCTGATCTTCTTCGGCATCGTGCTGGCGGCGATCGTCATTCCGATGATCTCGCGGCGTGCGGGTGGAAAGCAGTATGTCGATGGCGGGAGCCGCGGCGGAGGCAGCGGTGCCTTGCCGATCGTGCTGTGGAGCATCGCCGACGCGATGACCCGTGGTGGCGGCGGCGGTGGCTTCGGCGGCGGCGGCGATAGCGGCGGTGGCTGGGGCGGCGGTGGCTTCGGTGGCGGGGGCGGTGGATCCGGCGGCGGCGGCGGCGCATCGGGGAGTTGGTGACATGCGGCTGAGCGAAACCGATCACGACCGCGTCACCGCGGCGGTGACGCAGGCGGAGACCGCGACGACCGGCGAGATCGTCACGATCGTCGCGCGGCAGTCGGATGCGTATCACGACGTGTCGCTGCACTGGGCGGTGCTGGCGATGCTGCTGACGCTGGCGCTGCTCGCGTTTCACCCGGTCGCGGCCGACCATATCTACGCGCGGCTGGTCGATCCGTGGGCGCAGTCCGCACCGCAGGGCGCGCTGTATGCGATCGCGCTGGTGCTGGTGACTCTGGTGTTCCTCGCGGTCAGGCTGGTGCTGGCTTGGACTCCGGCGCGGGTGGCGCTGACCCCTGGCGCGACCAAGGCGAGGCGGGTGCGGCGAAGGGCCCTGCTGCTGTTTCGTGCGGGGGCCGAGAAGCGCACCAGGGGTTCGACCGGCGTGCTGCTGTACCTGTCGCTGGCCGAGCATCGGGCGGAGATCATCGCCGATGACGCGATCCACTCGCGCGTGCCGAACGAGACCTGGGGTGCAGCGATGGCTGCGGTGCTGGCCGGCGTGCGCGACGATCGTCCCGCCGACGGCATGGCGGACGCGGTCGCGCAGATCGGCGCGGTGCTGGCCGAACATTTCCCGAGAACCGGTGCGCCGGTCAACGAACTTCCCGACAGGCTGATCGAACTATGAGCAAGACCGTATGGGCCGGCAAATTCCTGACCGTGCAAACCGAAGGCACGTGGGAATTCGCCGCGCGCCAGGGCCAGATCGCGGCGGCAGTGATCGTCGCGATCGACGAGGGCGACGTGATCCTGGTGGAGCAGTTCCGCGTGCCGCTGGGACGTGCGTGCCTCGAATTGCCGGCGGGACTGGTCGGCGACGAGACCGCGGGCGAGAGCGTTGCGGTGGCGGCCGGGCGCGAGTTGGAGGAGGAAACCGGCTACCGCGCGGACGCGATCGAGGATCTGGGAGTGTTCTATTCGTCACCGGGAATGACGTCGGAATGCTTCACGCTGGTCCGCGCGACCGGGTTGACCAAGGTCGGCGATGGCGGCGGCGATGGTGACGAGAACATCACCGTGCACCGGGTGGCGCTGGCGGACTTGCCGGCGTTCGTGGCGGAGAAGCGGGCGGCGGGGGTTGCGATCGATACCAAGATGCTGCTGATCCTGGCGGGGTCGATCCTCTAACCAAAACCTGTTTCCCCGCGAAGGCGGGGATCCAGACTGGGCTCCCGCCTTCGCGGGAGAACAAGGAAGTCAAACGCCGGTCGGCTTACTTGAAGTTGTCCGCGTAGCTCTGCAGCTTCAGCGTCTTCTGCGGCGCGGGGACGACGGTGTAGCCGAACCCTTCCCGCTCGCAGTGCGCGATTGCCGCTTCGGCGGTCGGGAACAGCAGGCGCACCTGATCGCGCGTGTCGCCGCTGCCGGCCCAGCCGGTGAGCGGGTCGGGGCGTTTCGGCTCCGAGGGTTCGAATTCGAGCTGCCAGGCGTCGGTCCGGTGCTTGCCGGACTGCATGGCGTTCTTGGGGCGCTGGAAGATACGGGCGGTAGGCATAGATGCCCCCTTATCGCGAACCGGCGGCCCTTGCATCCGCCTTTTTCGTGCGGAGCGTCGCGGACGCCGCGGCGGGGTCGTCGGGCCAGGGATGCTTGGGGTAGCGGCCGCGCATTTCCTTCGCCACCGCGGTCCAGCTGCCTGCCCAGAAACCGGGGAGATCGCGCGTCGTCTGGATCGGGCGGCCGGCGGGGGATGTGAGGCTGAGCACCAGCGGTACGCGCGCCTCGCCGATCGTCGGATGCACTGCGAGCCCGAACAGCGCCTGCACACGGAGCTCGACGCGAGGGCCGCCTTCCGCGGCGTAGTCGATCGCGTGGGTGCTGCCGGCGGGGCTGGTGAAATCGGGCGGGGCGAGCCGGTTGATGGTCTGCATCGCGTCCCAGCCGAGCAGGTTGCGCAAGCCTTCGGCGAGCGCGCCGGGGGCGATCGCGTCGAGTCGGCGCTTACCGGCGAGCAAGGGTGCGAGCCATTCGTCGGTACGGTCGAGCAGGGTCGCGTCGTCGAGCGGTATGCCGGCATAGGCAGCGCGGTCGCGCAGCGCCTGGGCGCCGTCGCTCCATGGGAGCAGCGCGAGGCCGTGCTCGCGGACGCCGTCGATGAGCGCGGCGAGGATCGCGTCGGGGTCGGCACCGCTGTCCGGGCCGCTCGACAGGCGGATCGCGCCGAGGCGGCGTTCGCGGAGGGTTTGGATGCCGCCGGTTGTGGGGTCGAACGTCACAGTGCGGCGGGATTCGATGCGGTCTGCGAAGAGGGTTTCGACGGTGGCTTGATCGATCGCCACCGCAGAGAGAATGCGCGCTCCGGCGGCGGACCCTTGCGTATCGGCGACGGCGAGCCATTCGGAGCGGGCGAGCGGCGACGTCGGATCGAGCTTGAACCCTCGGCCGCCGACCGAGGCCCAGGTTTCGCCCGACGCATCGCGGCGGCGCGCGACTCGGTCGGGGAAGCCCAGCGCGACGCAAACTTCTGCTCCCCCGCCCGCTTGCGGGAGGGGGTTGGGGGGTGGGCGCCCGGTCTCGACGTCGCGCGACGGGGATGGCGCGAGCCCACCCCCCAGCCCCCTCCCGCTTGCGGGAGGGGGGGCAAGTTTCGCCCACCTCTCGGCCATGGCGCGTGCCGCTTGCGCCTTGGGACCCCGTTCGGTTTTCCAGCGGCGGAGGCGGGGTTCCAGGTCGACGTCCTGGCCGCCTATGCCGCGTTCGCCGAGCAGGACTGCGATTTGGGCTGCCACCGACGCCAGGCCGCGCTCCCCTGCCCTCAGCAGCATGTGCGCCAGTCTCGGTGGCATCGGCAGTTTGGCGATCGCGCGGCCATGCGGCGTCGGGCGACCGTCCTCGATTGCTTCGAGCGTCGTCAGCCGCGCCATCGCCTCGTCGATCGCGGCGGCAGGCGGCGGGTCGATCCAGCGCAGATCTCGCGGATCGCCGACGCCCCAGAGCGCGCACGCGAGCACCAGCGCGGACAGGTCCGCTTCGAGAATTTCGGGCGGGTCGTAGCGCGGGAGGCCGGCGGTCGCCGCTTCTTCCCACAACCGATAAGCGATACCCGGCCCGAGGCGGGCGGCACGGCCGGCGCGTTGGGTGACGGCGGCCTGGCTCGCGCGTTCGGTCACCAGCCGCGTCATGCCCGCCGCGCGGTCGTAGCGGGGACGTCTCGCTAGCCCCGAGTCGACGACGATGCGGATGCCGTCGAGCGTGAGGCTGGTCTCGGCGATGCTGGTGGCGAGCACGACCTTACGCCGGCCGTCGGGTTCGGGGAGGATCGCGGCACGCTGCGCTGCGGGATCGAGGCTGCCGTGGAGTTCGTGGAGGACGATGTCGTCGGGCAAATTGGCGAGGCGGTCGGCGGTCCGTTCGATCTCCGCGACGCCGGGGAGGAAGGCGAGCACGCCGCCCTCCGCTTCGCCGAGCGCACGGCGGACGGCAGCGGCGACGGAGTCCTCGATCCGCAACTCGGCCTGGCGGCCGATGTGGCGGAGCGTCAGGGGATAGCTGCGGCCTTCGCTTTCGATCACGGAAGCGTCGTCCATCAATGCCGCGAACCTTGCGCCGTCGAGCGTTGCGGACATCGCAACGATGCGCAGATCCGGGCGGAAGCCGGCTTGCACGTCGAGCGCCAGCGCAAGGCCGAAATCGCCGTCAAGGCTGCGTTCGTGGACTTCGTCGAACAGGACCGCGGAGACGCCGGCGAGTTCGGGATCGGCCTGGATGCGGGCGACGAAGATGCCTTCGGTGATCACCGTGACGCGGGTGGCGGCGGAGCGCTTGCTGTGCATGCGGGTGGCGTAGCCGAAGGTCTGGCCGACCGGCTCGCCGGCGGTCGAGGCCATGCGTTCGGCGGCGGCGCGGGCGGCGAGGCGACGGGGGGAGAGGAGGAGGATCTCGCCGGTGCACCAGGGTTCGGTGAGGAGGGCCGGGGCGACTGCGGTGGTCTTGCCGGCGCCGGGGGGGGCTACGAGGACGGCCGAGGATCGGTCGCGTAGGGTTGCGAGGAGGGCGGGGAGTACGGTGAGGATCGGCAGTGGCGGCGGAGTCATCGGGGCCTGCTGCCACAGTGGCGGGGTTGGCGACAGGCTTTGTGAGTGCGCGGGCATGTCGTTCGCGGGTGAGCGCCAGAACTTTGCGACCCTCCCCCGCCAGGGGGAGGTGGCACCGAAGGTGACGGAGGGGGAGGACACGGAGCCGAGGTATCCCTTACCTCCCCCTCCGTCTGGCAAGCGCCAGCCACCTCCCCCTGGCGGGGGAGGATCGTTGGGTTGGGCAGACGTCGATGGGCTCTTTGCCATCAATCTAACCGAAAGCCGCACCACCTCACCAAAACCACCTCCCCGGCGAAGGCCGGGGTCCAGTTGGGAAACGTTGCTGACGACGGTTGCGCGCCGTTGCTAGGACCTTTCCAACTGGGCCCCGGCCTCCGCCGGGGAGGTGCACTTTCTCTGATAGACGATACCCGCCGCATAAATCCCGTGAGATCATGTGCAAAGGCGGGCGCCCGCCCGCCATCGCACCGGAGGCTGGCAAGCGCGCGCTAACCTGCTAGACGCTGCGGCAGTAATCATGGCGTCCGATCCCTCCCCCAACTCGACGACGGCGACAGGCCGCACCAGCGACCGGCTACGCGGCGGGTTCGCGCGCGCCTGGTCGAGCCGTTGGACCAAGGCGGCGCTGGCGCTTGGCGTGCTCGGCGTCGTCGCGATCTTCGCGTTCTGGTTCGCGGTCATGCGCGACCTGCCGTCGGTCGATACGTTGCGCACGTACGAGCCGCCGCTACCGACCAACGTGCGCGGAATCGATGGCGCGCCGATCCACAGCTACGCGCGCGAACGTCGCGTCGAACTGAGCTATGCCGAATATCCGCCGCTGCTGGTGAAGGCATTCCTCGCCGCCGAGGACAAATCGTTCTTCGAGCATCACGGCGTCGATTATCCCGGCCTCGCCGGCGCGGTGTATGACTATGTGACCAAGCTCGGCACCGGCAAGCGCGCCAAGGGCGGATCGACGATCACGCAGCAGGTCGCCAAGAACCTGTTGATCGGCAACGCCTATTCGCCGTCGCGGAAGCTGCGCGAGGCGGTGCTGGCGTACAAGATCGAGGATACGCTCACCAAGCCGCAGATCCTGGAGCTGTACCTCAACCAGATCGCGCTCGGGCGTAACGCGTTCGGCGTCGAGGCGGCGAGCCATGCCTATTTCGACAAGGAGCTCGACCAGCTCGATCTCGCGCAGATGGCGTATCTTGCGATCCTGCCCAAGGGGCCGTCGAACTACGATCCGGTGCGCAATACCGAGCGCGCGATGATCCGGCGCAACTACGTGCTGAACCGGATGGTCGACAACGGCTTCATCACACCCGCGCAGCGCGATCAGGCGAACGCGGAGCCGCTGGGCGCGGTGCTGCGCCGGACGCCGAAGTTCGAGAGCGTCGGCGGGTATTTCGTCGAGGAAGTCCGCCGCCAGCTGATGGCGAAGTTCGGCGAGAACGCAAAGGATGGCCCCTACAGCGTCTATTCGGGCGGCCTGTGGGTGCGAACATCGTTCGACAACCGGTTACAGGAACTGGCGCAGCAGGCGTTGCGCGACGGGCTGGTCCGGTTCGACAGCGGACGCGGCTGGAACGGGCCCATTCGCCATGTCGAGATCGAGGACGACAACTGGCTCCAGCCGTTGCTCAACAGCAATATCGCGCTGGATTACCGCGATTGGGTTGCAGCGATCGTCACCGGCAAGGACGGCAATGCCTGGAACCTCGGCTTCCGTACCGGCAAGACCGGTACATTGCCGCGCTATGCGGCGCAGATGGCGGTCCGCGGCAAGGGCGGCAACGCGTTCGGCGCGATCGAGGTCGGCGACATCATCGCGGTGGCGCCCGAAGGCGGCCAGTTCGCGCTTCGGGCAATCCCGAAGGTCTCGGGTGCGTTCGTCGTCGAGGAGCCGGCTTCGGGCCGCGTGCTGGCGATGCAAGGCGGCTTCGACGACCGGTTGCAGGCGTTCAACCGCGCGACTCAGGCGATGCGCCAGCCGGGCTCCACCATCAAGCCGATCGTCTATTCCGCCGCGCTCGACAACGGCATGACGCCTGCCTCGATCATCGTCGACGGGCCGTTCTGCGTCTATCAGGGCGCGCGGCTCGGGCAGAAATGCTTCCGCAACTTCGGCAATTCGCGCGGCGCCGGGCCGCATACGATGCGCTGGGGTATCGAGCAGTCGCGCAACCTGATGACGGTGCGGACCGCCGCGCAGACCGGCATGCCCAAGGTCGTCGCTACCATCAAGAAGATGGGCGTCGGCGATTACTCCCCCTACCTCTCGTTCGCGCTCGGCGCCGGCGAGACGACCGTGGGACGGATGGTCAACGCGTATTCGATCCTCGCGAACAACGGCAAGGGCGGCCCGCCGTCGCTGATCGACTTCGTCCAGGATCGTCACGGCAAGGTGATCTGGCCGGAGAATTGGCGCCCCTGCGATCGCTGCAATGCGCCCGACTGGGACGGCAAGGCGATGCCCCGCCCGGTCACGCGCCAGCGCCAGGTGCTGAACGCGATGACGGCGTACCAGATGGTCCACATCACCGAGGGCGTCGTCCAGCGCGGCACCGCGGTGACGCTGCGCGATCTCGATCGGCCGATGTTCGGCAAGACCGGCACCAACAATGGACCGACCGACGTGTGGTTCATCGGCGGCACCCCGCAGTTCGTCGGCGGGCTGTATATCGGCTTCGATACGCCGCGGAATTTGGGCGGCGCCGCGCAGGGCGGAACGCTGGCCGCGCCGATCTTCAAGCAGTTCGCGGTGAAGGCATACGAAGGCCTGCCCAAGCTGCCGTTCCGCGCGCCGCCGGGTATTCGCATGGTCCGGATCGATCGCGGGAGTGGCCGCCCGGTCTATGGCACGTGGCCGAACACCGACGATCCGAAGCCCGCGGTGATCTGGGAAGCGTTCAAGCCCGAGAGCGAACCGCGCCGTGCCGCTCGACGTTCCGACGCCCCCCCGGCTGCGGCGACGACCACGACCGTGGTGAAGAAGGCCGAAGCCCCACGCGACAGCGATTTCTTGCAAAGACAAGGCGGAATCTACTAGCGCGCTTATATAGACGCCATCCCGGCGCCCGCCGGAGACCCGACCCGTTCGCGGGGCGGCGATCCCGGCCTCCGCCGGGAAGACGGAATTTTTGGAGAATATCATGCGCGCCGAAGCGCAGGCTCACGTAGACACCATCAACGACGCGCTGGCGCTGCTGCGCCGCTTCCTCGACTGGGACCGCGCGCTGCGTCGTCTCGACGAGCTGAACGCGCGCGTCGAGGATCAGGCGCTCTGGTCCGATCCCAAGGCCGCGCAGGAGGTGATGCGCGAGCGTCGTCGTCTCGACGAGGCGATCAGCGCGACGCGTGCGATCCAGAGCGAACTCAGCGACACCGCCGAGTTGATCGAGATGGCCGAGGCCGAGGGCGATACCGCGATGGAAGCGGACGGCGTCGCCGCGCTCGCCGAACTCGCCGCGCGTGCAGACAGGGACAAGATCAAGGCGTTGCTGGCCGGCGAGGCCGACGCCAACGACACCTATATCGAGGTGAACGCGGGCGCTGGCGGGACCGAGAGCCAGGACTGGGCCGGCATGCTCAGCCGGATGTATTCGCGCTGGGGTGAGCGCCACGGGCTGAAGGTCGAGCTGATCGACCAGCATTCGGGCGAGCAGGCGGGGATCAAGTCCGCCACGCTGCTGCTCAAGGGCGAGAACGCCTACGGCTATGCCAAGACCGAGAGCGGCGTGCACCGGCTCGTGCGGATCAGTCCGTACGATTCGGCGGCGCGGCGGCATACGTCGTTCGCCAGCGTCTGGGTGTACCCGGTCGTCGACGACAATATCGAGGTCGAATACAACGAAAGCGACCTGCGGATCGACACGTACCGCGCGTCGGGCGCCGGCGGGCAGCACATTAACACGACCGATTCGGCGGTGCGCATCACGCACATCCCGACCGGGATCGTCGTGCAGTGCCAGAACCAGCGTTCGCAACACAAGAACAAGGCCGAGGCGTACAACCAGCTCCGCGCGCGTCTGTACGAGCGCGAACTCGCGATCCGCGAGACCGCTGCCAACGCGGAAAATGCAGGCAAGACCGATATCGGCTGGGGTCACCAGATCCGTTCGTACGTGCTCCAGCCGTACCAGATGGTGAAGGACCTTCGCACCGGCGTCGTCTCCACAAGCCCGTCGGACGTGCTCGACGGCGATCTCGAAATGTTCATGGCGGCGGCGCTGTCGCAGCGCGTGACGGGCGAGGCGGTCGAAGTGGAGGACGTCGATTGAAGCTCAAGGGTGCCCTTGCCCTGATGCTGACGCCGGTGTTCCTGCTGGCCGCGTGTGACGGGACCAAGCCGCTGATCAAGCGCGAGCCCAAGGAACCGGTGTTCCCCGCCGCCGACCGTCCGGTCGCGTCGATCGTATCGTCGCGCTGGTCGAACGAAGAGGCCCGCGACCGACTGAACGAAGCCGGCGAGGTGATGAACAAGGCCGAGATCCGCAAGGGCATGACGGTCGCGGACATCGGTGCGGGCGAAGGGTACTATACGATCCGCATGGCCGCGCGCGTCGGCAAGGAAGGCCGCGTGCTGGCGGAGGACATCGTCGCGAGCGTCCGCGACACACTGGCGGAACGCGTCGCGCGCGAGGATCTGGCGAACGTCAGCGTGAAGCTGGGCGAGGCGAACGATCCCAAGCTGCCCGAGGCGAGCTTCGACCGGGTGCTGATGGTGCACATGTATCACGAGATCGAGCAGCCCTACGAGTTCCTCTGGCGGTTGCGGCCGTCGTTGAAGCCGGACGGGCTGGTGGTGGTGGTCGATGCGAACCGCCGGACTGAGAACCACGGCACGCCACCGGCGCTGCTGAAGTGCGAGTTCGCGGCGGTAGGGTACACGCAGGTGGACATGGACGACATGCCGTCGGCGGGCGGATATCTGGCCACGTTCCGCGCAACCGGCCCGCGGCCGGCTCCGGAAGCGATCCGGGCGTGTCGGTTGAAGTGAGCGGCGCGGCGTTGTTCTGATTCGCTCGTCATCCTCCCTAGTCCCGTCATCCTGACGAAAGTCAGGATCCAGAGCCAAAACCCGCACCGTCCGTTACTCTGGATCCTGACTTCCGTCAGGATGACGGCGGAGAGACTACACCACCCCCATCGCCCGCAGGCTCGTCACCTCGTCCCCCGCGATTACGAGATGATCCAGCAACACCACCTCCAACGTCCGCAACCCCGCCGCCAGCGCCCGCGTGAACGCCACATCGCGCCCACTCGGCGTCGCATCCCCGCTCGGATGGTTGTGCGCCATCACGACGCCCACCGCCCCGAACGCCAGCGCATCCACCGCGACCGTGCGGATCGAGATCGCCACCCGATCCCGCCCCCCGACGACATGCCGCATCCCGAGAAGCCTCCGATTCGGATCAAGATACGCGACCGCCACCGTCTCGACCGTGGCATCACGCAAGCAAGCGAACAGCGCTCGCGCCGCATCAAGGCCGGCGATACGTGGGGAAAGCTCGGGCAGCGGCGGCACATACCCGCCTGCCCCGCGGCACGCGCCACCGCACGCGCAACTACATCCGCTTGAGCCCCCGCCCCCGCGCCGCTACGCCCCCAGCATGCGCCAATATCTAGACCTCATGGACCGCGTGCTCTCGACCGGCGTCGAGACGATGGACCGCACCGGCACCGGCACGCTCAGCGTCTTCGGCGCGCAGATGCGCTTCGACCTCGCGCAAGGCTTCCCCGTCCTCACCACCAAGAAGCTCCACCTCCGCTCGATCATCGTCGAGCTTTTGTGGTTCCTCCGAGGCGACACCAACGTGCGCTGGTTGCAGGACCGGAAAGTCGCGATCTGGGACGAGTGGGCGGACGAGAACGGCGATCTCGGCCCGGTCTACGGCAAGCAATGGCGCGACTGGGTCGCAGCGGACGGCCGCCACATCGACCAGATCGCCGAGCTGATCGACCAGATCAAGACCAACCCCGCCTCGCGCCGCCAGATCGTCAGCGCGTGGAATCCGGGCGACCTGCACGCGATGGCGCTCGCGCCGTGCCACTGCCTCTTCCAGACGCACGTCGCGAACGGCAAGCTCTCGCTGCAGCTCTACCAGCGCTCGGGCGACATCTTCCTCGGCGTGCCGTTCAACATCGCCAGCTACGCACTGCTCACGCATATCCTCGCGCAGCAATGCAGGCTGGAGGTCGGCGAGTTCATCTGGACTGGCGGCGATTGCCACCTCTATTCGAACCATCTGGAGCAGGCGCAACTGCAACTGACGCGCTCGCCGGGACCTCTCCCCCGCCTCGAGATCGTCCGGAAGCCGGACTCGATCGACGCATACGAGTATGAGGATTTCGTCCTCCACGATTACGTCGCGCAGGCACACATCAAGGCCCCCGTCGCGGTCTGAACAGAGAGCGGCCCCGCGGCAGCGCCGCGCGACCGAATCGCAATAGGAACCGCCCGTGCGCTGTGCGGTTCAGACGCGCATGGACATTACCCAACTCATTCTCGACGAACACGCGCAGCAGCGTACCCTCTTCGCGCAGATCGATTCGATCGACGCCAAGGACACCGAGGCACTGTCGGCGCTGTGGACCCGCCTCAAGAACCTGCTCGACGCGCATGCCGAGGCAGAAGAACGCTTCTTCTACCCGCGGCTGATGAAGATCGGCACCGGCGGCAACGACGCCGACTCGGCCGCCGAAGAGACCGAGGACGCGATCGAGGATCACAACGACATCCGCGAGACGGGCGAAGCGGTCGACAAGCATCCGGTCGGATCGGACGCATGGTTCGAGGCCGTCGGCGAGTGCAACAAGGCGAACAGCGATCACCTCGCCGAGGAAGAGCGCCAGGGCCTCACCGACTTCCGCAAGCATGCGACGCTGGAAGAGCGGCACGAGCTTGGCGTGCGGTTCGCGGCGTTCGAGGCGAATCATCTGAACGGGGTGAAGGTCGTCGAGAAGGACCCCGAGGCGTATGTGAAGGAACATGCGCCGGGGTGATCCCCACGCTCACTTAACTTACCACCCCGGCGAAGGCCGGGGCCCAATTGGAAAGGTCGGAGTAACTGGGGGGAACGCTCATTAACAACGTTTCCCAATTGGGCCCCGGCCTTCGCCGGGGTGAAGTTAGCGGCACGGCTGCCGGCTGAAACGGGAGAGTAGCTCCCCGCCCCCCAATCCGGCATGACCACCGCCATGATCACCTTCTACCTCGCCCGCGCCACCAACGGCGTCATCGGCCGCGACGGCCACCTCCCCTGGCGCATCCCCGCAGACCTCAAGCGCTTCAAGGCGCTGACGATGGGCAAGCCGATGGTGATGGGGCGCAAGACCTTCGAGAGTTTTCCGAGCCCTCTCCCCGGCCGCCGCCACATCGTTCTCACGCGAGGCGACTGGACGGCGGACGGCGCCGAAGTCGCGCATTCGGTCGAGGATGCACTGACGATGGCGGGCAACGATGTTGCCGTGATCGGTGGCGCGCAGATCTATGCGCAAATGCTCCCCCACGCGGATCGCATAGAACTCACCGAAGTCCACGCCGAACCCGAAGGCGACGCCACCGTCCCTGCGTTCGAAGACTGGCAAGAGATCGCCCGCGAGGATCACCCAGCCAAGGGTGACCGTCCCGCCTACAGCTTCGTCACCCTCACTCGCTAAATCCCCCCTCCCTGAAAGGGAGGGGCCGGGGGTGGGTCGGCCAGTTTGTGCCACGGCCTCTGGAGCTTGCGGTAGCCGACCCACCCCCAACCCCTCCCTTCCAGCAAGGGGAACACGTCGTACCCGGTGACATCTAGCGTGACCCCTTCCGCCCCCCTATAGCCCGCCCCCATGCAGCGGCTCGACGGCGGCGCGTCCATTCCTTCGCATCTCGCGAACGGGATCGTAGCGCTGGGCAATTTCGATGGATTTCACCTCGGTCACCAGGCCGTGGTCTCGCGCGCGATCGCATGGGCCAAGGCCGAGGGTCGCCCCGCACTGGTCGCGACGTTCGATCCGCATCCGGTCCGCCATTTCCGCCCGGCGACCGCGCCGTTCCGCCTCACCACGCTGGACCAGCGCGAGCGGCTGTTCGCCGACGCCGGCGCCGATGCGATGGTGGTGTTCCACTTCGACGGCGATCTCGCCGCGCTGACCGCCGAGCAGTTTATCGCCGACCGCCTGGAGCGCAACCTGCGCGTCGGCGGCGTGGTGACCGGCGAGGACTTCACCTTCGGTCACGCCAAGAGCGGCACCGTTCACACGCTCGCCGCACGCGGCCCCCTCGCACGGGTTTCGCGCGGAGACGGTCGGGGCGGTCGCGCTGAACGGCGAGACGGTGTCGTCCACGCGCATCCGCGATGCGCTGCGCACCGGCGACATGGCGACAGCGATCCGCCTGCTGACTCGGCCGTTCGCGATCGAAGGCGACGTGCAGCACGGCGACAAGCTCGGCCGCACGATCGGCTATCCGACCGCCAATATCGACATGGGCAACTACCTCCGCCCTGCCTACGGGATCTACGCGGTGACCGGACGGCTGGAAGACGGGCGCGTGCTGAAGGGCGCGGCGAACCTAGGCATCCGCCCGAGCTTCGATCCGCCAAAGGAACTGCTGGAGCCGTATTTCTTCGACTTCTCAGAGGATCTGTACGGCCGCCGTGTCGAGGTCTCGCTGATCGAGTACCTGCGCCCCGAAGCCAAGTTCGACAACCTCGAAGCCCTGACGACCCAGATGGACGCCGACTGCGCGCGGGCAACAGAGATACTGGCGTAAAACCCCTCTCCCTTCAGGGGAGAGGGAGGGGCCCGCGCGAAGCGTGGGAGGGTGAGGGCACGGGAACCCGGCGATCCTCGGCTGACTTCCCCCCCTCCCTGAAAGGGAGGGGTCGGGGGTGGGTCGGCCGGTTGGCTGATGTCGCCCCCGCCTCAAACCGACCCACCCCCAGCCCCTCCCTTCCAGGGAGGGGAGCAAGAGCGGGACGGGGGATGGCAACGCGCGGCCCTCTCGGCTACAGCCCGGCCCACTTATGACCGATACTCCTGCGCCCGCCCGCGATTACCGCGACACCGTCTTCCTGCCGAAGACCGACTTCCCGATGAAGGCGGGCCTCGCCGCCAAGGAGCCGGCGATCCTCGAGCGCTGGGCCAAGCTCGGCATCTACGACCGGCTGCGCGAACAGCGGCTCGGGCGCGAGCGCTTCATCCTGCACGACGGTCCCCCGTACGCGAACGGCGACATCCACATGGGCCACGCGATGAACAAGGTCCTGAAGGACATCATCGTCCGCTCGCAATCGCTGATGGGCAAGGACGCGCCGTATGTCCCCGGCTGGGACTGCCACGGCCTGCCGATCGAGTGGAAGGTCGAGGAAGCGTATCGCGCGAAGAAGCTCAACAAGGACGACGTCCCCGTCGCGCAGTTCCGCGCCGAATGCCGCGCCTATGCCGAGAAATGGGTCGCCGTGCAGAAGGCCGAGTTCGAGCGGCTCGGCGTGATGGGCGACTGGGCCGATCCGTACCTGACGATGAAGTACGACGCGGAAGCGACAATCGTCGGCGAGTTGCTCAAGTTCGCGGAAAGCGGCCAGCTGTACCGCGGCGCCAAGCCGGTGATGTGGTCGCCGGTCGAGAAGACCGCGCTCGCCGAGGCCGAGGTCGAATATGAGGACATCGTCTCCACGCAGATCGACGTCGCATTCGAGATCGTGGACGCGCCGAACGCGCCGGATTTGGTCGGCGCGCATGCGGTGATTTGGACGACGACGCCGTGGACGATCCCCGTGAATCAGGCGCTCAGCTATGGGCCTGAGATCGATTACGTCATGGTGCACGTTAACTCAGCGGCAGAAAGTAAGGAGCGCCATCGGGCTGCTCATTTTCTCGTTGCCGAACAGCTATTAGGTAGCTTTTGGGGCCGCGTTGGAACGCACGACCACGACATTGTATGGACTGGCAAGGGCTCTGCTCTCGAAGGTGCAACCGCCCGCCACCCGATGCACGCGCTCGGCGGATTCTTCGCAAAGCCGCGCCCGTTCCTCCCCGGCGAGTTCGTCACGACCGACGCGGGCACCGGGCTCGTCCACATGTCGCCGGACCACGGGGAGGACGATTTCGAACTCTGCAAGCAATACGGCATCGACCCGGTCTTCGCGGTCGACGGCGCGGGGATGTACCGCGCCGACTGGGCGTGGCGCGGCGGCGAGGGCAGCGTCATCAACAAGAAGTTCGTGAGCGCTGACGGCCCGATCTGCAGCGACCTGCGCGAGGTCGGCGCATTGCTGGCGGCGAGCGACGACTTCAAGCACAGCTATCCGCATTCGTGGCGCTCGAAGGCTAAGGTGATCTTCCGCGCGACCCCGCAATGGTTCATCCCGATGGACTCTTCTTCTTCCCCCCTCCCGCAAGCGGGAGGGGCCGGGGGTGGGCACGCGCTCTCGACCGGTGCTGACGGGGATGGCGCGAGCCCACCCCCCAGCCCCCTCCCGCAAGCGGGCGGGGGAGCAGAAAGTGGCAACGGCGCAACCCTGCGCGAGATCGCGCTCGACGCGATCGCCGCGACCACCTGGATCCCCGCCCGCTCCGAAAACCGGATCACGTCGATGGTGCAGGGCCGCCCCGACTGGGTCATCTCGCGCCAGCGCGCCTGGGGCGTGCCGATCGCGCTGTTCGTGAACCGCGCGACCGGCCAGTACCTCAACGACCCCGCGGTCAACGCGCGCATCGTCGAAGCCTTCCGCCAGAACGGTGCGGACGCATGGTATGCGGACGGCCACCAGGCGCTGCTCGGCCCCGACTACGACCTTGCCGACTATGAGGTCGTGAAGGACATCCTCGACGTCTGGTTCGACTCCGGCTGCACGCACGTCTTCACCGTCGAGGCACGCTACGGCGAAGGCAACCGCGCGAACCTGTATCTCGAAGGCTCCGATCAGCATCGCGGCTGGTTCCAGTCGTCGTTGCTCGAAAGCTGCGGCACCCGCGGTCGCGCACCCTATGACGCGGTGCTCACGCACGGCTTCGCGCTCGACGGCCAGGGGCGGAAGATGTCGAAGTCGCTCGGCAACGTCGTCGATCCGCTCAAGATTATCGGCGAGTCCGGCGCGGACATCCTACGCATGTGGGTCGCCTCGACCGACTATTTCGACGACGTGAAGATCGGCAAGGAGGTGCTCGCCACCGCTTCCGACGCGTACCGCAAGCTGCGCAACACGTTCCGCTACATGCTCGGCGCGCTCGAAGGCTTCGAGGAGTCGGAGCGTGTGGCGGTGTCCGACATGCCCGAGCTGGAGCGCTACGTGCTCCACCGCTTGCGGATGATCGACACCGAATTGCGCCAGGCCGCCGAAGCCTACGAGTTCAACCGCTACACGCGTCTGCTGACCGACTTCGCGAACGAGGACCTGTCGGCGTTCTTCTTCGATATCCGCAAGGACTCGCTCTATTGCGACGCGGGCGATGACATCAAGCGCCGGTCGTACCGCACCGTCCTCGACGTGCTGTTCCACGCGCTGGTCCGCTACGCCGCGCCGGTGCTGTGCTTCACCGCAGAGGAAGTGTGGCAGTCGCGCTTCCCGAGCGACGACAGCTCGGTCCACTATCTCGAATGGCCGGCCCTGCCGTCGCTCGACGCCGACGACGTGGTCGGCAGCAAATGGCACGAAATCCGCCAGTTGCGCGTCGCCGTCACCGAAGCGATCGAGCCCTTGCGCCGCGAAAAGACCGTACGCTCGAGCCTCGAGGCCGAGATCACCGTGCCGTCGATGCTGCTCGATGCGGACGCGCTGGCGGAGGCGTTCATCGTCGCCAAGGTCACGCCGGGCGACGCCGTGACCGTAACCCGCACCGACTTCCACAAATGCGGGCGCTGCTGGCGTCACCTCCCTGAGGTGAATGTCGACGGCGACCTCTGCGATCGGTGCGAAGAGGTGGTGGCGCATGCGTAACCTGCCAAAGGCCGGGTTCGGCGCGGCGATCGCACTGTTCCTCGCCGACCAGATCAGCAAATGGGCGGTGACCAATCCGCTCGGGATCGACTCGCTGGGCGATGCGCAGACGATCACCTCGTTCTTCGACCTGCGCTTCGTACCCAACATCGGCATCTCGCTCGGACTGCTCCCCGCCGACGGCCACCTGACCCGCTGGGCGCTGGTGCTGCTGACCGGCGCGATCGCGATCGGCGTCGCGGTGTGGATGACGCGCGAGAAGAACCCCGCTGATCAGGTCGCGCTCGGTTTCGTGCTCGGCGGTGCCGTCGGCAATATCCTCGACCGCATCCGGCTCGGCTATGTGGTCGATTTCGCCGACCTGCATATCGGCGAGTGGCGTCCGTTTTTGGTCTTCAATGTCGCCGATGCAGCGATTACTGTCGGCGTGCTCGTCCTGCTTGTTCGGGCGCTGCTCGTGCGCGAGAAGCCCCCTGTGGAGAATTCCCATGCGTAAGTTCGTACCCCTGGCCGCCGGCCTCACTTGCGTCGCGCTGCTCTCGGGCTGCGGGGCAGGCCGAAGCCTCGATCGCGCGCGCCCGGACGAGTTCGCGGTCGCGCGCCAGGCACCGCTGGTGATTCCACCCGACTTCGCACTGGTCCCGCCGCAGCCCGGCGCCGCCCGCCCGCAGGATACCGCCGCCAACGCCCAGACGCTCGACGCGCTGTTCGGTGGTGCCGCACCGCGTAGCGCTGCCGAGACCGGTGTCGTCAACGATGCCGGCGCGGACAACGACGATCCCGGCATCCGCTCCAACGTGGGCGATCCCGACACGACGGTCGTCGACAAGGGCTCGACGACGCGCGACATCGTTGCCGCCCCAGAGGGTGACGGCCAGGACGCACGCACCACCGCGAACTGATCGCGGATCGGCTGACGAAAAAGGGCGGCTCCTCGCGGGGCCGCCCTTTTTCGTGTCCGACGATCTCGTTCCACCGCCCCCCCCCGTCGAAGAGCTACAGAGGCCGTGGCAGTACGCCCTTCCTTGTTCTCCCGCGAAGGCGGGAGCCCAGTCTGGGTCCCCACCTTCGCGGGGAAACAAGCTTGTGGGTCTGAGATGGGGCGCGGAAAGTTTGTCGCGCCCCTCCCCTCAGAACGTTCAGAACGCCGCGGTCAGCGTCACCAGCACCTTGCCATTGGCGATCGAGCCATTCCCGTCCTGCCCACGGCTGAAGCTTGGCTGCAGATACTCAGACTCGCCCTTGCCGATGTCGGTATCGACATACGCCACGCCCAGCGTCAGCGGGGTGCTGGGGATCACGTAGTCCGCGCCGAACAGCCAGTCCCAATATTCGCCGGTCGGCGACACGCTGGTCGCGAACGGCCCGAGGCCCTTGTTGCCGTTCGAATAGCCGACATGGCCCTTCACGGTCAGTCCGGTGTTCGGGATCCCGCTGCTGACGTCGCCCCAGAGGTACAGATTGCTGTCCTTGGCGTTGACCCGGTCATAGCCGACCGCGACCGAGGCACCGCTGGTGTACCACGGACCCAGCGCCTGCTGCTTGGGCGCATAGGCGACACCGGCGGTCAGTGCGACCGGGCCGGCGGTGCCCGACAGCTTGGCATAGGGCTCGATGAAGTCGGTGTTGTCGAAGCCGCTCGGGTACATGTACCAGGTCGCGCCGACGTCGAGCGCGCCGCCGCCGACCGGAACCTTGTAGCCCGCGATCAGGTCGAGCTCCATGTTGGCGCCGCCGAACGTGCCCCAGCCCGCGAGGTTGGAGCCCCAGGTGCCGATATACAGCCCGCTCTTGTGCGTGATCGTGATGCCGCCCTGGACGGCGAGGTTCTCGTCCGACTGCGACACGCCGCGGAAGCGATAGTCGCTGACGAGCCCGACGGCGCCGCTGACGGTGACCTCCTTGGGAGGCGCGGTGTCGTCCTGCGCGAACGCGGGGGCGGCAATGGCGAGCGAGAGGCCGCCAAGAAGGATAGTGGAAAAGCGCATCGTTTCCCTTTCGAAACCGGAAGTCGATGTCCGCCCTGCAATCGCGGACGTCGCATCTCTCGAGGCATGGCCTCGGAGCGCGATCTTTCCTGCGATGACGCGTATGTGACAGCGCGTGGTGCGCCGCACAAGGTAATATTGCGCAATATTCGGTTTGCGCATAACGTATGTTGCGCCGTTGCCACAATATTGATGCCGCCATTTATGGCGCCGACCGTAGCTACCCGGCCGGCGCCCATGGGTCAGCGCTTGGTTTCACCCAGCAACTTGACCAATTCCACGGCTGCTGGGCCCGACGACGCCGGGTTCTGGCCGGTGATCAGCAGGCCGTCGCGCAGCACGTACACGCCCCAGTCGTCGGTCTTCGAATACACTCCGCCGCTCTGCTTGAGCATATCCTCGACCAGGAAGGGAACGACGTCGGTCAGGCCGACCGCGGCTTCTTCGGTGTTGGTGAAGCCCGTGACCGTCTTGCCGGCGACGATCGGGCTGCCATCGGCCGCCTTCACGTGACGCAATACGCCCGGCGCGTGGCAGACCGTGGCGACCGGCTTGCCGGCGGCAATCGCCTGCTCGATCAGCGCGATCGATGTCGCGTCCTCGGCAAGATCCCACAACGGGCCGTGGCCGCCCGGATAGAAGACCGCGTCGAAATCGGCGATCGCGACGCTGTCCAGCCGGTGCGTATTCGCGAGCAATGCCTGTGCCTCTGCATCGGCCTCGAACCGGCGCGTATCGTCGGTCTTCGCGCTCTCGTCCGCGCTCTTCGGATCGAGCGGCGGCTGGCCACCCTTTGGCGAGACGAGCGTCAACGCGGCGCCGGCATCCTTCAGGACGTAATAGGGCGCGGCGAGTTCCTCCAGCCAGAAGCCGGTCTTCGCGCCCGTATCGCCGAGCTGGTCATGCGAGGTCAGCACTATCAGAATCTTCATTGCAGTCTCCATCGTGCCGGCGTTCGTCGGCGGCCGGTAGATGGGGGCGATGGCGCCGATTACCATCGACGCGCGCCCAGCCGGTCGATGACCGCGTCCCGCCCCGTCTTGATTATCCGCGCACCGCGACGAACGCGGCGAGCCCGGCTTCGAGGTCGGCAATCAGGTCTGCGGGGTCTTCCAGGCCGATCTGGAGCCGGACCATCGGGCCTGCCGCGTCGCGCTTGGTGACGCTGCGGTGGCGTTGCGGGTCGGCGGGGATGGCGAGGCTTTCGAAACCGCCCCAGCTATAGCCGATGCCGAACAGTTGCAGCGTGTCGATCAGCACGGCGCGTGAAGCTTCGTCCCCGCCGTTGAGGACGAACGAGAACAGGCCGCTGGAGCCCTTGAAGTCGCGAACGAACAGGTCGTGGCCGGGACATTCGGGGAGCGCGGGGTGGAGCACCTGCGCGACTTCGGGGCGGCCTTGGAGCCACTTCGCGATGGTCAGCGCACTCGACTGGTGCTGCGCCAGGCGGACTGCCATCGTGCGCAGACCGCGGCTGCCGAGCCAGCAATCGTCGGGGCTCGCGACCTGGCCGAGCTGGAAACTCGTTTCGCGCAGTTTCTTGAAATGGCCGGGCGCGGCGGTGACCGAGCCGAGCATCACGTCCGAATGGCCGACGACGTACTTCGTGCCGGCGAGGATCGTGAGGTCGACGCCGCGCTCGATCGCGGGAAAGAACAGCGGGGTGGCCCAGGTGTTGTCGAGCAACGTCGTCACGCCCCTCGCCTTCGCCGCGGTGACGATCGCGGGGACGTCCTGCACCTCGAAGCTTAGCGATCCCGGGCTTTCCATGAAGATCGCGCGCGTGTTCTCGCCGATCAGGTCGGCGATGCCCGCGCCGATCATCGGGTCGTAATAGCGCGTGGTGATGCCGAACCGCTTGAGCAGCCCGCCTGCCATGCCCCGCGTCGGATCATAGGCGCTGTCGACCAGCAGCAGTTCGTCACCCGGCGAGAGAACGGACAGCAACGCCGCCGCGATAGCCGCGACGCCCGAGCAATAGAGGAAGGTCCCCTCCGCGCCCGGCTCCAGCGAGGTCAGCGCATCGGCGAGGCTCCACTGCGTCGGCGTGCCCTTGCGTCCGTAGAACAGCCGGTGATGCGTATCGCTTCTCGCGCTCTCGCGGAGATGGCCGACCGAATCGTACAGGATGGTCGAGGCGCGCCAGACCGGCGGGCTGACGATGCCCTGCGTCCACTCCTTGCGACGGCCGGCGAGGACGACCTTGGTCGCGTCGCCGACCGGCTTGTTCGTGTCGCTCATGCCGTGCCTGTCGCCTTGGGTGTCGAGGGATCGCCGCCCCATTCGGACCAGCTGCCGTCGTACAGCGCCGCCTCGTTGCCGAGCAGGTGCGCGCCAAACGCGAGGACCGACGCGGTGATGCCCGAGCCGCAGGTCATCACGAGCGGCTTCGACAGGTCGACGCCAGCCTTGTCGAACTCGGCCTTCAAAGCATCGCCGGTCTTCCACGTGCCGTCCGCGTTGAACACCGCACCCTGCGGCAGGTTCTTCGAGCCCGGAATATGGCCCGGCGCCGTCCCCGGCCGCGGGTCTTCCTCCGCACCCGTGAAGCGCGCAGCCGATCGCGCGTCGAGCACCTGCTCCGCCCCGCTCTCAACGTTCGCCTTCATCTGATCGAGATCCCGCACACCCTTCAGGTCCGCCCAGGTCGTGAAATGGCCATGCCGCAACGTTTCCTTACCCGACGCCATATCACGCCCCTCGGCCTGCCATTTCGCCAGCCCGCCATCGAGGATCGCGACATTGTGCGCGCCGAACAGCCGCAACATCCACCATGCCCGCGCCGACGTGTGCCAGGGCGAGCCGTCGTACAGCACGATCCGGCTGCCATCGCCGAACCCCAAGGTCTGCATCCGGCTCGCGAACTTCTCTGCAGAGGGCAGCATGTTGGGCAGGTCACTGTCGGTATCGCGCAACTCGCTCAAGTTCATGAACGCCGCGCCGGGAATGTGCGCCGCCTCATACTCCGCCGCTGCATCGCGGCCCTCGGCGTAGGTCGCGTCGACGATCCGCAGATCGCTCGCGCCCAGCTCGTTCGCCAGCCATTCGGTGCTTACCAACGCGTCCATATGCGGCTCCTTGTGCTCGTGAGGTCAGTAGCCAGCGGGGCCGCTCGCGTCGAGGGAGGCTAGGAACCCAGCCGCCTGCGCGCGCGTCGCCTCACGGTCCGCCTCGGACTGTTTCGCCCAGTTGCGATACGGCATCGCCAGCCGGTTGTTGCGGCCAAGCTTGTCCTCGTGCCGCGCAAGGAAATCCCAGTAGAGCGCGTTGAACGGGCACGCATCAGGGCCGATCCGCTGCTTCACGTTATACCGGCACGTCCCGCAATAATCGGACATCCGATCGATATACGCGCCCGACGAGATATACGGCTTCGAGCCCAACAGCCCGCCATCGCCGAACTGGCTCATCCCCAGCGTGTTGGGCAGCTCGACCCATTCATACGCGTCGACGTACACCTCAAGATACCAGAGATGCACCTTGGCCGGGTCCGCGCCGATCAGCAGCGCGAAATTGCCCGTCACCATCAGCCGCTGGATATGGTGCGCGTGCGCGGTCTCCAGCGTCTGGCCGATCGCCTCGCGCAGGCAGTGCATGTCGGTCTCGCCGGTCCAGTACCAGCCGGGGAGTTCGCGGTGGTGGTCGAGGAAGTTCCGCTCGACGTAATCCGGCCCCTCGCGCCAGTAGATTCCGCGCATATATTCCCGCCAGCCGATGATCTGGCGAATATACCCCTCGACCGCGTTGAGCGGCGCGCGGCCGGCGCGATATTCCGCCTCCGCCCGCCGGCACAGGTCGAGCGGATCAAGCAGCCCCGAATTGATGTAGGGCGACAGGATCGAGTGCCACAGATGCCGCTCGCCAGTGAGCATGGCATCTTCGTAATCGCCGAACTGCGGCAGCGCGTGGCGGAAGAAGTTCGCCGCCTGCCGCTCGGCATCCTCCGCGGTCACGGCGTACTCGAACCCGTCGAGGCTCCCCGGATGCTCGGCGAACCGCTCCGCCACCATCGCCAGCACGTCCTTCGTCATCGCATCCGGCTCGAACATCAGCGGGCGCGGCATGAGCAGGTCGTTCTTGGCGGGCTTGCGGTTCTCCTTGTCGAAGTTCCAGCGATCGCCCTCGGGCTTGCCGCCGGTCATCAACAGCCCGGTGCGCGTCCGCATCTGGCGATAGAACCACTCCATCGTCAGCGACTTCCGCTCGGCGGCCCATGTCTCGAAGTCTGCATGGCTGGCGAGGAAGCGGTCGTCGCTGCGGATCTCGACGGGGATGCCGAACAGCGTCTCCCAGCTTTCGAGCATCGCCATCACGCGCCACTCGCCGCCCTCGGTGACGATGATCCGCTCGGGGTCATGCCGCTCGCCCGCCCGCGCGATCTCGCCGGTGAAGCTGCCCGCGTTGTCGGGGTCGTCGAGCTTCGTGTATTCGACCGTCCACCCGGCCTCGCGTAGCGCCTCGGCATGATGCCGCATCGCCGACAGGATATACGCGATCTTGCGCTTGTGATGCCGGACATAGGTCGTCTCCTCATCGACCTCCATCATCAGCACGATCGTGGTTTCGGGATCACAGTCCCGCAGCGAGGCGATGTCGATCGTAAGCTGGTCGCCAAGGATCGGTACGAGTGTGGTTTTCTTGCGCGTCATCGCATCCTACATGGCGGCACATGACCGCATTCGCCAAGCCCCCCGCCAACCCGTTGCATCTGGGCCAGAACAGCGCCCTCCCCGCCTCTCCCGAAGAGGCCGTGCTCGATTATGTTCCGAACCCGCGCCTGGGCCGGACGTATCTCGTGCGGTTCGCGGCGCCCGAGTTCACCTCGCTCTGCCCGGTCACCGGCCAGCCCGACTTCGCGCACCTCGTCATCGACTATGTACCGGGCGAGACGATCGTCGAATCGAAGTCGCTGAAGCTCTTCCTGAGCAGCTTCCGCAACCATGCCGGCTTCCACGAGGATTGCACCGTCGGTATCGGCGAGCGCCTGTTCGACGAGATGAAACCGGTGTGGCTGCGCATCGGCGGCTATTGGTATCCGCGCGGTGGAATCCCGATCGATGTGTTCTGGCAGTCGAGTGCACCGCCACAGGATCTGTGGCTGCCCGACCAGGGAGTCGCCTCGTATCGCGGTCGCGGGTAACGGGCCTGGATGAGGGACATGAAATAGGGTTTTGATTTAGATTGATATTATTCCCGTGCTGCAGTGCAGTATGTGATGAAACTTTATGCTACCTGAACCGTTGAAATGTTTGCGCGACCGGGCCTTCCCAGGAGTGCGCGCTCAAACGAGGGACAGGGTATGGTGAAACCGGCGGACGGTGGGAATATCGCGCGACTTGCGCTGATCGGTAACTTTCTGCCGAGGCAGTGTGGGATAGCCACTTTCACGACCGACGTTTTCACGGCCATGCGCGCGCGCTTTCCCGAGATCGCCGTCGACGTCTACGCGATGGACGATCACCCCGGCAAATATGATTATCCCGCGGAAGTCATCGGCACGATCCCCGAGACCGACCTGTCGGCTTACATCAATACCGCGCGAAAGATCGAGGCCAGTGGCGCGCAGGCGATCTGGCTCCAGCACGAATACGGCATCTTCGGTGGCCCGGCCGGCGAGCACATCCTCGCGCTGCTCGATCGCACCACGCTGCCCGTCATCGTCACGCTGCACACGATCCTCGAAAAGCCCAACGCCGACGAGCGCCGCGTGCTCGAGGGCCTGCTGCGTCGCGCTGCCCGTGTGATCGTCATGGCCGAGCGCGGCCGCGACATCCTCCAGCGCGTCTACGGCGCCAATTCGCGTCAGATCGTCATGATCCCGCACGGCGTGCCCGATCGCGACCTGCTCGATCCCGCGACGCTGAAGGACAAGTTCGGCTGGGAAGGCCGCAAGGTCATGCTGACGTTCGGCCTGCTCGCCCCCAACAAGGGGATCGAGACGGTCATCAACGCGCTGCCCGCGGTAATCGCGAAGCATCCCGACCTGCTGTACGTCGTGCTCGGCGCGACGCACCCGAACCTCGTCGCGTACGAAGGCGAGAAGTACCGCGACAAGCTGAAGGCGCTCGCTGCCGAGAAGGGCGTCGCCGACAATGTCTCGTTCGTCGACGCCTTTCTCGAGCATGGCGAGCTGCTCGACTATCTCCAGGCGGCGGACGTCTATGTGACGCCGTACACCAACCCCGCGCAGATCACGTCGGGCACGCTCAGCTACGCGATCGGCGTCGGCAAGCCCGTCATCTCGACGCCGTACGTCCATGCGACCGAGATCCTCGCGGATGGCCACGGCGTGCTCGTGCCGTTCGGCGACGTCGACGCGTTCGCGCGCGAGATCGATGCGCTGATGTCGAACGACCGCGATCGCAACCGTCTGGCCGAGCGCGCCTATGCGCGTGGCCGCACGATGATCTGGCCGAAGCTCGCCGAGGCGATGATGACGGAGATCCGTGCGATCGTGGCGGCGCGCCCTTTTCGCCTCGCCAAGGTGCCAGCCCCGCTAAAGCAGCTGACACCTGATTTCGCCGCGGTCGAGCGGATGAGCGATTCGACCGGCATGCTCCAGCATTCGATCTATTCGATCCCCGATCGTCGCCACGGCTATTGCATCGACGACAATTGCCGCGCGCTGATGTTGATGAGCGCGATGCCCGGTCTCGACGACATCACCCGCGACAAGTGGATGACGATCTATGCGTCGTTCGTGCAATACGCCTGGAACCCTGACACGCGCCGCTTCCGCAACTTCATGAACTTCGATCGCACCTGGTGCGAGGATTCGGGTTCGGAAGATTCGAACGGCCGCACGCTCTGGTCGCTCGGCGTCACCGCACGCGATGCGCAGGCCGCCAAGCACCGCGACTGGGCGACCGCGATGTTCGATTCGACCGCGTCGATGGCGCTCGAACTCGGCAGCCTTCGCGCCCAGGCGTTCGCGATGCTCGGTGCGGCGGCGATGCTGGAGGCCAAGCCCGGCCACCAGCTTTCGCTGTCGATCCTCGAAGCCTTCCCCAAGGTGCATCTCGACCTGCTCGCCAAGGCGCGCCGCCCCGAGTGGCAGTGGTTCGAGATCGTCCTCGCCTACGACAATACGCGCCTCCCGCAGGCCTTGATCCGCGCAGGCCAGGCGCTCGGCCGACAGGACCTGATCGACTGCGGCCTCAACACGCTGGACTGGATCGTCGCCAAGCAGACCTCGCCCGAGGGCCGCTTCCGCGCGGTCGGGTCGGAAAGCTTTAACCGCCCCTATGCTGAGCCGTTGCAGTTCGACCAGCAGCCGCTGGAGGCGCAAGCCACAGTCGATGCATGCGCCGCGGCGTTTGACGCGACCGGCGACGTCCGTTGGCGTGACGAGGCGTTGCGCGCCTATGGCTGGTTCCTCGGCGTCAACGACCTCGACCTGCCGCTTGCCAGCGTCGCGGATGGCGGCTGCTATGACGGCCTGATGCCCAACGGACTCAACCGAAACCAGGGCGCCGAGTCGATTTTGGCGCTCCAACTCGCAAGTTGCGCCATTTCAGGGGTATCAAAGGCAGCGCAAAGCGTGGCAGGAGCGGCGCGCGTCGTCGCCTAGCCACGCTAGTGACAGCCTGACAGGCGACGGTGCGCTGAGTGGAACGACGCGGGGCACTGCTACGATGGATCTGTTCAACCACCAGCTGCGGCTGCACGCGGACCCTTCGCGCGTCGTCGTGCGGCCGTTCCATATCGCCTGGGGCGGTCATGGCGGCGCACCGAGCCGCACCGAGCGGCTCGTCGGCGAAGTACTGGAAATGTCGTCCGCACAGGCGCGCGCACAGCTCGAGGTCGTGCTGAAGGATTTCGAGGCACGCCACTGGCAGACGCGGCGCGTGTTCATGACGCGATACGACCAGATCGAGGACATGCTGGGCCTGAACGGCGCGGAGATCGGCGACGAGAAGCGCCAGCTGATCGGCGCGTATTTCTGTCACGAATACAGCTATGCCGCTGCCGCGCTGATGAACCCGAGCGCGGTGCCGCATTTCGACCAGTCGGGCATGCCGCCGGGCTCGATGCGCATCCTGATGAGCTTGCGCGCAGTCGGCGAGGGCCACATCTCGTCGGTCGCCTTCCGCGAGGGCATCATCACCTGCGAAAACCAGATGAAGCTCGCGCCCGAGCCTCCGTTCGCGACAGCTACGGATGCGGTCGGCAGCGGCGAGGACGAGATGCCGATCGGCCCCGTCACCGTCTATCGCCACCGCGACAGCACGCTCAGCGGCACGGTGATTTTCCCGATCACGCAGGCACAGTCGAAGGGCCTGGAGGATCTGCGCATCGTCCGGTTTCAGCACGAGAACGGCGAATACGAGTGGATCGGCACCTACACCGCCTATAACGGCTCGGTGATCCAGTCCGAACTGATGCGCACCCGCGACTTCCGCGCGTTCGACCTGGTGCCGATGACCGGCCCCGCCGCGCGCAACAAGGGCATGGCGCTGTTCCCGCGCAAGGTGAACGGCCAGTATATGATGATCGGCCGGCAGGACGGCGAGAACCTGTTCCTGCTCAAGTCCGACACGCTGACCGACTGGGACGACGGCGAGAAGATCCTGACACCCGAATATCCGTGGGAGCTGGTGCAGATCGGCAATTGCGGCCCGCCGATCGAGCTCGACGAGGGCTGGCTGCTGCTGACCCACGGCGTCGGCGCGATGCGCAAATACTCGATCGGCGCGGTGCTGCTCGACAAGAACGATCCGTCGAAGGTGCTCGGCCGGACGAAGCAGCCGATCCTGGCGGCGAAGGACCAGGACCGCGAGGGGTATGTGCCGAACGTGGTCTACAGCTGCGGCGCGCTGAAGCATGGCGATACGATCTTCATGCCGTACGGGATCGCGGACAGCTCGGTGGGCTTCGCGTTCGTGCCGATCAAGGACATGCTTGCCGCGATGATGTGAGGGGGCGTCCCCACGACGCCATCCTTCTCCCACACGTAAGCACCACCCCGGCGAAGGCCGGGGCCCAATAGGGGGACGCAGATAACGGCGAACTGCGCTCCGTTACGCCCACCTTCCCAATTGGGCCCCGGCCTTCGCCGGGGTGGTGGAATGGAATGGAGCAGGCGCTCTTATTCTTCCGTTCGTCCCGAGTAGCCATCGAGTAGCTGCGCTTGCAGCGTATCGAGACGGCGTATCGAAGGACAGGTTGGCGCGCGGAACCCATGCTTCGATACGAGCCCTCGATACGCTGCTAACGCAGCTACTCGGTCTCTACTCAGCATGAACGGGAAAGAGTCTTGTTCTCCCGCGAAGGCGGAAGCCCAGTCTGGATCCCCGCCTTTGCGGGGAAACAAACTCACCTCCCCCCTCTCCCCTCGGGGGAGAGGGAAGGGGCCCGCCCGGCACTTGCCGGGTGGGAAGGGTGAGGGCACGCGCCCTACCGAGAAGCCGCCACAGTCCGCCGGTACATCACCCAAGTCAGCACCGCGAACAGCACCGTCCCGCCAACCAGCGCCACACCAGCAAACCCGTCCCCGACCAGTGCCAACGGCGTCTCCTGGTTCGTCAGGTACACGATCCCCGCAAAGCCAACGCCCCACAACGACTCCCCGACGATCATCCCGGTAGCGGTCAGCACCCCCATCCGCTTGGCAAGTTCAGGATCCCGAGCCCGGTCCGCCCACCGATCATACGCAAACCCGACGACAGCCCCGATCGTAACCGGCAACGTCACCGACATCGGCAAATACACGCCGAGCCCGACCCCCAGAGGCGGCAACCGCAGCTTCCCAGCCTTGCCCAGCAACTCGTCGGCCAGTATCACGAAAACGCCCGTCAGCGCCCCATACCCGATCATTCCCCAATTCAGATTGCCCCCGAGAACCCCCTTGGCCAGCGCCGAGATCAACGCCGCCTGAGGCGCCGCCAGCGCATTCGGCCCCGCCCCCGGCGCCCCCGCGAACCCCAGCGTGCTGCCAAGCAGGTTCAACACCGGCGGCACCACGATCGACCCGAACACCACGCCGATCAGCAACGCGACCTGCTGCTTCCACGGCGTCGCGCCGACCAGCTGGCCGGTCTTCAGATCCTGGAGATTGTCGTTCGAGATCGTGGCGATCCCGAACACGATGCCCGTCACGATCAATCCGTACGCCACCAGCGCCTGCGTCGTCCCCGGCTCGACCGCACGCCCGAACCACGACACGAGCAGGATCGACGCGGCGAGGATGGCGAGGATGCCGATCCCCGACACCGGAGAGTTCGACGCACCGATCAGCCCGGCCATGTACCCGCAGACCGCCGCGATCACGAGGCCGATGACGAGGATGAACGCAAGGCTGCCCGCGATAAGCCCGATCGCCGACGCCTCCAGCGGCCCACCCTGCAACACGGTCCAGAGCAGGATGCCGATCGGCACCAGCATCGCGAGCGACGCGATCCCGACGATCCCGATCGGAATGTCGCGCTCCTCCAGCGCCAGCACGACGCCGCCGCGCTTGGCCGCCGAAGCCGCCAATGCCGAACGCACACCCCCGACGACGGGCCCGGCGATCTTGAGCAACGTCCAGATCGCCGCAACGCCGATCACGCCCGCGCCGAAGAACCGCACGTCCGAGCGGAACACCGTGGTCGCGATCACCTCCGCGGTCCCGGTCACGCTCCCGCCCGAAGTCAGGATCGGCAGCAATATCCACCAGCCGATCACCACGCCCGCGAACATCGCCATGCCGACCGAGATCCCGACCAGATGCCCCGCGCCCAGCAACGCGAACGACAGCCCTCCCGAGATCCCGGTCGCGCCCGCACCAACGCGAAACCACGTCGCGGCCTCGGCGGCGACCAGCTTGGTCTGCGTCAGGATCGCGAACCCGGCCGAGACGATGGCGTTTACGACGATGATGCCGAGCCCGCGCGCGCTCTCCTCGCCGCCTTCGCGACTGCCCGCGCCGACCTTCAGAACCTCTGCAGCCGCGCGGCCTTCCGGGTACGGCAGCACCGTATCGACGACCAGCGCACGGCGCAACGGCACCGAGAACAGCACGCCGAGCACACCGCCGAACATCGTGATCGCCGCGGTCGTGAAGAACGGAAAGCCCTGCCACCAGCCGATCATCACCAGCCCCGGCAGCACGAAGATGATCGCCGCCAGCGTGCCCGCGGCGGACGCGATCGTCTGGACGATGTTGTTCTCGAGGATCGTCGAATCCTTGAACACCCGCAGCACCGCCATCGAGATCACCGCCGCCGGGATCGAAGTCGCGAACGTCAGCCCGATCTTGAGCCCGAGATACACGTTGGCCGCGGTGAACAGCAGCGTGATGATCCCGCCAAGCACGATCCCGCGGAACGTCAGCTCGCGCATGCTGGTCTCGGGGCCCGTGTCGGGTACGCCCCGCGTCGCGTCGATCATCTGGTCAGCCTCAAAGCAATTTGGGCGACTTGTGACATGATGCGGGACCAGAGGAAACCGTATCGACCGCCAGAAGCATGTCTCTCGCGAAGGCGGAAGTCCAGACTGGGCTCCCGCCTTCGCGGGAGAACAAGAGGAGGGAGCAACCCCTCCCCGATCGCTACCGCGCCGCCATTCGCCGCGCGAAATGCACCTCGACCGCCCGCGTCACGCTCTCCGCGATCCGGTGCCGCCCCTCTTCGCTATCCAGAAACGCAGCGTCCTGCGGGTTCGAGATATACCCCGTCTCGAACAGGATCGACGGCATGTCCGGCGCCTTCAGCACCATCAACGACGCCATCCGGTGGAAGTTCGCCTTCAGCGGCATCAACGGCTTGGCCTCGCGCCCGAGCAGCCGCGCAAACGTCGCCGAGGCGTTCATTGTCTCGCGCTGCGTCAGGTCGATCAGGATCGACGACACGTCCGCCGGCGCCTCTCCGAGATTGACGCCCGAGATCACGTCCGCCTTGTTCTCGCGCGCCGCCAGCCGTGCCGCTTCCTTGTCCGAAGCCACCTCCGACAGCGTATAAGCAGTCGCACCCGTCGCATTAACCGAGCCCGTGCTGTCGCAATGGATCGAGATGAACAGATCGCCCTTCAGCCGTCGCGCGACCCCATATCGCTCGCGCAAGATCAGATAGCGGTCGTCGTTCCGCGTCAGCGCCACGCGCACGCGCCCCGACGCCAGCAATTCGTCTCGGATGGCTTTCGCGACCTTCAGCGTCACGTCCTTCTCGCGCAGTCCGTTGGGTCCGATCGCACCCGGATCGACCCCGCCATGCCCCGCGTCGATCACCACCAGCGGCCGCGTGTCGTCGCCCTGCACGCGCGGCAGCTTCATGCCCCGCGCCTTGGGCGGCACCGGCACCGACACCTTGTATTTGGGCCGCGACGCCGCACCGAAGGTGAACGGGAAGAAGTTCAGCGGCCCGGCGATCCCGGCCTGCGCGAACTGGTCGTAATCGACCGTGCGCAACGCCAGCGTAAGCTCGCGACCGTCAGAGTCGAACCCGCCGTCGGTGACGATCGCCGGCTCGGCCAGATCGAACACCATCCGCATCCCCGACCGTCCACTGCGCATCTGCGTGACGCCGGTCACCAGCCCGCGTGCGGTCACGGCGCGGCCAGGCGTCGCGCCGGTCACGTCGACCGCGATCTGCCGCGGCCCGGTCAGCACGCGGCTGGCGGCATCGCCCACCGCCTCGTCGAAGCGGATGACGATCCGCCCGTCCCTGATCGCGACGCTCTGCACGGTCGCCCCCCAGGCGGGGACGCTTGCCAGCCAGCCGGCGATGAGGGCGATTACCGTCAACACCCCGCGCCCTTGCCGTGCGGACTTGCCGCCGGTCCAGCAAAAACCCATGCTACACCCCTTTGATCGATACATCCGATCGCTGTGAGCGAACGATAGCACTGCGCATCCCAAGACGCAGTTGCGCAGTGCGGTTAATTCGATGTTTGCCACGTAATTGGCGACAAGGCTCTGTCGCCCCGGCAAGTCTGCGTCATTCCGCCCCGAATTCGAGCCGAAACGCCGCCGAAAGCAGCCAATATCGGGCTAGTTGCGAGATCGGGTATGCAGTGCTAGTCCTGTCGTACAGCCGTGTGTCGCCTAGTTTTTACCAGCGACGCGCCGGTCTTCACGCCCGCCTGCGGATCCTTCGCCGGCGCGGCACTTCAGGTTGACGCTCGAATGACGCATTCCCCCCGCCCCGCACTCCGACCGGCCTTTGCCGACGGACTCGCGGTCGTGCGGGCGCCGCAGGGAGAGTTCCCGCGGCATGCACTTCGCGCAGAGGCAGTTTCGCACACCATCCGCGAGTCCGGGCGTCCGTGCCCGACCGCACCACCATCAAGCGCGCGACGGCTGCCGACAGGCCCGGCGCGCGCGCGGAGAATCTATAATGACAACGCGCATGCTGATCGACGCACGCCACCGGGAAGAGACCCGGATCGCAGTCGTCAAGGGTAACCGGATCGAGGAATTCGATTTCGAGAGTGCCGAACGCAAGCAGCTCAAGGGCAATATCTACCTCGCCAAGGTCACGCGGGTCGAACCGTCGCTCCAGGCGGCGTTCATCGATTACGGCGGCAATCGCCACGGCTTCCTCGCCTTCAGCGAGATCCACCCCGATTACTACCAGATCCCCAAGGAAGATCGCGACGCGCTGCTCCGCGAAGAAGCCGAGCACGCCGCCGAGGAAGCCGCCCTGCGCGCCGACTATGATTCGGACGAAGACGAGGGTGACGACGAGGACGACATCGAGCGCTTCGAGGACGATGGCGGGGTAGATCCCGACGTCGCCGAGGAACTCGAAGGCGTAGAAGCCGGCGAAGCTCCCCGTCGCAAGCGCAAGCCAAGCGCCGACGATGCCGCGGTCGAGGACCTGCGCGAGCGTCGCATGAACCTGCGCCGCCGCTACAAGATCCAGGACGTGATCCATCGCCGCCAGGTGCTGCTCGTCCAGGTCGTCAAGGAGGAGCGCGGCAACAAGGGCGCAGCGCTGACCACCTACCTGTCGCTGGCCGGTCGCTACTGCGTGCTGATGCCCAACACGTCGCACGGCGGCGGCATCTCGCGGAAGATCTCGAACGCGGGCGATCGCAAGCGCCTCAAGACGATCATGGCCGACATGCAGTTGCCGCCGTCGATGGGCTGCATCGTCCGCACCGCGGGCCTCCAGCGCTCGAAGGTCGAGATCAAGCGCGACTTCGATTATCTCGCCCGCCTCTGGGACGGTATCCGCGAAGCCACGCTCAACGCATCGGCCCCCGCGCTCGTCTACGGCGACAGCGACCTGATCAAGCGCGCGATCCGCGACATCTACAACAAGGAAATCGAGGAGATCATCGTCGAGGGCGAGGACGGTTATCGCCAGGCGCGCGAGTTCATGCGCCTGCTGATGCCGACGCACGCCCGCCGCATCAAGCATTACGCCGACCCCGTGCCGCTGTTCCAGCGCGCCGGCGTCGAGGATCAGCTGTCGGCGATGTACCATCCCGTCGTCCAGCTGAAGTCGGGCGGCTACCTCGTCATCAACCCGACCGAGGCGCTCGTCTCGATCGACATCAACTCGGGCCGTTCGACCCGCGAGCATTCGATCGAGCAGACCGCGACCGCGACCAACCTCGAGGCCGCACAGGAAATCGGCCGCCAGCTCCGCCTGCGCGACATGGCCGGGCTCGTCGTCATCGACTTCATCGACATGGATAACAATTCCAACGTCCGTAAGGTCGAGAAGGCGATGAAGGAGGCGCTCAAGAACGATCGCGCCCGCATCCAGATCGGCCGCATCTCGTCGTTCGGCCTGATGGAAATGAGCCGCCAGCGCCTGCGTACCGGCGTGCTCGAAGCGTCCACCCGCGCCTGCCCGCATTGCGAGGGCACCGGCCTGGTCCGCACCGCATCGTCGTCCGGCATCTCCGCGCTTCGCCTCATCGAGGACGAGGCCGCCCGCGGTCGCGGTTCGCTGCTGACGCTGCGCGCGAGCCAGGAAGCCGCGGTCTACATCCTCAACCGCAAGCGCGCCGACATCGCCGAGATCGAGGATCGCTACGGCGTGATCGTCGAGATCATCCCCGGCCAGGACGAGGAAGGCGCGCACATGACGGTCGAGGCCAGCGGCCCGCCGCCCGCGCACGCCCCGAAGTTCGTCCAGATCATCGAAGAAGACGATGACGACCTCCCCGAGGAGATCGAGGACGAGATCGAGGAAGAAGAGGTCGAGGAGGCCGAAGCCGAGCAGCCGCGCCGTCGTGAAGGTAGTCGCGAAGGCAATGGCGAGCAGCGCGCACCCCGTGAGGGTCGCGATGCGGACGGCGAGGGTGGCAAGAAGCGCCGTCGTCGTCGCGGTCGTCGCGGTCGCGCGCGTCCGGGTGAAGAGGGCGCCGCAGAGGGCGTCAACGAGGACGGTTCGTTCGAGGACGCCGACACCAACGTCGAGGAAATCGACGAGGTCGAGGGCGACATCGTCGAAGTCGGCGGTGGCGAAGCGGTCGAGGCTGGCGCTCCTGTCGAGCAGAGCGCCGAGCATTCTGGCGGCGCAGAGGGCGAAGGCCGTCGTCGTCGTGGTCGTCGCGGTCGTCGCGGCGGTCGCCGTAACGAGCAAGGTGCGGATAACGGCCAGTCGGTCGCCGTCAGCAGCATCGACGACGCCCAGCTGATCGCCGAGGCCCCCGAGCCGGAAGCGTACGAGCCGGTCGAGTCGACCTATGCCGAGCCGCCTTACGAGCCCCCGTACGAACCGGCGTTCGAGCCGGTCGTCGACGAAGCCCCGGTCGCGGAAGTCGCCGAGGGTCCGAAGATGCGCCGTCGTCCCCGCGCACGTGCGGCAGCCGCGGCGGCGAACATCGCCGAGGCGGTGGCCGATGCAGCCCCCAAGGCTCGCCGCGGTCGCAAGCCACGCGCGGTCGAGGCGGAAGCCGAGACGGTTGCGCCGGAGCCAGTGGTTCCGGAGCCGATCGTTCCGGAGCCCGTCGCGGCCGAACCGGCTGCACCGAAGCCCGGTCGTCGCCGTCGCGAAGCGGTCGCGGAAGCCACGATGGACGAGGTGAGCGCAACGCCCGCCGAGACCATCGAAGCGTCGGCGCCCAAGCCAAAGCGTGCGCGTCGCAAGGCGTCGGACGCTGCGGTGGAAGCCCCAGCGGTTGAAGAGGCGGTCGTCGAGGAAGCCCCCGCCAAGGTCGCCAAGCCCCGCGGTCGTCCGCGGAAGGTGGCCGTGGTCGAAGCCGGCGATGCCGCCCCGACCAGCGAGCCGCTCGCCACGCCGATCGAAACCACGCCGGTAAAGGCCGAAGTCCAACCCCAGGACGTCGCGACCCCCCGTACCGACGACGGCGCCAACGACGACCCCGACGGCTCCCCCCGCCGCGGCTGGTGGCAGCGCACCTTCGGCGCCTAAGCCGAACGCTAGCCACAAAAAACGGGCGCGACCGAAAGGCCGCGCCCGTTTCCGTTTGTGGAGTTGGGGCGAAGGTCTGGGCCGCACGCCCCCTGAATTTCGTGAGCCCGAAGCACACCAAAACCAAAAACTTGTGTCCCCGCGAAGGCGGGGACCCAGACTGGGCACCCGCCTTCGCGGGTGAACACGACACGGGGGCGGAGCGAGGTTTGTGCTCATCGCGTGTCAGGCAAGGTACGCACCCCGCCCGCCCCCCCCCACCACTACCCCGGCGAAGGCCGGGGCCCAGTTGGAAAGGTGGCAATAACAAAGCACCACCCTCCGTCAGCAGCGCCCCCCACCTGGGCCCCGGCCTTCGCCGGGGAGGTGTCATCTCACGGCGCCCCAATCTACCGCATCAGGCGAACACAAGCGCGCTCCCCCTCCCCCCAAACCCCTGTCCTACACAACCAAACCCTGCTCCCCTCCCCCAATGCCAACACGCCTCCCCATCAACCCCGCCAAACCGCTCCCAGCGTCTATACTTCCTATACTTCACTCTGCCGCACGCCCCCCTGCACGCCCCGCCGCACGACCATTGCCCCCCCGCCCCCGATCGACGATAACCCGTAAAATGAAGCGCCTAGTAGCCGCCGCAGCCACCGCCCTGCTCCTCTGGACGCAACCCGCCGTCGCCCAGTCGATCCTCCGCGACGCCGAGACCGAAACCATGTTCGCGGAGATGTCGAACCCGCTCGTCAAGGCGGCCGGGCTCTCGACGCGCGACGTCAAGGTCGTCCTGATCAACGACGAGTCGATCAACGCGTTCGTCGCCGGCGGCCAGACCGTCTACGTCCACTCAGGGCTGATCCAGGCCGCCGACAACGCCAACGAAGTCCAGGGCGTCATCGCGCACGAACTCGGCCACATCGCCGACGGCCACGTCGTCCTCGCCGACCGCGGCACCAAGCCCGCGATGGGCATGTACCTGCTATCGATGGTCCTCGGCCTCGCCGCAATGGCAGCCGGCAGCGGCGAAGCGGGCGCGGGCATCATGGCGGCGGGCCAGCAGGCGGCGATGGGCAGCTACCTCTCGTTCAGCCGCGTCCAGGAATCCACCGCCGACGCGACCGCGGCGAAATTCCTCCGCCAATCGAACATCTCCGGCCGCGGCATGCTGAGCTTCTTCAAGAAACTGCAGCAGCAGGAATACCGCTTCGGCACCGCCAACATCGATCCGTTCATGCAGTCGCATCCGCTCTCGGGCGAGCGCGTCGCGACGCTTACCGTCGACCTGCAAGCCTCGCCCGCCTGGGCCAACAAGCCCGACGCAGCCCTCGAAGAACGCTTCCGCCGCGTGAAGGCCAAGCTCGCCGGCTACGTCATGCCCGCCGACCAGACGCTGCAGGCTTACCCGCCCAGCAACCAGTCGATCTACGCGCACTACGCCCGCGCCTACGCGTACCACAAAGCCGGATACCCCGACAAAGCCGATGCCGAGGCCAACGCGTTGGTGAAGGCCGAGCCGACCGACCCGTATTTCCTCGAGATCAAGGGACAGATCCTGCTCGAAGCGGGCAAGCCGGTCGAGTCGCTGGTCCCCCTGCGCGAGGCCACCGAAGGCTCGCGCAACAACCCGCTGATCGCCACCACCTTCGGCCACGCGCTGATCGCGACCGAGAACAAGGCGAACTATCCCGAGGCGACCAAGGTCCTGCGCACCGCGGTCGGCCGCGACGACCAGAACCCGTTCGCCTGGATGCAGCTCGGCACCGTCTACGAACTCACCGGCGATACCGCGCGGGCGGCGCTCGCCACCGCCGAGCGCGCCAGCATGGGCGGCGACATGCGGACCGCGTCGGCGAGCGCGCAATATGCGCTGGCGAACATCCCCGCGAACACCACCGACTGGATCCGCGCGCAGGATATCGCCATGGCCGCGCAGAACGAGATGGACGACAATCCCAAGCAGTATAAGCGCCGCAAATGAGCAAATTCACATTTCCGGCGATTGCCGTCGCGGGCGCCGTCATCGGAGGCCTCGCGGTCTGGGGCTATGATCGCCAGGGCGGCGGCGTCGAGCGCGCACAGGTCGAATCGATCGTCCACGACTACGTGTTGGCGCACCCCGAAATCCTCCCCGAAGCGATGGAGAAACTGCGCGACCGTGAGTCCGGCAAGACCGTCACCGCGAACCGCGACGCGATCGTCACCCCGTTCGGCAGCGCCTGGGCGGGCAACCCCAAGGGTGACGTCACGCTGGTCGAGTATTTCGATTACAACTGCGGCTATTGCCGCGCGAGCCTGCCGATGATCGCCAAGCTGATCGCCGCCGACCCGAAAGTCCGCGTCGTCTTCCGCGAACTCCCGATCCTGAGTGCCGAAAGCCGCATCGCCGCCCGCGCGAGCCTCGCCGCCGCGCAACAAGGCAAGTTCACCACCTTCCACGACGCGCTCTACGCCGGCGGCCCGGTCAGCGACGCGACGATCGCGGCGGCGGCGAGCAAGGCCGGGGTCGACACCACGCAGGCGAGCTTCACCAAAATCGCCGACGCCGAAATCGCCAAGAACATGGAAACGGCCGCCAAGCTCGGCATGACCGGGACGCCGAGTTGGGTGGTAGGCGACCGAGTCCTGTCCGGCGCGCTGCCGCTAGAGGATCTGCAAAAGGCGGTAGCGGCAGCAAGGGCGAGCTGACCCCACCCACTTCCGTCATCCTGACGAAAGTCAGGACCCAGAGCCACAATCGTAGCGCGCATGGCTCTGGATCCTGGGTCGAGCCCAGGATGACGGGATTTGGGTACCCCGCCCCCTATCAATGGAAGCTCCCCACCCCCATCTTCCCCACACGAAAAAGGGGTGCCAATGACCGAACCGATCCTGTCCATCGCGGGCGTCACCAAGACCTACAAGAGCGGCACCACCGCGCTCCACCCAGTCGACCTAGACATCCAGAAGGGCGAGATCTTCGCGCTCCTCGGCCCCAACGGCGCGGGCAAGACGACGCTGATCAGCATCATCTGCGGTATCGTCACGCCGTCCGCCGGCACGATCAAGGTCGCCGGCTACGACGCGATTCGCGACTATAAGCAGGCGCGCAGCCGCATCGGCCTCGTGCCGCAGGAACTCAACGTCGACATGTTCGAGACGGTGCTCGCCACCGTTACCTTCAGCCGCCGCCTGTTCGGCCGCTCGGGCCACAGCGATTACATCGAACAGGTGCTCCGCGACCTCTCGCTGTGGGACAAGCGCGACGCGAAGATCCGCGAACTCTCCGGCGGCATGAAGCGCCGCGTCCTGATCGCAAAGGCGCTGAGCCACGAGCCCGAAATCCTGTTCCTCGACGAGCCCACCGCGGGCGTCGACGTGGCACTGCGTCGCGACATGTGGAAGCTCGTCCACCGCCTGCGCGAAGGCGGCACGACGATCATCCTGACGACGCATTACATCGAGGAAGCCGAGGAAATGGCCGACCGCGTCGGCGTCATCAACAAGGGCAAGCTGCTGCTGGTCGACGACAAGGCGTCGCTGATGAAGAAGCTCGGCAAGCGCGAGTTGGACATCGCGCTCCAAGATCCGATGACGACGATCCCCGCAGAACTCGCCGACTGGGACGTGTCGCTACAGGACGACGGCAAGCGCCTCCGCTACGTGTTCGATGCGCAGGCCGACCACACCGGCATTCCCTCCTTGCTGCGCAAGCTCGCCGAACTCGGCATCGGCTTCAAGGACCTCGAAACCAGCAAATCGAGCCTCGAAGACATCTTTGTCGACCTGGTGGGGGAACGCGCATGAACACCCATGGCATCTGGGCGATCTATCGCTTCGAAATGGCGCGCGCGCTGCGCACCTTGTGGCAGAGCCTCGTCACGCCGGTCCTCACCACCTCCCTGTATTTCATCGTCTTCGGCGGCGCGATCGGCAGTCGCATGCAGAATGTCGGTGGCGTCGATTACGGCAGCTTCATCGTTCCCGGCCTGATCATGCTGTCGTTGCTCACGCAGAGCATTTCGAACGCGTCGATCGGCATCTACTTCCCGAAGTTCACGGGCACGATCTACGAGCTGTTGTCGGCCCCCGTCTCGGCGATGGAGATGGTGATCGGCTATGTCGGCGCGGCGACCACCAAGTCGGTGATTCTCGGGCTAATCATCCTCGTGACGGCGTCGTTCTTCGTGCCGCTGCGCATCGAGCACCCGTTCGCGATGCTCGCGTTCCTGATCCTGACTGCGGTGGCGTTCAGCCTGTTCGGGTTCATCATCGGAGTCTGGGCCAACGGCTTCGAGCAGCTTAACTTCGTCCCCGCGCTTCTGATTACCCCGCTGACCTTCCTCGGCGGCGCGTTCTACTCGATCGACATGCTGCCCCAGCCGTGGCGGACGTTCAGCCTGTTCAACCCGGTCGTGTACCTGGTGAGCGGCTTCCGCTGGAGCTTCTTCGGGCAGGGTGACGTCGCGGTCGGGGTGAGCCTCGCGGTAACGGCCGGCTTCCTCGCGGTATGCCTGTTGGTGATCGCCTGGATCTTCAAGACCGGCTGGCGGATGAAGAACTGACGGTGGACTTATGTTTCCCCGCGAAGGCGGGGACCTAGTCTGGGCTCCCGCCTTCGCGGGAGAACAAGCTTCTCAGCGCATAACCGGCAACGTGATCCGCGAGCCTGCGCAGACCTTCTGCGTCGCCTTCACATAGTCCGCCGGCTTCGCCCGGCCGATATTATCCACGAACGATTGCGGATTGCGGTCGATCATCGGGAACCACGTCGACTGAACCTGCACCATGATCCGGTGCCCCGCCCTGAACACGTGGTCGTGGTCGCGCAGCGGCACGTCCCAAGCCACGACCTTGCCTGGCACCAACGGCTGCGGCGCCGTGTCGCTCGCCAGGAACCGCCCGCGCCGCACCTCCATCGCGATCGGCAACTGATAGCCGTTGAGCGTCTTCGCATAATCGCCCGGTTGCGCCGTGCGGCCGTCGAACGCCTCGGTATCATCGGGCAGCACGTCGATCAGCTTCACCACGAAATCGCTGTCCGTGCCACTCGTCGACGCCTGCAACGTCGCCGACAGCGCGCCGGTCACGGTCAGGTCCGCGGTCAGCGGCTCCGACACATACCCCAACACATCGGGCCGGTGATCGACGAAGCGCTGATCGTCCGCCTCCCACCACGACCAGTCCGGGCTGGCATAGGTCGCGGACATCGGCCGCTTACGAAACGGCACCGGGTTCGCCGGATCGGACACGTAATCGCGGCATCCCTCGCTCGCGGCCGGCGCGGTAAACGACAGGCTGCCGTCCGTGTGCAGGTACAGGTTCGTCGCCTTCGCGCCCGTCGGGGGCCAGGCCGCATAGGTCTTCCAGACGTTCGAACCCGACTGGAACATCTTCGCCGCAAAGTCCGGCCGCGGACCCTTGCCGTGCAGCCAGTATGCGAAGAACGGCGCCTGGATCTGCTCCTGGAACTGCGTGCCGCTCGCGGTGCCGAGCGGGATCGGGCCGAGGTGATCCGCCGTGCCCTGCCACCCGCCGTGACGCCACGGCCCCGCCACCATCTGCGCGAGATTGTCCGGATCGTTGCGCTTCTGGCGCGCGTAGATCTGCCACGAACCCCACGGATCCTCCTGATCCCAGAACCCGGCGACGTTCAGCGTCGGAACGGTCGTCTTGCCGAGCGAATCCGTCCAGCGCTGCGCGGTGTAGAAGCCGTCGTGGTTCGGGTGATCGAGCAGCGACGTGAACATCGGCACGCGCCCCTTGAAGACGTTCCGGTCGATCGCCTCCGCCGAGCCCGCCTTGAGGAAATAGTCGTACGTATCGCTCGGATAGGCGAAATCGGAATTCTTCGTCTTGTCGAGCTGCAGCGACGACACCCAGTCGGTCGCATAGCTCAGCCGCAGCGCGCCGTTGCGGTGGAGGTCGTCCGACTGCCAGTAATCGATCCATGCCGCCTGCGGGGAGACCGCCTTCAGCGCCGGATGCGGGTTCGCCAGCGCGACGGCGGCGGCGAAACCGGGGTAGGACACGCCCCACATGCCGACCTTGCCGGTGTTGGCGGGGACGTTCTTCACGAGCCATCCGACGGTGTCGTAGGCGTCCGTGGCCTCATCCACGACTTTCGGATCGCCGGCACCGTTGCCCTTGGCATGCACTGCGGTCGACAGCGTGAAGACGCCGTCCGACTTGAACCGCCCGCGCATCGACTGGAACACGAACACGTAGCCGTCCTTCATCAGCGGACCGAACCGGCTGGCGCTGGAGAACGGCGCGTCCGGCACGCCGTAGGGCGTCCGCTGGAGCAGGATCGGCAGCGGCCCGGTCATCCCCCGCGGCCGCATGATGACCGTCTGCAATTTCGCCCCGTCGCGCATCGGCACCATCACCTCCTCGAAGGTGAAAGGGGATTGCGCCGCCGCCTGCATGCCCGTCTGCGCGATGGTTGCGCTGGGCACCGCGGCGGTGACTGCGAGCGCGAACAAGAGAGCGTGGCGCGACATGGAATTTCCCTTCGTGAACCGTGCCGCGATTGGACGAACCCGCGAAGGCGAAGTCAAGCCGCGCGCCATGCTCCGGTCAGCGCCGGTCGCAATGCCAGCGAATTGAGATCGATCAATGCGTGCAGGAGCATCGCAAGCCACAGCTCGCCGGTCATCAGATAGATCGCCGCCATCAGCGCGCCGACGAGCGTGGTCGCGATCACGCCGGCTCGCCCCTGATAGCGGTGCATCGCGCCGAACACCGCGATCGCGACGCCGAACGCGGCGAACGCGTTGCCGGACACGAGCGCGACCAGCAACGGCAGGAACAGGCGGAAGGCGAGTTCTTCGGATATGCCTGCCGCGATCGACATGGCGGCGGCGTGCATGATCTCGGGCCGGTTGCGCGGCAGGAGCGACCCGACATTGCCGATCGTCCTGAGGATGCGCCAGTTGCGCCGCGTGGCGAGGACCGCACCGATGACCAGGCCGCCGAGCGCGCTTCCGCCAATCATGCCGAACAGTTCCGCGCGGCTGTCGCCGGCGAGGCTTGGCAGGAGGCTGCGCAAGGCGTCGAACTCGCGGGGGACGGTGACGATGGCGTCGAGGCGACCCAGTAGCGCGAGGCCGACGATGGCCGGCAGGACGAAGGCGATCGCGGCCTTGGCGATCCACAGGCGGTAGGTTTTCTGACGCGAGGCGGTGTCGGGGAGGCGCTTGGTGCGGCGATAGCCGAGGAGGTCGCCCTTGAGGAACCAGACGAGGCTCATGAGGGTGGCGAGGAGGAGGGCGTTGGGAAGGATCATGCGGTCACTTCGCCCCTCATGCGTTTCACCGCTCGTCCTTGTTCTCCCGCGAAGGCGGGAGCCCAGCCTGGGTCCCCGCCTTCGCGGGGACGCAATACCTGGTCAGTCCCCTGCCCTAGCCAAGTGCTCCACCCCGGCGCAGGCCGGGGCCCAATTGGGAAACGTCGCTAACGGAGCGATCCGCTTCATTACTCTGGACGTTCCACTTGGGCCCCGGCCTTCGCCGGGGTGGCGCTCCCCCCTCGGGTCGCTACTCAATCCGTCCGATGCTCACCCTTGACCCAACGCACCGTCCCCGAGGACGCGCGCATCACGACGCTCTCGGTGGTCATCTTGCCCTTCTTCCGCTTCACGCCCGCCAGCAGCGAGCCATCGGTCACGCCGGTTGCCGCGAAGATGCAGTCGCCCTTGGCCAGCTCGGACAGGTCATACTGCTTGTCGAGATCCGTAATCCCCCACTTCGCCGCACGACCGCGCTCGTCGTCGTTGCGGAACAGCAAACGCCCCTTGAACTGCCCACCGACACAGCGCAGCGCCGCGCACGCCAGCACACCCTCGGGGGCGCCGCCCGAACCCATATACACGTCGACCGTAGTCTCCGGATCGGACGTCGCGATCACACCGGCGACGTCGCCGTCACCGATCAACATGATTCCGCAACCAACCTGGCGCAGTTCAGTGATCAGCGCCTCATGACGCGGCCGATCGAGCACGCACACGATCAGGTCGCGCGCCGGCACGCCCTTCGCAGCGGCCACGGCGTTGATGTTCTCGGTCGGCGTCTTGTCGAGATCGATGATGCCCTCGGGATAGCCCGGCCCGACCGCGATCTTGTCCATGTAGACGTCGGGCGCGTTGAGCAGACCGCCCTCTTCGGCGATCGCCAGCACGGCGAGGCTGTTCGGGCCCGCGGTCGCGCAGATCGTCGTGCCTTCGAGCGGATCGAGTGCGATGTCGATCTTCGGGCCGGTGCCGATCGCCGAGCCGACCTTCTCGCCGATGAACAGCATCGGGGCCTCGTCGCGCTCGCCCTCGCCGATCACGACGGTGCCGTCCATGTACAGCGAGTTGAGCGCCTCGCGCATCGCCTCGACAGCGGCCGCATCCGCCGCCTTCTCGTCGCCGCGACCGACGAGCGTGGACGCGGCGATCGCCGCAGCTTCGGTCACGCGGACCATTTCGAGAACGAGAACGCGGTCGAGAACCTGGCTGGCGGCAGCGGTCAAAATCTTTCTCCTCGGTATGTTTCGTCCCGGATAGGCAGCGGCCACCGGGTTGTCGACCCGATCAGTCCCTCAGAAGGTCGTTGATCGAGGTTTTGGACCGTGTTTGCGCATCGACCCGCTTGACGATCACAGCGCAGTACAAGGCCGGCTTCCCGTCACCGCCGCCGATCGAGCCGGGCACGACCACCGCGTACGGCGGCACTTCGCCCTTGAAGACTTCGCCGGTCGCGCGGTCGATGATCTTGGTCGATGCGCCCAGATACACGCCCATCGACAGCACCGCGCCCTCGCCGACGCGAACACCCTCGGCGACTTCCGCGCGCGCACCTATGAACGCACCGTCGCCGATGATGACGGGATCGGCCTGCAGCGGCTCGAGCACGCCGCCGATGCCGGCACCGCCCGACAGATGCACGTTCTTGCCGATCTGCGCGCACGACCCGACCGTCGCCCAGGCGTCGACCATCGTGCCCTCGCCGACATAGGCGCCGATGTTGACGAAGCTCGGCATCAGGATCGCCCCCTTGGCGATGAAGCTGCCGCGCCGCGCGACCGCACCCGGCACGACGCGGATACCCGCCGCACGGAACTCCGCATCGCCCCAGCCCGCGAATTTCGACGGCACCTTGTCGAACGCAGGCGCGCCGGCCGACCCGCCCTCTATTACGACATTGTCGTTCAGGCGGAACGACAGGAGGACCGCCTTCTTCAGCCACTGATTGACCCGCCAGCCGTCAGCCGTCGGCTCGGCAACGCGCGCGGTGCCGGCGTCCAGCATCGCCAGCGCGGACTCGACCGCGTCGCGCACCTCGCCCTTGGTATCGAGGCCGAGGTTCGCGCGGTCTTCCCAGGCGGCGTCGATGATGGTCTGCAAGGTCATGATGTCTCCAGGATGGTTTCGAGCCACGGCGCAAGCACCGGCACGGTAAAATCGATGTGGTCGCGCGCGCCGCCGGGGGACTGCTCGGAGCCGTTGTCGACCCACACGGTCGTCATCCCGATCGCCTTGGCCGGCGCGAGATTGCGCGTCATGTCGTCGACGAACAGCGACTCCCTGGGGTCGATATCGAACGCCGCACAGAAGCCCGCATAAGCCGACACATGCGGCTTCGGCATCAGGTCCATCGCGTGGATGTCGTGGATCGCCTCGAAACTCTCGCCCAGCCCGAGCCGGTCGAGGATCTTCAGCGCATACGGCTTGTCGCCATTGGTGAAGACCAGCTTGCGCCCCGGCAGCTTGGCGATCGCCGCCACCAGCGGCGCGTCATGCTCCAGCACGTCCATCTCGATATCGTGGACATGCTCCAGGAACGCGTGGGGATCGACGTGATGCTCGGTCATCAACCCCGACAGAGTCGTGCCGTGATTGTGGAAATACCCCTTCTGCACCCGACGCGCCTCGTCATGGTCGAGGCCGAGCAGATCCTGGATGAACCCGGTCATTCGCGCATCGACCTGCGCGAACAGGTCCGCGCTCGCCGGATACAGCGTGTTGTCGAGATCGAAGATCCAGTTGCGGACATGGTCAAGGCGGGGGTCAAGGCGGGCAAGCATCGGCCGAAACCTCTACGGACCGCGGCGCGCGGCGACAAGCGGGCTGACGTTTGTACGACCGACGAAAGCACCGGGATTCACTTCAAGGGTGGATAAGCTACCGCTCGGTACCTATCTCTGACGCATGACACGTTATTCCCTGCTCGATCTGGTCCCCGTTATCGAAGGCGGCACCGTCTCTCAATCGCTCGCCAACGCGGCCGACCTCGCGCGGCATGCCGAGAGCGTAGGTTTTCAGCGCTACTGGGTCGCCGAACATCACGGCATGACCGGGATCGCCTCGGCCGCGACCGCGGTGGTGATCGCGCACATCGCCGCAGCCACGAAGACGATCCGCGTCGGCTCAGGTGGCATCATGCTCCCCAACCACGCGCCGCTGGTGATCGCCGAGCAGTTCGGCACGCTCGACGCGCTGTTCCCGGGTCGTATCGACTTGGGTCTTGGCCGCGCGCCCGGCTCCGACCAGCGTGTCGCCCGCGCGATGCGCCGCACGCTGGAGACCGACGCCAACGCCTTTCCGCAGGACGTGATGGAGCTGCAAAGCTACTTCGCCAACGACGGCCAGACCGGTATCGTCGCCACGCCGGGCGCAGGCGCGGACGTCGAGATGTGGATCCTCGGCTCCAGCACGTTCGGCGCGCAACTGGCTGCCGCGCTCGGCCTGCCTTACGCGTTCGCCTCGCACTTCGCCCCCGATGCCCTAGATGCCGCGCTCGCGATCTACCGCCGCGATTTCCGCCCGTCGGCGCGCCTCGCCAAGCCGCACGTCATGGCTGGCTTCAACGTGTTCGCGGCCGAGACCGATGCCGAAGCCGAACTGCTCGCCAGTTCGCAGCAGCAGTCGTTCGTGGCGCTTCGCACTGGCAACCCCGGCAAGATGAAGCCGCCACTCGCCGGCTACCGCGAGTCGCTCGGCGCGCAGGGCAACCAGATCCTCGATCACGTCCTGCAATGCTCGGCAGTCGGCAGCCCGGCCAAGGTTGCGCGCGGGATCGCGGCATTCATCGAGCGGACCGGCGTCGACGAGGTCATGGTCACGAGCGCGATCTACGACCACGAAGCGCGCAAGCGGAGCCTCTCGATCACCGCCGACGTCATGCAAGATCTGAAGATCGCGGCGTAAGGCTGCGACAATCTCTCGGAGGGCGGAACGCGCGTTTACGCCACGTTCCGCCCATCCGTTCAGTCATTGCCGCCGTCGACATACTCGAAATAGCTGAAATCTGCCGGTTCGCCTGCTCCAGACAAATCCTGGCACGCCATCCCGACAAAGGCGCCGGTGAAGTTCGGCAGCCCCGGCAGAGTCGCCTCATCGGACAGGATGCTCGCGTCGAACCGTTCGGGTAGCCAGTTCCACTCGGTCGAAGCCGCACCCCGGTATCCAAAGCGGAGGTTTTCATGATCCACCTCGACGCGCAGTCCGATCGGTCCCGCGTCGATCGCGATCGGCTGCGTCATCACGCTGCTGCCGAGCGGGGTTGGGATCGCCGACAGCACCTGAAGCACACGCTGGCCATCGTCGTCAGCGGTGACGTGCAGATAATGGAACTTGGTCGAATTATAATAGCAGACCAGCCCCGCCGCCTGCTGGAAATGGCGTGGCGCGAATGTCACCTGCGTCTCGGCGGCATAGGCAAACGCCTGCTGCCGGCGCGCGACCAGCGACTGGGTGAAATGGCTGCCGATCGTCTCGCGACCGTAGAGGCGCAGATAACCAGGCCGCGCGGTCAGGCTGAACAACCGGTCGGCCTCCGGGGTACGAAGCCACTGGAATGCCTCGGGCAACGTCGCGGTATCGAATGCGCTTCGTTCGCGTTGCGGCTCGGAAGCGACCGACGGCGTGGCATCCTCCACGACCAGCTCGGGACTCGCGTCGCCGTCCAGCGTCCGCAGCCAGCCGTCCTCGCCCCAGCGCATCGGCTGGATCGCGGTCTCACGGCCCAGCACGCACCGGTCGCTGACGGGCAGGGGTCGCCCGCACAGATACACCATCCAGGTTTCGCCCGTCGGCGTTTCGACCAGATCGCCGTGCCCGGTCCGTTGCAATGCCGCGCCCTGCTTGCCCGCCGCGGTCAGTACCGGGCCATCGGGATGCACCTCGTACGGGCCGAACAGCGACCTTGCCCGCGCCATGACGACGGCATGGTTGCGCTCGGTGCCGCCTTCAGCGACCAACAGGTGATACCAGCCGTCACGCTTGTAGAGGTGCGGCCCCTCGGTGAAGCCGAGCGACGTACCCTCGAAGATCAACCGTCGTTCACCAAGCAGGCCGCCATTGGCGAGATCCATTTCCTGCGCGACGATCCCGGCGAAACGGCGCCCACCTGGTCGATGGTCCCACAGCATGTTGAGCAGCCAGCTCCGCCCGTCATCGTCGTGGAACAGCGCAGGGTCGAAGCCGCTGCTGTTGAGGTGGACGGGATCGGACCATGGCCCATCGATATGCTCCGACGTGACCCAGTAATTGTGGAAATCGCGCAGCGACGCCCCCCGCGCGCCATCGATTGTGGTCTGGCCGTAGCGCTTCACGTCGCTGTAGATCAGGTGGAACCGACCGTTCGCATGACTCAGGTCCGGCGCCCATACTCCGCAAGAGTCCGGGTTCCCACGCATGTCCAGTTGGCTCGCGCGGTTGAGTGGCCGCGTCACCAGCCGCCAGTTCGCCAGGTCGCGCGAATGGTGAATCTGGACGCCGGGATACCATTCGAAGGTGGAGGTCGCGACGTAGTAATCGTCGCCGACGCATACGATCGACGGGTCCGGATTGAAGCCGGGAAGGATCGGGTTTCGAATAGTCATGCAGGCTTTCGTATCAGGATCCAGAGGAGTGCGGCGCCGACCAGGTCGAGCAGTCCGAGCAGGATGAAGAACGGCTGGTAGCCAACCTCCGCGACCATCGATCCGAGCGCCAGCGTAAAGATCAGGACGCCGAGATTGGCGGCGGTGCCCGACATCCCCGTCGCGGTCGCGACCTGGTCCTGCGGGAACAGGTCCGACGACAGCGTGATGACGGTCACCGACAGCGTCTGGTGCGCGAAGCCGCCTAGGCATAGCAGCGCGATCGCGGCGATCGGGCTGGTCACGGTGCCGACGAACATCATGCCCGTCATCAGCACCGCGCCGACCGTGAACGCACCGCGCCGTGCATCGATCAGGTCGACCCCGCGCCGTTGCAGCCACGCGACCACGATCGGCCCGAACAGGCATCCCAGGTCCGCCGCCAGGAACGGCAGCCACGCGAACATCGCGATCTGGCCGAGATCGAAATGGCGTACCTGCACCAGGTACAGCGGCATCCAGAACGACAGCATGCCCCACACCGGATCGGCAAGGAACCGCGCCGCCGCGATCGCCCACAGGTTACGCCGCCGCAGCAGATCGCCGAGCGGCGGACGCTTGCGGCGCGTGGCGAGCGATGCCTCCTGCCCTTCGACGATCAGCGTGTATTCGGCCGGCGACAGACGGCGGTGCTTTGCGGGCGACGCATACCAGAACAGCCAGCCGATGACCCACACGAGCCCGAGCGCACCCGCAATGAAGAACGCCGCACGCCAGCTATGGTTGAGCACCGCCCAGGCGACCAGCGGGGGCGCGAACACCGCTCCGAACGACGCGCCGATCTGATAGATGCCGCCCGCGACGCCGCGTTCGCGCGCCGGAAACCATTCGGCCACCAGCTTCATGCCCGCCGGTTGCGCCGATCCCTCGACCAGCCCTAACGCACCGCGCAGACTGGCAAATCCCATCCAACCGGTCGCCAGCCCATGCGCCATCGTGATCAGCGACCACAGCGCGACGAACACCGTGAAGCCGATCTTCAGCCCGACCACGTCGAGCACATAGCCGGCGAGCGGCTGGAACATGATGCCGATCTGGAACGCGCCGGTGATCCAGGAATATTCCGCGGCGCTGATATGCTGTTCGGCCATAATCGCGGGTGCCGCGACTCCGAGCACGCTGCGCGCTAGATAGTTGATGACCATCGCCACCACGAACAGGCCAATGATGGTCCAGCGGATATTCGTAAAGCGCCGCACCCTCACTCCCTCGGTAACGTTATCATCACGTGGTAGCCGCCGACGATCGCTTTAGGCAAGCACTGCTGCTGCAAAAAGAAACGTTTCGGACGCTCGGCGAAGTGTATTCGGCGAGACGGTAGACGATGTCATGTTGCGCCGTAGCCCTCGGACCCAGCGCACCGCCTCAATCCATCGTCGATGCGCCCGTCATGAACGCCGACATCGGTAGGCGGTCGGTGTGAGGGGCTCGAACGATAATCTTGGTGCGGACGTCAGGATACACACGGACTAATACTCAGTTCTCAATCGATATTCAGGGCCGTCGAACACGCTGACCGACATCTAGCCAACTTGCATCGCAGGGCCAAAGGTCTAGGTCGCTTCGACGTGTATAATTCGGACTATGAGGCTCGACGTGACAGTCTTCGGGCAGGGTTGAAGGGAACGGTGTGAAGGAACGCGCTCGGCGCTCGCGCAGCCCGACGATCATCGATGTCGCCGCACAGGCCGGCGTATCGCCGATGACGGTGTCGCGCGTCATCAACGGCCGTGCCAGCGTCGACCCGACGACGCGCGCCAGCGTTCAGGAGGCGATCAAGGCGCTAGGCTATACGCCGAACCTCGCCGCGCGCAGCCTGGTTACGTCGACCGAACTGAAGATCGGCGTGATCTACGCCAACCCCAGCGCAGCATTCATGAGCGATTTCCTTACCGGCGTTTTCGAGGAGGCTTCGATTCGGGGCGCGCGTCTGATTCTGCTGAAAGGCGAGGATGGTCGTCCGCCGAGCCCCGCCGCGCTGGAGACTCTGGTCGCAACAGGCATCTCGGGCATGATCTGCGCACCACCGTTGAGCGAGTCCGCGGCGGTCCTCGACGTACTGCGCAAGGCGCGCGTGCCCGTGGCGGCGGTCGGCGCGCATGATGTCGACGACGTGATCTGCGTCCGTATCGACGATCGTCTCGCGGCGTACGAGATGACACGCGAGCTGATCGCCATGGGTCACCGCCGGCTCGGGTTCGTCGTCGGCAACCCCGATCAGGTCGCCAGCCTCAAGCGGCTCGACGGCTTCTACGCCGCGGTTCGCGAACATCCAGGCATTTGCGCGACGATCGCGCAGGGCGATTTCAGCTTCGCTTCCGGGCTCGCCGCCGGGGACCAATTGCTCCAGACCGATTCGCCCCCCACCGCCATCTTCGCGAGCAACGACGACATGGCGGCTGCCGTCGTGTCGGTCGCGCATCGGCGACAGCTCGACGTACCGCGCGAACTGACGGTCGTCGGGTTCGACGACACCACTGCGGCGGTGATGCTGTGGCCGCCGCTGACGACGGTGCACCAACCGGTCCGCCGACTCGCCGCCGAAGCGCTTGGTCTTCTGGTCGCAGAGATCGCCGCGCCGCCAAGAACTCCCGCCAAGCGTGCCGACCGTGTGCTGGACCACGAAATCGTCAAGCGGCAGTCCACGTCGTCGCCGCAGGACGACGGCAAGCTTTAGCACCGGTCTTCCGTTCTTCGGATGAGGGCAGCGTCTATTCAACTTCGCTGATAGTATGAGTATTTGACTGCTTCGCGATCCCGAGGCCGTGTTGCCTGATAACGCTATCAAACTTGGGATTGACCTGCAGAATTTCATTGCGGGGACAGGATGCAATGGTTCCACAGCTACGATCGTGTCGGGTCACCCCAGCGCTTCCGTTTCAAGGGAACAGATATCACGTGCAGCTTCGGCTGTGCGATCGGTTGCTACGGTTCCCAGTCCGATTGCCCGCATGATACTGGGTTCGCCGGCGGTCGCGCAGACCGATGCCGGTACGGCGACCCGACGGGAGCCAGAGGACCGAGGGTCGGACATCTACTCCGCGACCTTCGAGGAACGACCAGACTACCCGGCCGATATTCGTGCGCTCAGCTCGAGGCAAGCTTGGGATCTGCGCCTTCGGCAATGGCGTTGCAGCGCGGACGACATAAGTTCGCGCAACCATCTGCTGGAGATCGCGTCGCACGACTATCTCGCAATCGCCTCGGGCACGATTCCAAACCTCAAGCCCGACGCCGCGACCACATCCTCGCCGCGCAAGACCCGCGCGTGACGACCGCGATCATCATGACCAATAGCTTCTTTCCCGAAGGCGCCAATCCAACCGGCGGCGCAATGTGCGACAAGGCGCTACTGACGGCTCACGATCGAGCGCGAACGTTTCGACTAAACGGCCGCGCGAAGTATGCCGATCACTCCCGCTCGGCAAATCAACCGCCGCGCAGCAAGCGCATCACCAGCGTCCGGATCCGCCCGTAATTTTCCTTCGACGCACCAAGCACGCCGTGCCGTTCTGGGGGAAGGAACGCCAGCGGGTGGCCGTCCGGGCGGAACACATAATGATCAAACCACGCCCGCCACGCCGCGCGCTCGGCCGGCGGGCGTTCGGCGATCGTCAGCAGCGACAACAGCATCGCGGTGTAGGGTTGGTCCGGCCCCGCGCTGAACCCATCCCACCAGAAATTGACCAGAACGTTGACGTCGCCGACTGCCTCGACCTGATGCCACCAGAGTTTCGGCACGTAGAGCGCGTCGCCGGGTTCCAGTTCGACCACGAGCGCACGGTCGCGAGCGTTTTCGAAGCGGGGAAACCGCGGATCGCCCGGGTCACTTCCGACCGCCAGCCCGATCGGCTGGCCGGCGAGCGTGTGGTCGATCGGTCCGACATATAGGTCACGGATCGCATCGGGCGGGAACAGCGTGAAGCGCCGCCGCCCCGCCGCGATGCACGCAACATTGTCCATCGTGTCATAGTGGCAGGCAACCGTCGACGCGTGGCCAACCCAGAACCGAGGACGCACCGTGGGTGGTACGAACGGCAGGCGAGTCGTCTCTTCGATGCCGGGGAAATACGTCTCCGCGGTCATCGACCCCATGTACATACTCGTCCGATTGGCATCCGTCGCGCTGACGAGAATCCGCGTAAGAGCCTCACCGAACGGCACCGCGCTGCGATCGAAATTGAACCCGGCCAGCGACGCGTCGTAATTATACCGCGCGCCAATCTCCGGCTTGCCGACGAACACTTCAGCGAGCTTGCCGATGTCGAAGCGGCGAAGCTGCTCCACCACGCCCGCCAGTGCTCCATCCGACGTCTTTGCGCCCGACAACATAGGCCAATCCCGCGCCGCACCGCGCAGCACCGCCGGTTCGCACCGCGTCATGACCTCAGTTCGGAAGGTCTCGGGATCGCGCAACGCGTCGGCGGGTGGTTCGTAGAGCATCAGCCCACGTCTGCCAGCCGGTTGTTGCGGATGCGCCCCAGCGTCCGCAGATGGCGGATCGATCCGGCCTGCGCATAGGCAAGTTGCAGATCGCCCGTGCGAAACAGATCGAGCACTGCGGCATCCGGCAGCGCGTGCAGCGTGTCCAGGCTGATTGTGTAGAGTCCTTCGAGCCTCAGATGCTCGCCATCGTCGAAGTTCATCGTCACGTCGATCGGCTCGAGCAGGCGGTGCGCCAGGAAGCGCTCGATCAACGCATCCGTTTCCGGGATGCCCGACTGGAGGACGTGCAGCGCCTGCTGGATGCGCTTGAGTGGTAGCGCTGCTTCGCCGTTCATGTCGAACAAAAGCTGACCGTCCGGACCGGCGAAGACGCCGTGTTGGCGGTCGACGACCAATTGTCCGTCGGCGATGTAAAAGCCCTGTCGTTCGAGGTCCGCAGGCCGATAATCAGGCAACGCGCCGTTCACCGCCATCATGTTGCGCCCTGGCTCCAGGCCCATGACGACGCCCGCATAGAATGCGCCGGTCTCCGGATGCTTCGTAAAAAGAACCGCATAGTACGGAGCGGCTTGGAGAAATTCATCGGCGACGATCTGCGCGAACTGCCGCTCGCCGTCATGCGCGCGGGATACGCGCAGCGACGCATGCTGTGCGTGGCTCAGCGTCTCCCAGATCGGCATCTTTCTCCCTCCATGCAGTGTTCTAAGCGAGAGATCGCACATGCCGCACGGCTTGCAAAGCCCGCGACCACTCATACAAATACTTGCATTGATCGGCGGCATGATTATTGTGAGCGCTACCGTAGATGATCGAGCCGGTGTGGAAACGCCCGCGATTCGAACGTCGTAGCAACATTGTCGTGTACGCCTCTCGATCGAAGGGGCGGCGCGGCGCGCATGAGGGGATGTTTGACCGTGACGACCAATACGCGTGCTTTTGGCTTTCGAGGACTGACCCACACGTCGAACACACTCGCCTGCGCGACCAGCGTTCTGGCGATGATGTGGTCGATCCCGGCGATGGCGCAGGATCAGGGCAATCTTCAGAACAGCACGACCGCTCAGCCGGCCGCGCCGCAACCAGCGGTGCCTTCGACCGCGAATACGACGACGGCTTCGGAGGCCGGACAGCCGCAGGACCTGGCAACTGCGCCCGACGCGTCGCAGGGTAACACCGTGCAGGGCGACACACCGCAGAGCGACGACATCATCGTCACCGGCCTGCGTGGTTCGCTCCAGCGCAACCTGGACCTGAAGCGTACGTCGTCCGGCGTCGTCGACGTCATCTCTGCCGAGGATATCGGCAAGTTCCCGGATTCGAACGTCGCCGCGGCCCTGCAGCGGCTTCCTGGCGTGTCGATCCAGCGCTCGGGTTCGCGCGGCGAGCCTACGGGTATCACCGTCCGCGGCTTTGGCGGCGATTTCAACACCACCTTGTATGACGGCCGTCGTATCTCGACCGCTACCGGTGGCCGTCAGATCGACTTCAGCACCGTCGGCGTCGACTTTATCGGCCAGCTCAGCGTCCTGAAGACACCGGACGTGTCGCTGTCGTCGAGCTCGATCGGTGCGACGGTCGACATCCAGTTCCCGAAGCCGTTCGATCATCCCGGCTTCCGCCTCGCCGCCACCGGCTCGGGTTCGATCCAGGAGCGCGCCGGCAGGATCGTGCCGACCGCAGGCCTGCTGATCAGCGATACCACCGACGACGAGACGTTCGGCGTACTGGCCGATGTCATCTACACGCGGCGTGATACCGATACCAACCGAGTCTACGTTTCCGGTTGGCCCGGCGGCAACTTCGCACCGTGCCAGCTCACCGGGAACGCGGGCGCCGGCGCGTGCTCGCCGACCAGCGATACGGCATCGGCGGGCTACGCGAATCCGAACAATCGCCAGAATCTGCCCGGCTGGTTCCCGCAGCAATATGGCGCGGAGCAACAGCGTGTGAAGGACGAGCGCGTCGACGCCCGCGTCGCGTTCCAATATCATCCGACCGACGACCTGATGGTCACGCTGGACAATAATTTCTCTCGCCAGGAAATCGTCCAGAACAATTATGCGTTCGGCGTTTGGTTCAACCAGGGCGACCTGCGTAACGTGACGCTCGACGGGAACGGAACCGCAGTCGACTTTACGCAGGCCGGCACGCCGACCGACTTTACGTCGGCTCGCAACACCGAGATCCTACAGACCAACCAGACCGGCCTTAACGTCAAATACGACGCGACCGAAAATCTGACGCTGGAGGCCGACGGGTCTTATGCCAAGAGCTGGCGGAATCCCGGCAACGTCATCGGCAGCCAGAACGGCGACATCGGCTATGGCACTGCGCTGGGCAACACGCTGCAGTTCACCGTAGACGGCAACAGCAGCAGCGCGTTCCCGACGATCAGCAACTTTGGTCCGGCCGGCAACACCGCCGCCTGGGCGGATACGTCGCTGATCGGCACGCACGTCGCGGTCAACCAGACGCAGCGCAACACCGACGAACTGATGCAGTTCCGCGGCAATGCCACCTGGAAGCAAGACGACCTGACGATCAAGGCCGGCGGCCAGTTCTATCAGGATACGTTCAACTTCCGGAACACCAGCACCTTCACGAACAATTTCTGGCAGGCCTATGCCGGTTACGGTGCACCTTCTGCCGGCACCTCGGGCGTCGCGCCCCTGCCGGCCAGCCTGTACCAGGGGTCGGTCAGCCTCAACAACTTCATCCCGGGGTTCGACGGCAGCCTGCCGCCATCGGTGTTCGTGTTCAGCCCGATTGCCTACCAGAACTATCTGACCAGCCTGGGCAACCCGCAGGCGCAGAACGTGCCGGGGTTCAACTATGGCAACGTGACCGGCTTCACCGGGACATTCGACGAAGCGGTCGATCCAGGCAGCATTCTGCGGGTCCGTGAGCGAACGTGGTCGCTATACTTCAGTGTCAACTTCAAGACCGAGATCGGCAGCCTGCCGTTCACGTTCAACGCAGGCGTACGTAACGAGAACACCAACCTGGTCTCGACCGGACAGGGTCGCCTGCCCACGTCGCTGGTGACCAGCACTGCCGACCGGACGCTGCTGAGCATCCCGACCTATACTGACGTGCAGGGTGTCACGAGCAACAGTTCCTACTCGTACCTGCTGCCAAGCATGGACGCGAAGCTGGAGCTTGCGGACAATCTGATCCTCAGGTTCGATGCCTCGCGGACGCTGACCCGTCCGTCGCTCGCGCTGCTGAATCCAGTGCTCAACGTCGGGAACGGCCAGCGTATCGGTGCCCTGTCGGCAAGCGGCGGCAATCCCAACCTGAAGCCCTATCTCGCCGACAATTTCGATATCGGTGCTGAATGGTATTATCAGCGCAACTCGTATCTCTCGGTCGGCTTCTTCCTGAAGAACGTCAGCAATTTCGTGGTCGGCGGCGTTACCCGACAGGCGATCAACGGCCTGGTCGATCCGACAACGGGCACACTGGCCAGTTTCGCAGTCACACAGCAAGTGAACGGACCAGACGCCACCGTCCGCGGCGTCGAACTTGCCTGGCAGCAGGTGTTCGGCAGCTCGGGCTTCGGGTTCCAGGCGAACGCGACCTTCGTCAACACCAACCGGCCGTATGACGAAACGAACATTTCGCAGACCGGCTTCGCAGTCACGGGCTTGGCGAATTCGGCGAACTTCGTCGGCTTCTACGACAAGGGCGGATTCCAGTTCCGTACCGCGCTTAACTGGCGCGACAAGTATCTGCTCCAGTTCGGTCAGCTCCAGAACACCGGTTCGTTCGGCGCGGAACCGACCTTCGTCAACCAGAGCTTCCAGATCGATCTGACGACGAGCTACGACATCAACAAGCACTTCAGCGTGTTCGGCGAGGCACTGAACATCAACAATAACCAGCAGAGCACGCACGGGCGCTTTGACAACCAACTGCTGGACGTATTCGATTATGGCCGGCGCTACACGGCGGGTATCCGCTACCGTTTCTAACCCCTCCCCCTGGCGGAGCACGTCCTGTTCGTGTTCCGCCTCTTTTCGATTACGCTGCACCATGCACGAAATTCAGAATATCGTTATTGTCGGCGGCGGCACCGCAGGGTGGCTGACCGCGGGCGTCATCGCGGCCAAGCATCAGGCACGCCGCCAACACGGCTTCACCGTGACCTTGGTCGAATCGCCCAACGTGCCGACGATCGGCGTCGGCGAAGGGACCTGGCCGACGCTGCGTTCGACGCTCAAGAAGATGGGCGTATCGGAAACCGAACTCTTCCGGCAATGCGATGCGTCCTTCAAGCAGGGCGCTCGGTTTAATCGCTGGACCACCGGCACGCCGGACGACGGCTATTATCATCCGCTGATGCTCCCGCAGCACTTCGGCCAGGTAAACCTCGCGCCGCACTGGCTGGCGGAAGACGGCAGCGCGACGTTCTGCGACACGGTCACGCCACAGGGCCGGATCTGCGACGAAGGGCTCGGTCCCAAGACGATCGCGACGCCCGAATATGACGGCCACGCGAACTACGCCTATCACCTAGACGCGGGCAAATTCTCGCATTTCCTCCAGCGGCATTGCTGCGACGCACTCGGCGTCCGCCATGTGAAGGCCGACGTTACCGAGGTCCGGCTCGACGAGAGCGGCGACATCGCCAGCCTCGACACCGAACAGGGCATATCGATCGCGGGCGACCTGTTCGTCGACTGCACCGGCTTTGCCGCGCGGCTGATCGGCGGCGCAATGAAGGTGCCGTTCCGCAGTTGCACCGACGTCCTGTTCTGCGACACGGCGCTGGCGATGCAGGTGCCCTACGACTTGCCCGACGATCCGATCGCGAGCCATACGATCTCCACCGCGCAGTCGGCCGGCTGGATCTGGGACATCGGCCTGCCGACGCGGCGCGGGGTCGGCCATGTATTTTCGAGCAGCCACATCAGCGTGGATGCCGCAGAGCAGGAACTGCGCGACTATATCGGCCCTGCCGCGCGCGACCTGACCGCGCGGCGGCTGGCGATCCGTGCCGGTCACCGCGAGCAGTTCTGGGCGCGCAACTGCGTCGCGGTCGGGCTGGCCGCAGGGTTCCTCGAACCGCTCGAAGCCTCCGCGATCGTCCTGATCGAGCTGTCGGCGAAGATGATCGCGGAACAGATGCCGGCCTGCCGCGAGGTGATGGACGTCGTCGCGCGCCGCTTCAACGACACCACCAGCTACCGCTGGGGCCGCATTATCGACTTCCTGAAGCTGCATTATGCGCTGACCCAGCGCACCGACACCGAGTTCTGGCGCGACAATGTGCGGCCGGAAACGATCCCCGATCGTCTGATCGGGCTGATGGAGCTGTGGCGCTTCCAGTCGCCATGGGTGCATGACGAGTTCGACCGCGCCGAAGAGGTCTTCCCGTCCGCCAGCTATCAATATGTGCTGTACGGCATGGGCGCGCGGACCGCAGTGATGCCGGGCACGATCGACGACGACCTTGCGCTGGCGCGGCGTGCACGACACGACAACCAGATGCAGACGCAGCGACTGGTAAGCAGCCTGCCCGGCCACCGCGATCTCATCGACAAGATCAAGCGGCACGGCCTTCAGTCGATCTAGCCGTCAGGGGAACATTATGCGGACCGTCACAGCGTGCCTGGCCATCGGCGCGATCCTAACCATCGGCGCGACCGCAGCGTCGGCGGCCCCGCGCCTCGACGGTATCCTGAGCGATCACGCGGTAATCCAGCGCGGCCAGCCCGTGGTCCTGACCGGACAGGCGGCGGCTGGCGAGACGGTGATGATCACGCTCGCCGGCCGCAGCGTCACGGCCAAGGCAGGACGCGACGGCAAGTTTTCGGCGAGCCTGCCCGCGCTTCCCGCCGGTGGTCCCTACGACCTGACGATCGCCGCGCCGAGCGGTGCGGCGGTCCTGCGCGACATCCTGGTCGGCGACGTGTTCCTGTGTTCGGGGCAGAGCAACATGGAACTCCGCGTCGACCAGGGACAAGGCCTGTTTCCCGACGCGCATCCGGAGGTCGACGACAAGCTCCGCCTGTTGACCGTCGAGAAGGTCTCCGCCGCCGCACCCGTCGCGCGATTTGCCCAACAGCCGGCATGGACGGTGTCCGGCCCGACCACGGCGCCAAGCTTCTCGGCCGCGTGCTTCTACATGGTCCAGGCGCTGCGCCGCACGTCGGGCGTGCCGATCGGCGCAGTGCATTCGAGCTGGGGCGGATCACGGATCAGCGCGTGGATGAGCGATACTGCGCTGCGTCAGGCGGGACTAGGCGACCCCGCCGACCTGCTCGCGCTCTATGCCCGAGATCCCGCCGCGGCCAACCGGCAGGCATCGACGATCTGGGAAAGCTGGTGGCGCGCGGGCTCGGGTGATGCCGCCGGCCGCGAACCGTGGCAGCCCGATGCCGCACTCGACTGGCAGCCGGTGCCGGCGATGACCAATTTCGAGACCTGGGGCATCCCCGCACTTGCCGATTACAACGGCATGATCTGGTACCAGCACGAGGTCCGACTGACCGCCGAGCAGGCACGCGGCCCTGCGACGCTGGTGCTGGGCATGGTCGACGACGCGGACCGCACCTGGATCAACGGTGTGGGCGTCGGCGGCAGCAGCCTCGCCTCGCAATCGCGCGTCTACGCGCTGCCCGCCGGCAGTTTGAAGGCCGGGCGCAACGTCATCACCGTCAACGACGACGACGTCTACGCCTATGGCGGAATGACCGGCCCCGCGGATGCGATGCGGCTGTCGTTCGCCGACGGAACGAGCGTGCCGCTCGGCACCGGCTGGCGCTATGCGATCGCCAAGCGCCTCGCAGGCGCTGCACCGCGCGTACCGTGGGACGACATCAACGGCGCCGGCACGCTCTACAACGCGATGATCGCGCCGCTTGACGCCACGAAATTCGCCGGCATGGCCTGGTATCAGGGCGAGTCCGACACCGGCATCCCCGGTTACGATCGCCGGATGACGGCATTAATCGCCGACTGGCGCCGGCGTTTCGGCACACCCAAGACCGGCTTCGCGATCGTCCAGCTCGCCAATTACGGCAGCCCGGCGATTGCCCCGAGCGAAAGCGGCTGGGGCGACGTCCGCGATGCGCAGCGACGCGTAGCGGCGGCGGACCCGCATGCCGGCATCGCCGTCGCGCTCGATCTCGGCGATGCGCTCGACATCCATCCGGGCGAGAAGCACGAGGTCGGGCAGAGGCTCGCCCGGGTCATGCGCGCGGCGGTGTACGGCGAGAAGATCGCGCCCTCCGGCCCGGCGGTCGCCGATGCGCGGCGTGACCCGGATGGCAGCGTCGCGGTCCGGTTCAGCGGCGTCACGGGCGCATTGCACGCCCGCAGCTCTGCGCAGGCGATCGGCTTCGAGCTTTGCGGCCCCGCGGTCGGCACCTGCCGCTATGCCGCCGGCCGGATTTCTGGATCGACCGTAACCCTGCCGAGCGATGGCCAACCCGTAACACGCGTCCGCTACGCCTGGGCCGATGCGCCTGCGACTAATCTCGCCGACGACGCACCACTGCCGGTCGGTACGTTCGAAGTGCCGGTCTCGCCGGCTCGATAAGCCCCGAACGGGCGTAAAGAATAAAATTGGCAGCTCGCGCGTGCCGCAAATGGGGGGATAATGACGATGCGCAGGACCATGAAGGCGAGAGCGCTCGCGACGGTAGGGCTCGCGCTCGCATTTTCGCCGGCGCTCGCCCGCGAGCCTGCGGCCCCCCCAAGCCAGCAGACCGCAAGCGACCCCGCCGAGCAGATGGCCCGCGCCATCGTTGCGCGGATGACCCTCGACGAGAAGCTGCCACAGTTGCTCAACGTCGCGCCCGCCATCCCGCGGCTCGGCGTACCCGCGTATAACTGGTGGACGGAGTCGCTGCACGGCGCGCTCGGCCCGCTCGCGACCACCAATTTCCCCGAGCCGATCGGCCTTGCCGCGACCTTCGACGGTCCGATCGTCCACGATGTCGCGGGCGCGATCAGCAAAGAGGTGCGCGGGCTGCACACGCTTGGCCGCGAGACCGGCAGGAACGGGCATATCGGCACCGGGCTCGACACCTGGTCGCCCAACATCAACATCTTCCGCGATCCGCGCTGGGGCCGCGGGCAGGAGACGTATGGCGAGGATCCGTTCCTGACCGCGGCGATGGGCGTCGCCTTCGTCCGCGGGATGCAGGGTCCCAACCCCGATCGCCCGCAGGTGATCGCCACGCCCAAGCATTTCGCGGTGCACAGTGGCCCCGAGGGCACGCGGCATTCCGCCAACGTCTTCGTTTCCGCGCACGACCTGGAGGACACCTACCTCCCCGCCTTCCGCGCCGCCTTGGTCGACGGACGCGCGGCATCGGTGATGTGCGCCTACAACCGCATTGATGGTCAGCCCGCCTGCGCCAGCGACCTGCTGTTGAAGGAGCATCTGCGCGAGGCGTGGGGCTTCAAGGGCTATGTCGTGTCCGACTGCGATGCGGTGAAGGACATCGCCGACAACCATAAATACGCCCCCGACAGCGCCTCCGCGGTCGCTGCCGCGATGCGCGCAGGCGTCGACAACGAGTGCAACGGCGAGACGCTGGGTGATACTGCGGGCCTGGAGACCCGGTATCGCGAGGCACTCAGCCGCGACCTGATCACCGAGGCGGACGTCGATCGAAGCCTCGTCCGCCTGTTCGCCGCACGCTACCGGACCGGCGATCTTCCGGGGCTTGCCGGCGCACCCAAGGCACTGCCGACCAGCGTGGTCGGTGCTCCCGAGCATCGGCGGCTGGCGCTGGTTGCGGCCGAGCGATCGATGGTGCTGCTGAAGAACAACGGCGTCCTGCCGCTCAAGCCCGGCGTGAAGCTCGCCGTGATCGGCCCGCTCGGCGATGCGACGCGGGTGCTGCGCGGCAATTACTCGTCGCCACTGTCCGGCCAGCCGGTATCGATGCTGGAGGGTCTGAAAACCGCGCTCGGTGCCAGCCAGGTCACGCTCGTGCCGTTCGGGGAGTCCGTCACGGACGGCGACCGCGTGCCGACCTCCGCTTTGCTCACCCCCGACGGCAAGCCCGGCCTGCTCGCGCGCTATTTCAATCCGACGACGCCGATGCCCGCACAATACGCACCCGGCACGCGCGAGAAGCTGGTCGCTGCGGCCAAGTATCAGACCCAGCCGGTGGTCACCCGCATCGAGCCCGACGTCGGCGACCGCAACCTCGATCTCGCGCGCGTGACCGACGTCCACCGCACCGAATGGACCGGCTTCCTGGTGCCACCCGAAAGCGGCACCTACCGCGTCGGGCTGTCGGGTTCAGGCGGGACGCTGACGCTCGACGGCAAGATGATTTCCGACCGGCGCAAGGCGCGCTGGAACGACCTGCCCGGCATGACGACGCTGAAACTCGAAGGCGGCAGACGTTATGCGATCCGCGCCGAGGGCAGCGGGATCGACCTGGTATGGAAGCGCGTGTCGGATGCGCCCTCGGCCGAGCTTCGTCGCGCGGCTGCCGCCGCCGACGTGCTGGTCGCGGTCGTCGGCCTCACTTCCGATCTCGAAGCGGAGGAGACCGGCGTGACGGTGCCGGGCTTCTCGGGCGGCGACAAGACCACGCTGGACTTGCCCGCAGACCAGATCGCGATGCTCGAACAGGCCAAGGCCAGCGGCAAGCCGATCGTGCTGGTCGCGATGAATAGCAGCCCGATCAACCTTGCCTGGGCGAAGGACAACGCCGCCGCGGTACTGGAGGCCTGGTATCCGGGCGAGACCGGCGGCACGGCCGCTGCCAATATCCTTACCGGCCGCACCAACCCGTCGGGACGCCTGCCGCTCACCTTCTACCGCAGCGTCGCGGACCTGCCGCCGTTCGGCGATTACGCGATGAAGGGCCGCACCTATCGCTACTTTGCGGGCACGCCGGTCTATCCGTTCGGCCACGGGCTCAGCTACACACGGTTCGGCTATACGACGCCGACCGTGACGCCCGCACGCGACGGCGCGGAGGCCGGCATCCGTGTTACCACGCGACTGACCAATCAGGGCGATCGGCCGGGCGAAGAGGTGGCGCAACTTTACCTGAACTTCCCCAATCGGCCGGGCACGCCGCGGATCGCACTGCGCGGCTTCCAGCGTGTCGCGCTGCGTCCCGGCGAGACGCGCACCGTCACCTTCGACCTGTCGCCGCGCGATCTGAGTTCGGTGGCCGTCGATGGCACGCGCTCGGTCGCGGCGGGCAACTACCGCGTCACCGTGGGCTCGGGCCAGCCGGGAACCGGCGCGCCGGTCCAATCCGCGCGCTTCACCGCCCGCCAGTCGAAGGAATTGCCGAAGTGAAGCGTATGCCATGGATGATGATCGGCGTGGCGCTGGCCGCCCTGTGCGGTCCGCTCGCAGCCGCAACAGCAGCCGCCGCGGACCCACTGACGCCGACCGGCAAGTGGAGCGCCAACACCGACGGCTCCGCACCGGTGCCGCCGATGGGCTGGAACTCGTGGAACGCCTTCAACAGCGACGTCGACGAGGAGAAGGTGTTCGCCTCCGCACAGGCGCTGGTCGATACCAAGCTGCGCGACATCGGCTATCGCTACGTCAACATCGACGATGGCTGGTGGCTCAAGCGTCGCCAGCCCGACGGGCGGTTGCTGATCCGCACCAGCCATTTCCCGTCGGCTGCGACCGGCGCGAACACCAGCTTCCGCCCGCTCACCGACCGGCTGCACGCGATGGGGCTGAAAGCCGGCATCTATTCCGACATCGGCCGCAACAGCTGCGGCCAGATCTACACCCCCGATTTCAAGAACCAGCCCGAGGGCAGCGTCGCGGAGCGCGAGGTCGGGTTGTACGGCCATGTCGACCAGGACATCGCACTGTTCTTCGCCGAATGGAATTTCGACTTCATCAAGGTCGATGGCTGCGGCGCGCGCGGCCTTCCGGCTGACGCACCGCGGGTGAAGTCGGGTCTCTATCGCGCACTGACGCCGCTGGTCGACATGCAGTCGCTCGGCGGATCGGACGTCGCGGGCATCCGCGGCCTCTACGAACAGGTCCACACTGCGCTGCACACGCACGCCGGCGATCGCCCCTACGTCTATTCGCTGTGCCTGTGGGGCGCGGGCGACGTACGTGCGTGGGGCAAGGACGTCGGTAACACATCGCGTACCAGCGACGATATCCAGCCGGTCTGGCCGCGGATGCTCACCAACCTCGACACCGTCACGCACCGCGCGCTCTATGCGCATCCGGGATCGTGGAACGACCCCGACATGCTGTTCGTCGGCACCGGCGATTTCGACGCGGCGCATCTGACCGAGGCGCGGTCGCACTTCTCGCTATGGGCGATGGTCAATTCGCCGCTGATCATCGGCTACGACCTGCGCAAGCTTACGCCGGAACTGCTCGCGATCTTCGGCAACGCGGACATCGTCGCGCTGAACCAGGATCCGGCCGGCAACCAGGCGGTGCTCGCCTATGATTCCGGCGAGGTGCAGACCTTCGTCAAGACGCTCGCCGACGGCAACAAGGGCGTCGCGCTGTTCAACCGTACCGCCTCGCCCGCCAAGGCCGTGCTGACCGCCGAACAGCTCAAGATGCTGCCGACAGCCGACATCCGCCTGAAGGACCTCTGGACGAAGAAGGACCAGAGTTTTCGCAAGGAGGTGGCGGTGACGCTAGCGCCGCACGAAACGCTGATCTTCCGCGCGACCGGCACGCGGCGCCTGCCGGGCGGGCTGTACCTTTCGGAGCAGACCGGCCGCGTCAATCCGGCCGCCGACGGCGTGGTGGTGCCGCAGCCCGATCCGACGATCTACCAGTCGATCACGCCGTGGACGGGCACGCGAGGCCCCGGCGAGCACCCACAATATGGCGGCTGGGGCGGCGCCGAAGCCGACCGCGCGCCGTATGGCAAGCTGCTCCGGGTGGCCGGCACCGACTTCGACACCGGGATCGGCGTCCTGGCGAACTCCCGCCTCGAAGTCCGCAACCAGGGTTACGCTCGGTTCGCGGCCAACGTCGGCATCAACGATTCCGGCCAGCCACGCTCGGGCACGACCGTGTTCGAGGTCTGGGGCGACGGTCGCCTGCTCGCAAAATCGCGCCCGATGGCGTTCGGCGAGGCCGCCGTGCCGCTGGAGGCGAGGGTCGCGGGGGTGCGGATCGTGGAGTTGGTGGCGCGGGGGAGTGGCTCGGCTGCAAATGCTGCGACGCCGCAACCTGTGACTTGGGCGGAAGCCGCGCTCTACAAATAGTGACGGACTGGCCATCCCCCTCTTCCGTTCGCCCTGAGCGTAGTCGAAGGGTACCCCTCGACCTTGCGTACACGCCTGTTGAGAGCGGTGCTTCGACTACGCTCAGCACGAACGGAAAGGTTTGAAAACGACGCTAACGCACCCGTTCTGGCTTGGCCGGCGGCAAGGCCGACAGCGTAAACCGGTCGATATCCAGCCACCCCCGGCTCTCTGTCGGCGCGTAGCAAAACAGCGCGAGTTGCTCACCCTGAAACGTCCCCGTCCGCCAAGCGAACGCCAGCGGGAATTCGCCCCCGAGCCCGGTCCAGCGCCGCCCGTCCACACTATACGCCACCCGCGCAAGATCCGTCGTGAAGTCCATATCGGTCCGTAACCACAGCGCATCAGCCTTCGCGAGCGGCGCAGTGGCGCGAACCTCCGTCCGCGCACCATCGACCGTATCTTCGGTCACCTCCATCGCCAGCGTTGCCTTGCCACCCGGCGCGCCCTGCACCGTGATATTCCCGCTGAACTGCCCAAACGTCCCGAACCCGCAACGATCCCCCGCCGCCAGGTGGCGAATGTCGAGCTTCACCTCGCCCCGGCTCGCCGGCCCCTGTCCCTTCTGCACCAGCGTGTTGCGCGCGCTCCAGAAGCCGGTCGCGACCGTCGGTTTCAACCGCAACCACCCCGGTCGCTCGGTCAGCGACCAGCGCGAAGGCTCCGGATTGTGGTTCCACTGCCACTGCAATCCGAGCGTCCGCTTGCCGAAATCATCCGACGTCGCTGGCTCCGTAAAGGCGCCGCCGGGGATCGGCTTGGCCGCACGCCGCGGCACGCGACCGGGCGCCTCGCGCATGCCCCATACAGGCCAGTCATCCTGCCAGAACACCGGGCTGAGGTTCGTCATCCGCCCGATCGCGCCGCTATCCTCCATCACGAAACCGAACCAGCGGCCATCGGGCAGGTCGACCAGCGCACCCTGATGCCCCCCGGTCTTGTCGTCGATCTGGTCGCGCGTTTCCCACGGCCCGAACAGGCTGCGCGACCGCGACACGCTGAGCGCAAGCCGCGGCGGCAGCGCGTTGAACATGTAATAATACGCACCGCGCCGGATGATCTTCGACCCTTCCGCGCCCTTGATGTAATGCACTTTCTGCGACGCGGTGACGTGCGCCAGATCCTTGTCCAGCGTCAGCAGCGTGATCGTGCCGTCCGCGGTACTCGCGGTCGTCAGATACGCGCGCCCGTCCGGTTCGATGAACAGCCCCGGATCGAACGCCTCGCGCTCCAGTTCGTGAAAGCGCCACGGCCCGCGCACGTCCTTCGCGTACCAGATCCGCGTCTTCTGTCCGACCGGCGTATTGGCGAGATAATAGGTGCCCGCGTGGTAGCGTAAGGATGAGGCGTAGAGCCCGTGCCGGTACGCGTTGCCGCCCTTCAGATCATATTCGGGCTTGCCCTCCAGCCGATCGACGAGATGCGAGGCAAGCGTCCAGTTCACCAGATCGCGGCTGTGCAGGATCGTAATCCCGGGCGTATTCGCGAACGTCGTCGTCGCGAAATAATAGTCGCTGCCGACGCGGATGATGTCGGGGTCAGGATAATCCGCGAACAGTACCGGATTGCGAAAAGTCCCGTCGCCCCGGTCCGACCGCCACACCTGCGCCGATGCTACCGTCGCCATCAACTCCAGCGCGACCGCCAACGCGAGCCTCATTTGCCGGACGCCAAGGCGCGCGAGAAGAACGGCATCATCTTGTCCTGCACGCGCCCTGCGACGCCGCTGGTATGATCGCCCGGATACACCTCGAAGCTGTTGGCGATGCCGTAGCTATCAAGTGCCGCGTGGAGCTTGCCGGCATCGTCCTTCAGCCCGTCCCGATCACCGACGTCGATCCCGATCGCCGCATAACGCCGCAGATTGCCGACATATTGGTCGAGCATCGCCAGCGGCGCATTGGCGGCCCAGCGCGCCAGCACGTCGGGCTGCGGCACGCCGTCCTTGACCGGCAGATCGAGATACAGCGGCGGTGCCTTCGGGTTGGGCGACCACGCCGCCGCCGTCGCGAGTTGCGCGCGCTGCCCCCACGACAAGGTCGCGCTGTCCGCCGGCGAGCGCAGCGCGCGGATCGCCGCCTCGGTCGCCGCATCCGGCGTGCCGAGCGCGCGGGTCGAGAGGCAACACGGGCTCATCATGTAGAGCGCGCCGAACGTTTCGGGATGCTTCATGCCGATCCGCGCCGTGCCGTAACCGCCCATCGAATGCCCCGCGAGCCCGCGGCTGCGACGGTCCGCGATCGTCCGGTAATGGCCGTCGACATAGCCGACGAGATCGCGCGCGACGAACGTCTCGAAATCGCCGACCGTCACCGAACTCGAATAGAAGGACCCGTTATGCGCGGTCTTGCTGTCGGGCAGCACCACGATCATCTCGCGAGCACCCTTGGCGAACGCGCCCTCGATCGTCTGCGGCACGTGGATCTCGCCGATCCACTGTTCGACGCCGATCGAATAGCCGTGCAGCGCATAGACTACCGGATAGCGCCGCTTCGGATTGGCGCGATAGCTCGGTGGCAGGACCACCAGTACCGCGCGATCCGGGCTGTCACCTTCAAGATTACCCTCGATCGCGGGCGAGTGGACGGTAATGCGCTCGATCGTCACCGGCCGCGCACCCGCGACGGGCGGCGGTCCCGGCGTCTTGACCTGCGCCGAAGCGGGGCCGGTCGATAGCATCGCCAACGCGGTGCCGAGTGCGACGAAAACTCTGTTCACGGACATCCCCTTTTGCGTGTTCACCCGCACCTAGAACTCGACCAGCGCGACGCCTTGGCGCGGCAAGGACAGGTTGAGCCTGCCGTCTTTCAGGCGCACGTCTTGGGGCACCAGCATCGACGCACGCTTGAGCGCCGCGATCTGCGCGACAGTCGGCTTGGCTGGAGAGCCCATCGCCTGCCAAGCGCCGAATGCGTTGGCGTGCGCAGGATCGACGCGCCACATTCGCCCGGCAGCAGCGGGCGCTACCCCGGAAACGCGAAGGTCGATCCGCGCGTCGGGGCCCGGCACATCGTCGTCGTGGTAATTCCACAGCAGCACTTGGGCCCGCTGGTCGGCACCCCGCGTCGCGATCACGCCCACGTCGGCCGGTCCGCGCACACCGTCGCGCAGCACCGCATCGAGCGGTATCTGGCCATCACTGCTCGCCGCAACGCTGTCGGAACCTAGCCGCGCGAACAGCCGAAACACGTTCATCACGGCAAGATCGACACCGTTGGTGGCGAGCTGGCGATACCCAGCGAACCAGGGCTGGCCGACGAAGGTGTACGACCAGGACAGCGCGCCCTCCAGCCGGGTCCCGCGCCGCTGCGCCAGTTCCCACAGCCGCGCATAGCTGGCGGCGGTGTAGCTCGCGTACAGCGGCCCGTTGCGATACGCATTGGCGGGCCCCGGACATGCCGCGCACCCTTCCGGATCATTCTCGCCGATCACCACCGGCTTGCCGGCGAGCGCGGGTACCGCCGCGAACTTGCCGAACGCCTCATCGGCGGTGCGCAACTGGTTGGCGATCCCCATGCGGACATGACCGTCGACCAGCACAGGCTGACCCTTGGCATGAAACGACAGGAAGTCGGTCGGCGTACCGGTGCGACCGGTCGCGTAATTCGTGCCGGTCACGACGTGCTTCAGGAACCCGTCCATGAAGCTGCCTCCGGACCCGGCAAGATCCGGGCCGCCGACCCGCGCCGTCGGCAAGGCGCGGCGGATCGCGTCGACCGTGACGTCGTGCAGCCGGTAGAATTCCTCGGGACCCGCGCTCCAGTAGAAGCTGAGGTTCGGTTCGTTCCAGGTCTGGAAATACCAGCGCTCCACCTCGGCACGGCCGTATCGCTCCACATTATGCTGCGTCCAGCGATAGACGAGGTCCGCCCACCGGCGCTGATCACGTGGCGGATAGGTCCAACCGGCAGTCTTTCCCTTGTCGTCCACCCCCGGTGCCCAGGGCAGGCGATACGGCGTCCCATTAGGCGCGGCGCTCAGCGCCTCGGGCATGAAGCCGATCTCGAGATACGGGTGGATGCCGGCCGCGCGATACGTGTCGATGATCCGGTCGACGATCGTCCAGTCGTACACCGGCTGGCCGTCGCGCTCGGTATAGGCGTTCGTACTGCCCCATTTGAAATCAGGCGTGCCGTCGCCGGTGGTGAGCAGGTTATGCGCGCGGAAATATACGTTGTCGGGCCGCAACCGCCCCAGTTCGACGAGCAGCCGCCGCCCCTCCGACAAGGTCGCGTAATTGGGCTCGTCCGCACCGAAGAAGCGCCAGATCGGCGGCAACGGCGTGGTGACGCGCGCGGCGTCCACGGTGACATGCACGATCCGAGCCGCCGTGGGATCGGGCGGAGCCGCGCCTGATGATCCCGCAATCAGGAGCGCCATAGCCGCCGTGGCCATCATCGCACGTCGCGTCATGTCCGCACCATTCCTTCTCCGCTAAGACGGACGATCTTGCCCGGCACCAGATCGATCTCGACGCGCCGCGTACCCAGCCGGATCACGCGACGCCCCGATATCTCGCCACGGACCACCGCCTCGACCAGTTCGCCGCCTTGCCAGCGCAGATCGACCGAACACCTACCCCGCGCGCGCAGCCCGGTGACCGACCCCGCAGGCCATGCTCTCGGCAGTGCCGGCAACAGCAGGATCTCATCGCCCCGGCTCTGCATCAGCATCTCGGCGATAGCGCGCGTACCGCCGAAATTGCCATCGATCTGGAACGGCGGATGCGCGTCGAACAGATTGGGATAGGTCCGCTCGGGCCCCAGCAGGAAGGCGATTATACGGTGCGCGTGGTCGCCGTCGCGCAGCCGCGCCCACAGGTTCGCACGCCAAGCGGTCGCCCAGCCGGTGGATTCGTCGCCGCGCAGTTCGAGCGAACGCCGCGCCGCCTGCGCCAGTGCGGGCGTCCGGTCGAGATCGATCTGGTCGCTCGGGAACAGCCCATACAAATGCGAAACGTGGCGGTGATGCGGCTCGGGCGCAGCCGCGTCCCAGTCGCTTTGCCACTCCTGAAGCTGACCCTGAGCGCCCACGTGATCGGGTGCGAGCCGAGCACGCGCCGCCGCCACCTCCGCTGCAAACGGCGCATCGATCCTCAGCAAAGCCGCCGCCTGCCCGACCTGATCGAACAGATCGCGCAGGATCTGCATGTCCATTGCCGGCCCCGCGCAGATCGATGCGCCCGCCGGATGGATGTTCTCGGGCGACAGCGACGGGTTGGTCACCAGCGCACCGGTCGCCGGATCGGTCTGGAGCGTGTCGAGAAAGAACAACGCCGCCCCGCGCATCAGCGGATAGACTGACCGCAGATAGGCGAGGTCGCGCCCGTAATCGTAGCGATCCCACAAATGCGTGCACAACCACGCGCCGCCGGTAGGCCACAGCCCCTATTGCGCCCCGTCGATCGGCGCCGTCGCGCGCCACAGATCGGTGTTGTGATGACACACCCACCCGCGCGCACCGTACATTTTCCGCGCGGTCCGCGTCCCCGTTTCCGCCAGTTCGCGCACCATCTGCACCAGCGGCGTGGTGCACTCGGCCAGCGCCGTTACCTCCGCCGGCCAGTAATTCATCTCGGTATTGATGTTGACCGTGTATTTGGATTCCCACGGCGGCTTGATCGCGTCGTTCCAGATGCCCTGAAGGTTCGCGGGCTGCGTACCCGGCCGCGACGACGCGATCAGCAGATACCGGCCGTAATCGAAATACAGCGTCGCCAAAGCGGGATCGTCACCAGCGCGATTGGCACGTACCCGCTCGTCGGTAGGCTTGTCGGCCGCCGCCGTACGCCCGAGATCGAGCGTGACCCGACGGAACAGCGCGCGGTGCGCGGCGCTCGTCTCGGCACGGATACGATCGATGCCGCGCCGGCTGGCACGATCAAGCGTGGCAAGCGTCGCGGCTTCCGGGTTGCCGCTCACGTCGTCGAACCGGCGATAGCTGGTCGCCATCGCCACCAACACAGTGATCGCGCGTGCCCCCGTAACGCGAACCCGGCTTCCATCATTCGAGACGACACCGCCCACCGTCGAGACCCGCGCCCGCGCCGCAAAGCGCAGCTGTCCCGCAATTCCCGCCCGCTCGCCATTATGTCCGGCCAGCGTCACCGTCGCACCGTCGATCGAGACGATGGCGCCAATCTGCGGGGATTGGAGCCCCACCAGCAGGTCGAACGGCCGATCGCCGACCAAATGCACCGCGATCACCTGATCCCCCGGCGACGCGAACACGTCGCGACGAAACCGCGTGCCGCCCATCGTGAAACTGGTGGTCGCAACCGCCGCGTCAAGATCGAGCTGCCGGACATAGTCGCCGACGGCACCCGACACGCCGGGCATCTCCAGCAGCAGGTCGCCAACCGGCTGATACGCCATCTGCGTCTTGGGCAGTCCCATGACCTGCGCGTTCGCCAGCGCCTGCGCCTCCGCAAACTTGCCCGCGTCAATCAACCGCCGGACCTCGGGCAGTGCCGCGTGCGCTGCCGGGTTGACCGGATCATACGGCCCGCCCGTCCACAAGGTATCCTCATTCAGTTGCAACCGCTCGCTCGCGGTCCCACCGAACACCATCGCGCCGAGCCGGCCATTGCCGACCGGTAACGCCTCCGTCCAGGCAACCGCCGGCTGCCGATACCAGAGCCGAGGACCATCCGCCGGTGCCGCCGCCCACGCCTGTCCCGTCGCAGACCCGGCAAGGGCAGCGACGGCGACCGCCGCTGCCCCTTCCAGCATGTCGCGCCGCGTGGGTTCGACGGTCATCGCCCGATCAGCGCAGGTCGAGCACCAGAACGGACTTAGCCGGCACCGTGAGCGTCAGATTACCACCCGTCACCTGCGCGCCCGTGAACGGCTGCGGCACGACCGTGTCCGGCGCGTCGAAGCTGTTATGCGCGTCCATCGCCGTACCGGTGATGATCCGTCCGCTCGCCTGCGTCGCCTGCAATCCGGCGAGCGATACCGACACCGGCATCGCGCGGTTCGGATCGAGGTTGACGAGCGCGACATGCACCTGCCCCGCCGTGTCGCGCACCGCGGACGCACTGACCGCAGGCACCGCCACCTCGTCCTTGTGATACCAGGGCGAGGTCACCTGGATCGGCAACGACGTCGCGCCCTGCCACGGCTTGTAGAGGTCGAACACCCAGTAGGTCGGCGTCTTCACCATCCGCGCGCCGTCGGTGAGCAGCATCGCCTGCAACACGTTCACCATCTGCGCGATCGCCGCCATCTTCACCCGGTCTGCATGGTGCGCGAAGATATTGAGGTTGAGCCCCGCGACAACCGCATCGCGCAACGAATTCTGCTGCTCCAGAAAACCTGGATTGCTGCCCGGGGTCGGATCGTACCACGTGCCCCATTCGTCGACCGCGAGCATCACGCGCTTGGCGGGGTCGTATTTGTCCATGATCGCCGAATGCTTGGTGATGAACTCCTCCATCTCCAGCGTGTGCGACATGGTGCTCGCCCATTCGCGCTCCGGGAAGCCGATCGCCGCGCCCTTGTCCTTCCAGTCCTTGTCGCGCGGCCGCGTATAGTAGTGCAGCGCAAGCCCATCGATATTCTTGCCCGCGATCCGCATCATCGCCTCGGTCCACTCGTAGTTCGAGTCGCTCGGGCCGCTGGCGATCTTCAGCATCGTGCCGTTCGCGGACTTGGCGAACTGCGCATAACGGTTGGTCAGGTCGGCGGCATATTCGGCGCGCATGTTGCCGCCACAGCCCCATAGCTCGTTGCCGATGCCGAGATACTGGATCTTCCACGGCGCGGCATGGCCGTTGCGCTCGCGTTCCTTCGCCAGCACGGTCGTGCCCTTCGCCGCGGTCATGTACTCGACCCATTGCGCGGTCTCGGCGGGCGGTGCACTGCCGACGTTGGCGGAGACGTAGGTGCTCGCGCCGAGACGGTCCATCAGCCCGAAATATTCATGCGTGCCGAAGCTGTTATCCTCGTTGACGCCGCCCCAGTTGGTGTTGACCTTGGTCGGGCGGCTCTTGGTCGCGCCGATACCGTCCCTCCAATGATATTCGTCCGCGAAGCACCCACCGGGCCAGCGCACCATCGGCACGTTGATCGCCTTCAGCGCGTCCAGAACGTCACGGCGATAGCCGCCGTCATTGGGAATGCGCGAATTCTTGCCGACCCAGATCCCGCCATAGATGCCGTGTCCGAGATGCTCGGCGAACTGCCCGAACACGTCGCGGTGGACGACCGGACCCGGCTTGTCCGCCTGCAACGTCGCGGTCACGGTCGGTGCCGCCGTATCCTGCGCAACGGCCGGCGTCGCGAAGCCAGCACCCGCCAGCATCAGCGGCGCGAACGTCAGCGCCGCGAGCGCGCGCTTGAGGCCGCGCGTCTGGCCGGAACCCGACTGTGAAGTGCGTTGCGTGAACAGGTCCATACTCTCCCTTTCGGCCACCATGAGGCAGCCCCATCTTTTCGATACTTGTAGGAGTAGTTCAATCTCGGCCGGCGTCAACGTCGGCCGAGATCGACTACGGTCGCTTGAAGGTCCAGCGTCCGGCGGGGCTGGCCGGATCGAACTTGGCTAGCGTCGGCGTGCTGGCGCCGATCGCGACCAGCGCCAGACCTGCACGCCCACCCGGTACGGACTTCGGCATGATCCGATAGGTACCGTCGGTCAGCTGATCGATCCGCCACAATTGCTCGGTCGCGCCCGTTAATGCGGGCACGGTCTCGACCTCGCCCTGCCCGGTCGCCGCAAGCACCCGCGTCGTCCCAGCGATCATGATCGTGTAATAGGGCGCACCGAAATACCCGCCGGCCCCGGCCGCAGGCGCGATCGTCCACAATTGGTGTGGCCGGTTCATATAGTCGGCAAGATCGACGAGGATGCGGCCCTGCGGCCAGCCCGCCGAATCCTGTGCCAATGTCTGGTCGGGGATCGGGCTGACCGGGTCGGTCGGCTTGGCCATGAAGCTGCGGCGGGGGTCGAACGCGATCCTTACGACATCGGTCGCGAGGCCGAGCGCATAGCCGCTGCGTTCGGAGGCGACTTCATAGGTGCCGGGGACGACGTTCTCGCCCGCGACCGGCCAGCCGTCGGTCCAGCGGAGCGGTTCGATCCCCAGCACGCTGCGGCCGCTGCGATCCATGTCCGCCTCATAGTGCATCGAGAATTTCTCGACGCCGCCATCCAGCTCGATCAGCCCGAAATGACCGGGGCCGATGTTGCGGCCGCGGGCGCTCACGACCAGCTTGCCACCGCCCCGGAGCAGCGGCGTCCCCATGTGATCGACATACGGCCCGAGCGGGCTGCGCGATCGGCCGACGCGGATATGGTAGGTCGAATTGGGGCCGTCGCAGCAGGTCCCGTGCGTGCCGAGCAGGTAATACCAGCCGTCGCGGTGCATCATCGCGGTGGCTTCCATGTCGATCGCGACATCGACCGGCTGGTTGCCCGCGACCCGCAAGCCCGTCTTTGGATCGAGTTCGATGATGCGGATCGGCCCGAAATAGGTGCCGTAAGTCAGCCACAGACGGCCATCGACGTACAGGAATGCAGGGTCGATCGCGTCGACCGTCTCCACCCCGTCGCTCGACGCGACCACGCCGACGTCGTGATATTTGAACCGCGGCGATTTCGGATCTAGCGACAGCGTCCACATGATCTTGACCTGGCTCGCATGCCCGCCGGACATCCCGCCGCCACCGACCGCATAGGCGACGTAATAGCGTTCGCCGATCTTGATGACGTCGGGCGCGACACCGCCGCCGGGACGCTCCGGCCCGCTCCGCCAAGTCCAGCCGTCGTCGGAAACAAGCCCGCCGCCGCGCGTGCCGAACGTGTAATATTTGCCGTCGGACTCGGTGACCGTCGACGGGTCGTGGATGAACGTCTCGCCCTGCAACTGCGCGACGGCGGGCGACGCTCCGGCAGCAAGAAACACGGACAGCCCGAGAGTGGCGGCGGCAATACGCGTCATGAGGGTCTCCATGCTAGCGGACATCGGTCTTGAGATCGGTGATCGGTCGGCCACCCTCGTCGACGAAGCGCACACAGAAATCGCTCAGGCCGGGACCGTTGATCACTGCACCGCGCAAGACGTTGCGGCCCTTGCGCAGGGTCACGCGGTCCGACAGCACGTCGTCCATCACCATGCGGCGATCGTTGAACAGCCCGGCCGTCTCCTTGCCGTTCAGCCACCAGATCGACGCCGAATTCGACCCGACCGCCAGCCGCACGTCACGCATTTCGCGCGGGCTGTCGACGATCGTCACCGCCCAGAAGATCACGCCATAAGTCGGCTTGCCGAGGCCCTTGGCGAAGCTGAACAGCTTGACATTGAGCGCGCCTGAATCGAGCGCGTGCCAGCGTAGCGGTTGAGTTGCTTTCACCACCTGCCCGTCGCGCGGGATCGCGGTGAACTGGCCGGGGAAATACTGCGTGGTCAGAGCCTGCCGGACATACGTGGCGGTGAAGCCCGTATTGCTGCGGTTGGGCTTGTCGATCGGCTCGAGCAACAGCCAGCGGCGCAGGAACCCGTCACTGTCTGGCGTGGTAGCCCCTTGCGTCACCGGCTTGAAATACGGCGCGAGACCCGGCGCCGTCGCCGCATCCTGTCCGTTCGCGCCGGACGAAATTCCGGCCAGCGCCCCAAGCACCAACCCGATCGCCCTAACCCTCGTGAAGCGCGTCATACCCGTCTCCCCTGCATCCTATTCATCGCCGCACGAGCATGTCGTTCGCATCGAGCCAGTGCATGAAATCCTCGAACCAGCCGGTGCTGGTCGTGCCCTTCTTGCCGAGGCCAAAGCCGTGGCCGCCCGCCTGGTAAAGGTGGAACTCGACCGGCTTCCCGGCCTTCTGCCAGGACTCGATCAGGCCGAATCCCTTGTTCGCGAACAGCGGATCGTCGGCGGCGAGCACCGCGAACAGCGGCGGCGCGGCGGCCGGCACTTTCACCGCTTCCATCGATCCATAGATCGGCGCGATGAAGGCCAGATGCGTGTCGGGCGCAGCCAGCGCGGTCGCCATCGTCGTCATAGCGCCCGCCGAAAAACCGATCATCCCGACACGGGCGGGGTCAACCTTCCACTCGGTCGCGCGCGCCCTCACCAAAGCGACCGCAGCCCGCGCATCGGCGATCTGGTCGCCGAGCCCCGCGATTGCCTCGTCCGGCCTCATCCGTCGCTGCGGCTGCGCGGCACCGGCGAACATCGCCGTGACCGACCGCTCGAACCCGCCCATGTCCGCCGGCGTAGGCTTCAGCCGATATTTCAGCACGAACGCGGCGATGCCCCGGTCGGCGAGCGCCTTCGCCACGCGCCAGCCCTCATTCTCCATCGACAGCATCAGGAAGCCGCCACCCGGCGCGACGATCACCGCCGCCCCCGTTGCTTTGGCCGGATCGGGGAGGAACGGCGTCAGCGTCGCGGTCGTGACGTTGCGCGTCATCGCGACGCCGTACTGATTGAACCACGCCTCGGGCGCGACCTGCCCCTTCACACCACCCGTGTTGAGCGGGATCGCGGTTGGCTCGGCTGGAGACGCTGTGGCGGTCATCCGAGCGTCCTGTGCGAACGCAGGCGTCGCCAACGCCAGCGCGCTCGCAAATAACCCAAACCCGATCGACCAACGCATCGCCTTCTCCCCCTTGTTGTCCGTCAAACCAACGCTCACGACAGCAGGATACGACGCGCTGCGCCCTCGGGATCGTCGACCATGCGGCTCGTCGTATCGAAGACCATCGTCTGGCAGCGCTGCGGATCGGTCGGCGTCCAGCTCAGCCCCGACTGGCTTGGATTACCGGTCCGCGCGAAGTTCGCCCACGCGGTCGACATGGTCTGCGCGACGCGCTGCGCTTCGGGCGTATTGCCCGTGCCCTGATCGCAGAGCGCGGTGTTGTCGAAGCAGAAGGCGAGGTCGGCGGTGTGCCACGCGCCGGCCACGCCACCCAATTGCGGCGACTGCCACTGGAACAGATATTGGTACACCGGCGCGCCGTGCTGCGCATGTTTCAGCCGCACCATGTCCTGCACGCGGTTGCGGTTCTGCAGCCCCTGCACGCCGTACGCCAACGTCCGCACCGCCTTTTCAGGGTGCGCCTGTTTCATTGCCGCAATCAGCCGCCCCGCCTTGTCGCCACCGATCTGCGTGGTGAGATCGGTCCGCCACTGCGTCTCGCTCGGGTTATAGCCCCAGCGCATGCCCTCTTCACTGACGTTGCCGATCATCACCGGCACGTCGCGCGATACGTCGGGCGCGACGTCCGAGTACGAGCCGACGTCGATCACCTTGCCGTCGAGCGTCGGGTTCCAGCCCACGCGCGGCGTCAGCGAAGGGCCCATCGGCCCGCGCGGACCGTTGATCTCGGTCGCGACCTTGTTGCCTGCCTCGAACAGCGGCTTCCACGCGATCCGCTGGAGTGCGCCGATATCCTTCGGCCCGATGTTCAGTTCACGCAGCACGCGCCGCGAGAAATCGCGCGACTGTTCGGCGGTCGGCAGCGAGCCACCGCCACCCCGACTGCACCGCCGCGCGGTGGATCAGGCCCTTGCCGGTCGCCATGCCCAGCAACGTCGTCACCTTCGATCCGCCGCCCGACTGGCCGTAGATCATCACCGTGTCGGGATCGCCGCCGAACCGCGCGATGTTCTCATGCACCCAGCGCAACGCCGCGACGCAATCGGTCATGCTGACGTTGACCGACTCGTCATACGCCGCGCCGCCGACCTCGGTCAGGTCGAGGAACCCCAGCACGTTCAGCCGGTGGTTGATCGACACCTGCACCACGTCGTGATGCCGCGCCATCTGCGCGCCGTCGTGCGAAGCGAGTTCGTACGACGATCCGAACGCGAACCCGCCGCCGTGGAAATACACCATCACCGGCCGCTTGCCGGACAGCGACGGCGTCCAGACGTTCAGCTTGAGCATGTCCTCGCCAATGAACCCGTCGGTCCATTGCTGGAGGAACGTATGCTCGACCGCACTGAAATCGTGGAGCGTCTGCGGGCAATTCGCGCCATAGGAGAGCGTGTCGCGCGTTTCGGTCCAGCGCTGCGGCGGCTTGGCCGGCAGCCAGCGATTCTCGCCGCCGGTATCCGCACCGTAGGGAACGCCTTTGAACGTGTAGACGCCGTCCGAGACATAGCCGCGAACCGGCCCGTATTGCGTGCGCGCGATCGCCGATTGCGGCGTGGAACAAGTCCCGATGCCGGTGCGCGATGCGGATGACGCAGGAGCAGCACGCGCGCTACCGATCGCGGGCAGCATCAGCCCCGCTCCGGTGGCGATGGATGCAAGCATCGCACGACGACGATCGACGGTTGGCCCGGTCATCCTCTTCTCCCTATCGGACTGCGTGCAGGCTGTTCTCCGACGTTCCGAAACCGGATTCATCGAGTGCCCTTTGCGTCCTTGTATGAGTATTACGGTGATACCGCTACCCTGTCCATACGGGAACGGCGGCAACGGGTGGCGTCTGCCATTGTTAGCGCTATAGTCGCGGGAATAGCAGGCGAATCCAACGCTGCATGACGATACCGGAGAGGAAAAACCATGGCGGCCAAATCCGCATTCTGCCTGATCGCAACCCTGCTCGCGAGCGCCGCACCCGTGATCGCTCAGACAAACCCGCGCGCCGCGCCGACCGACCTGACGCTCAACGCCGCCGGGTATTACGAGGCGCCGGCTGCCAACGTGCTGGTCTTTTCCAACTGGTATGACGGTCTGTTCGCCGACTCGAAGATCAGCGGCGTGGAGATCATTCAGCAGGGCGAACGGATCGCCACCAATGGCGACGTCCGTCTTTCCTCGACACCCGGCCAATGGGACGCAATCGGACGCCTTATCGATCGCAAGGTCGACGCCACGACCGGTGCGATCACCGTCACGCTCGAATATCCCGATTACAAATGGCGCTACCGCGTCCGCTCGGAAAAGCGCGGCGGCGCGGTTGCCGTGTCGGTGATCCTCGACCAACCCGTGCCGGCCGCGCTCGCCGGCAAGGCCGGGTTCAATCTCGAATTCCTTCCCGCCGCCTATTTTCACCACAGCTTCATGGCGGACGGCGTCAGTGGTGCGTTCCCGGTCTATCCGGCCGATGCCATGATCCAGACGCCGCAGCGCAACGCGGCGAGCGGTCGCGCCGAGGGTCCCGGTGCAGAACCGACCGCGATCGCCAAGGGCAGCCGCTTCGTACTCGCACCCGAGGATCCGGCACGCCGCGTGACGATCCGCTCCACCGCCGAAGTGCAGCTGTTCGATGGTCGCAACCAGGCGCAGAATGGCTGGTTCGTGCTCCGCTCGATGCTGCCGGCCGGACGCACCGGCACCGTCCTCGAATGGACGATCCAGCCGAACAGCGTACCGGGCTGGCTTCGTGCCCCCGTGATCGCGCATTCGCAGCTCGGCTACACACCGGATGCGCGGAAGGTCGCGACGATCGAACTCGACCGCAACGATCGCCGCGCGCTGCCCGCGCGCCTCCTGCGCGTCGGCGAGGACGGCAGCATGACGCCAATGCCGACCGCCCCCGCCAAGCGCTGGGGCGACTATCTCCGCTACAGCTATCTGCAACTCGATTTCAGCGCGGTCCGCCAGCCCGGCACCTATGTGCTCGAATACGGCGCCACGCGCACCGCGCCCTTCCGGATCGCCGCCAATGCCTATGCCGGCGCCTGGCACCCGACGCTCGACGTCTATTTTCCGGTCGCGATGGACCATATGTTCGTCAACGAGGGCTACCGCGTCTGGCACGGCGACGCGCACCGCGACGATGCGCGTCAGGCGCCGGTGAACCACGAACATATCGATCTCTACGCGCAGGGGCCGACCACCGACACGAAGTTCAAGCCGGGCGAGCATATCCCCGGCCTCGCCGTCGGCGGCTGGTTCGACGCAGGCGACTACGACATCCGCACCCAGTCGCAATATCAGGTGATCCGCTCGCTGGTCGACAGCTGGGAGCGCTGGCACCCGATGCGCGACACCACCGCGATCGACTGGACGCGGCGCAAGACCGAAATGCACGTTCCCGACGGCACGCCCGATCTCGTCCAGCAGATCCGCCACGGCACGCTGCAACTCGTCGCGCAGTTCGATGCGGTCGGCCATGCGATCCACGGCATCGTCGAGCCCGATGTCGCGCAATACACGCATCTCGGCGACGGCTCGACCAAGACCGACGGCCTGGTCTACGACGCCGCCCTGAAGCTTGGTGAGGAAAAGAACGGACGCAGCGGGATGCCCGACGACCGCTGGGCGTTCACGACCAAGGCGTCGGCGCTGAACTACGGCTCGATCGCAGGGCTTGCGGCGGCATCGCGCGCGCTTGCGGAGGCCGATCCGGCACTGTCGAAGAAGGCGTTGGGGATCGCGACGCGGACCTGGGCCGAGGAACAGTCGCACGCGCCCGATACGTACCAGCACGGCAACACCACGGGCGGACCGCTGGATGCGGAGCGCTTCTCCGCTGCGGTCGAACTGCTGCGGACGACGCGTGACCCTCGCTACGTCACCGCGGTCCAGTCGCTTTGGCCGGCGATGGAAAAGACCTTCGCCTTCAATCTGCGTGATGCGGTGGCGGCGATCCCGTTCATGCCACCAGCTTACCGTGCAGCCATGGTCCCGGCGGTGCGCGCCTATGCCACCGCCACCGAGACTGCGGCCAAAGCCAATCCGTTCGGCGTGCCGATTACGACCGGCGGCTGGGCGGGCAGCGGCACCGTGCTCGGCACTGCGCTGAATGCGTACACGCTACACAAGGCGTTCCCGGAGATCATGCCCGCCGACGAGGTGTTCCGCGGACTCGAGTTCCTGGTCGGCCACCATCCCGGATCCGACATATCGTTCGTCTCCGCCGTCGGCACCGTCTCGAAGGAAGTCGCCTACGGCAACAACCGCGCCGACTTCTCGTTCATCGCCGGCGGCGTCGTCCCGGGCGTGCTGATCATCAAGCCGGACTTCCCCGAAAACCATGAGGACTGGCCCTTCTTCTGGGGTGAGAACGAATATGTCATACCCGAAGGCGCGATGTGGATCGAACTCGCGCAGGCCGCGCAGGAGCTTGCCGCGACGGCTGGGTCCAAGCCAACCCAGACAGCGAGCGCAACCAAGTGAGAATTGCCATGAAAATCCAGACGTTCGCACTGCTCGCCGGGCTCGCCTCAGGAACGCCCGCCTTCGCCAGCGACGCACCGCGGTTCAGCAGCTTCAGCTATGACGGCCAAACGCAGGAAAAGGTCGCCGTCGGCCCCGGCCAATATCGCAACCCGATCCTGTCGGGCTATTATCCCGACCCGTCGGTGACGCGCGTCGGCGACGACTATTACCTCGTCCTGTCCTCGTTCGCGCATTACCCCGGCCTGCCGATCTTCCGGTCGAAGGACCTGGTGAACTGGACGCAGATCGGCAACGCGATCGACCGGCCGGAGCAGCTCGACTTCACCGGCATGCGGACGTCGCAGGCGGTATTCGCACCCGACATCTCGTTCCACGACGGCGTGTTCTACATCGTCAACACCTGCGTCGAGTGCAAAGGCAATTTCGTCATCACCGCGAAGGACCCGGCGGGGCCGTGGTCGAACCCGATTTGGCTGCCGTTCGAAGGCATCGACCCGTCCATCTACTGGGAAGGCGAGAAGGCCTATATCGTCAACAACCGCGCGCCCGCCGAGCCGCCGCGCTATGAGGGTCACCGTGCGATCTGGATCCAGGAATACGACTGGCGCGCGGGGAAAATGGTCGGGGAGAGCACGCAGCTGATCAACGGCGGCGTGGACATCTCGAAGAAGCCGGTCTGGATCGAGGGCCCGCACATCTTCCGCAAGGACGGCTATTATTACCTGACCGCAGCCGAGGGCGGCACCAGCGTCAACCATTCGCAGGTCGCACTACGCTCGAAGTCACTCCGGGGGCCTTATATCCCGTTCGCCGGCAATCCGATCCTGACGCAGCGCGATCTCGATCCTGCGCGTCCCAACCCGATCACGTCGACCGGCCATGCCAAGCTGGTCCAGACGCCAGAACGGCGACTGGTACGCGACCTTCCTCGGCGTCCGTCCGTACGAGGGCGACTATTACAACATCGGCCGCGAAACGTTCTTGTTACCGGTAACATGGAAGGATGGCTGGCCGATCATCCTGCCGAAGGACCAGCCCGTCCCGTTCGCCGCCACGAAGCCGAAACTACCCGCAAGCCCGCCGAGCCGGATCCCGACCAGCGGCGATTTCCGTTATGTCGACAGCTTCGACGGCAGCAAACTGGCGATGCAATGGGTCGGCGTGCGCACGCCCAAGGCGCCCTTCTATCGGCTCGAAGGCGGTGACCTGGTCCTCGATCGTGGCGGACGTATCGGCGACCTGTCGCGCGTGCCTTCGTTCGTCGGACGGCGGCAGCAACATCACGTCGTCACCATGTCGACGACGGTCCGCTTCGCCCCCGACACCGATGGCGATCGCGCAGGCTTGGTCGCAATGCAGAGCGACGCCAACTTCCTGTTTTTCGGCATTACCCGGGTCGCCGGCAAGCCCGTCGTCGCACTTTATACCACCGACAAGGGCACGGAACGGTTGGTCGCCTCGGCACCCGTCACGGGCTCGGGTCCCGTCACGCTGACGATCCGTGCGGACGGGGGCACGATGGCGTTCGACTATGACGGTGCCGGCGACGGTGCGGGCGACAGTGCCGGCAGCAAGCGCACGCTGGCGCGCGACGTCGATGCCCGCTTCCTCAGCACCAAGACCGCTGGCGGCTTCGTCGGCACGCTGGTCGGTCCCTATGCGTGGATGAAATGAGCCACCCGGGCACGAAACACGGCGCATCCGACCGGGTGTTGTCGACAGTCGCATGCGCCGCGTGCTAAGTGTTGACACGTTTCCTACGGTAGCGCTACCGGGGCACATAGACGTTCGACACCACATCAGATGGTGAACATTAGGAAGGACCACGCACCGATGCGTTTTAGCCTCGCGCCCACGCTCGTCATTGCCGCACTTGCCGCAACGGGGACGATCGCCCTCGCCCAGACCAATGGCGCCAACGCCCCGTCCAAACCTGCGGCGAAACCGGCATCCGCCGGCAAGGAACCGCGCAGCCCCGACGGCAAGCGCTATCTGTCGCAGCCCCTGGTCACCAGCATCTACACCGCCGATCCGTCGGCGCATGTCTTCAACGGCAAGATCTACGTCTATCCGAGCCACGACATCGACGTGACGATCGCCGACGACGATCTCGGCAACCAATATGCGATGCGCGACTACCGCGTGCTGTCGATGGATCGCATCGGCGGCCCGGTGAAAATCAACGACGTCGCGCTCGACGTGAAGGACGTGCCCTGGGCGTCGCAGCAGATGTGGGCCCCCGACGCCGCGTACAAGAACGGGACCTATTATCTGTATTTCCCGGCGCGCGACAAACAGCTCGACAAGAACGGCCTCGGCACGTTCCGCATCGGCGTCGCCACCTCGAAGAGCCCGGTTGGCCCGTTCAAGGCCGATCCGAAGCCGATCGAGGGCAGCTTCTCGATGGACCCCGCGGTGTTCACCGACGCGAACGGCGCCAGCTACATGTATTTCGGCGGCATCTGGGGTGGCCAGCTCCAGCGCTGGAAGGACGGCAAGTTCGACCCCAACGGCTCGGACACCGATCTCGGCAAGGACGACCAGCCCGCGCTATCGGGCAAGATCGCCCGCATGAACCCCGACATGAAGAGCTTCGCCGAGACCCCGCGCGACGTCCAGATTCTCGACGAGGCCGGCAAGCCCGTGCTGGGCGGCGATCATGAACGGCGCTTTTTCGAGGCATCCTGGGTCTTCAAGCGCGGCGGCAAATATTACTACACCTACTCGACCGGCGACACGCACTTCCTGAACTATGCGACCGGCGACAACCCCTATGGTCCGTTCACGTACAAGGGGCATATCCTCAAGCCGGTACAGGGCTGGACGAGCCACCATTCGATCATCGAATGGAACAAGAGATGGTGGCTGTTCTATGCGGATACGCAGATGAGCAACAAGAACCACCTGCGCAACGTCAAGGTGACCGAACTGAAGTTTGCCGCCGACGGATCGATCCCGACCATCGATCCGTTCGTCAACTGATGTTCCTGGGAATCGATATCGGCACCTCGGGTGTCAAGGCCGTGGTGCTCGACGAGCATGGCAGCGTGGTGGGCCAAGGCACCGCCGCGCTGACCGTGCAGCGGCCGCATCCGCTCTGGTCCGAACAGGATCCCGATGCGTGGTGGAAGGCGACGATCGCCGCCGTCCAGGCGATCGACCCAAGCGTCCGCCGCTCCGTGCGCGGCGTCGGGCTCGCCGGTCAGATGCACGGCGCGACGTTGCTCGACGCCGACGACCGTCCGCTGCGCCCCGCGATCCTGTGGAACGACGGCCGCTGCTTTGCCGAATGCGAGGCACTGGAGCGCGCCGTCCCCGACCTGCGTAAGATCTCGGGCAACATCGCGATGCCCGGCTTCACCGCACCGAAACTGCTCTGGGTGCGCGAGCATGAGCCGGAGGTTTTCGCGAAGATCGCCACGGTGCTGCTGCCCAAGGACTATGTGCGGCTGCTGATGACCGGCGACAAGGCGTCCGACCTGTCGGACAGCGCCGGCACGCTGTGGCTCGACGTAGGCGGCCGCTGCTGGAGCGACGAGATCCTCGCCGCCTGCGGACTGACGCAGGCACAGATGCCGGCCCTGTTCGAAGGGTCGGCGATCACCGGCACGCTCACGGCCGAGGTCGCCGAACTTTGGGGCGTGCCGCAGGTTCCGGTCGCGGCAGGCGGCAGCGACAATGCGGCGGGTGCCGTCGGCGTCGGCGTCGTTAAGGACGGCGATGCGCTGCTGTCGCTCGGCACGTCGGGCGTCATCTTCGTTGCCACCAACGACTTCCGCCCCAACCCCGCGCGCGCGGTCCACGCCTTCTGTCACGCGCTTCCCGGCATGTGGCACCAGATGTCGGTCCACCTTTCGGCCGCATCGTGCATCGACTGGGTCGCGCGGATCACCGGAGCCGCCGGTGCCGCCGACCTGTTCGCGCGTGCCGAGGCTGCCGGTCCCGCCAGTGGCCCCGAGATTTTCCTCCCCTATCTCTCGGGCGAACGCACGCCGCACAACGATGCGGAGGTTCGCGGCGCGTTCCTGCGCCTCGACAACGACACCGACGCCCGCCGCCTCTCGCAGGCGGTGCTGGAGGGCGTAGCATTCGCGCTCGCCGACGGTCTCGACGTGTTGCGTGAGGCCGGTACGACGGTCGAACGCCTCGCGGTGATCGGCGGCGGTGCCCGCTCGCGCTATTGGGGCCAGGTGATCGCCGCCGCGATGGAGGTCGAACTCGTCTACCTTCAGGGCGGCGAAGTCGGCCCCGCGCTCGGTGCCGCCCGCCTTGCCCAGCTCGGCGTCGACGGCGGCGACCCCGCCGACATCTGCGTCGCGCCTCCCGTCTCGCACACCATCGTCCCCGACCCTGCCCTCGTCTCGGCGCTCGCCGAAAAGAAGGCCGCGTTCCGCCAAGCCTATTCCCGCATCACCCCCAAATCGTAGGAATCCCGATGTCCGACTTCTTCGCCGATATCCCCCAGATCAAATATGAGGGCCCCGACAGCACCAACGAGCTGGCGTACCGGTTCTACGACAAGGACAAGATGGTCCTCGGCAAGCGCATGGAGGATCACCTCCGCTTCGCCGCATGCTTCTGGCACACCTTCTGCTGGCCCGGCTCCGATGTGTTCGGCGGCGGCACGTTCGATCGTCCGTGGCACCGTGGCGCCAACGACAGCGCCGCCGCGGCGATGAAGCGCGAGGTCGCGTTCGAGTTCTTCAAGACGCTCGACGTGCCCTATTACTGCTTCCACGACGTCGACGTGATGGCCGACGCCAACGACATCACCGAGCATCGCAAGTTCTTTGCCGAAGCCGTCGATCATCTCGAACAGCTCCAGGCTGCATCGGGCCGCAAGCTCCTCTGGGGCACCGCCAACCTGTTCAGCCACCCGCGCTTCGCCGCCGGTGGCGCGACCAACCCCGATCCGGAAGTGTTCGCGTTCGGCGCGATGCAGGTCCGCGATGCGCTCGAGGCGACGCATCGTCTCGGCGGCCAGAACTACGTGCTCTGGGGCGGTCGCGAGGGTTACGAGACGCTGCTCAACACCGACATGAAGCGCGAGCTCGACAATTTCGGCCGCTTCCTGAGCCTCGTCGTCGAGCACAAGCACAAGATCGGCTTCACCGGCACGATCCTGATCGAGCCGAAGCCATTCGAGCCGACCAAGCACCAGTACGACTTCGACACCGCGACGGTGTACGGCTTCCTCAAGCGCTATGGCCTGGAGAACGAGGTCAAGGTCAACATCGAGGCGAACCATGCGACGCTCGCCAGCCACACGTTCGAGCATGAGATCGCGACCGCTGCGGCGCTCGGCATCTTCGGTTCGATCGACGCCAACCGCGGCGATCCACAGAACGGCTGGGATACCGATCAATTCCCGAATTCGGTCGAGGAACTGACGCTCGCCAATCTCGAGATCATTCGCGCAGGCGGGTTCACCACCGGCGGCTTCAACTTCGACGCCAAGGTTCGGCGTCAGAGCATGGACCCGGCCGACCTGTTCTACGGTCATGTCGGCGCGATCGACGTCGTCGCGAAGGGCCTGCTCAACGCGGCCAAGCTGATCGAAGACGGCCGCATCGATGCGATCAAGACCAAGCGCTATGCTGGTTGGGACGGCGAATTCGGTGGCGCAATCGGCGGGCTCGACCTTGCCGGCATCGCCGACCTCGCGATCGAGCGCGGCATCGATCCGAAGCCGGTCTCGGGCCAGCAGGAGCGGATCGAGAACCTCATCAACCGCGTCCTCTAATCGACGACCGCCCGATCCTGCGCTCCGGCGCGGGATCGGGCGTTTCCGACATCGGCACGCGTGCCGGCTACCGGCACTTGCAGAGCGATGTATCATTTGCTCACGGATTTAGGTCCCCTGATCGACCGCAGCTGTATTGTGATGCCGAGAGCAATGACTGGCCAGCCGCGCTTTATAGACCGCAGCGGCGTCGGGCCGAAAGGCAAGCAACCCTAACGATCACGGCCGCTGCCGCACGCGACATTCCTTTCCGCGCATCGTTTGCAACCCGTATCGGGGCGTTCCGAGCCCCAGGACCGAAAATCTCTTATCGTCTCGCGATTGTCACGCGGCTATCACCTTGCGATGGGAGCTTGCCAATGACGAACATCAATCCGGACCAGACGAGCACGTCGTCGGATACGCCCGCGGAATCGGCTCCTGCGACACAGTCGGATGCCGCCACCCCTTCGGATACCCCACCTTCGGATAGCCTACCTGTGGATACCCCGCCGGCTCCTCGCCTGCCGCGCGGTACGGGGCGACGCCTGCACGGTGCGATCGCGCACAAGCTGGGCACAGCGATCCTGTCGGGCGAATATCTGCCTGGCGACACGTTGTCGGGCGAAGTCGCGTTTTCGGAGGCGCTGGACGTGTCGCGGAGCGCCTACCGCGAGGCGGTACAGGTGCTGATGGCAAAGGGATTGGTCGAAAGTCGACCGAAAACCGGCACCCGAGTCCTGCCCCGCAGCCGCTGGAATCTGCTCGATCCCGACGTGCTCGCCTGGGCCTTTGCCGGCGAACCGGACATCGACTTCGTCCGCGGACTGTTCGAGTTGCGCGCCATCGTCGAGCCTGCCGCCGCAGCGTTGGCCGCCGAGCGTCGCGATCGTGCCGACCTGACCGTGATGAAGGAATCGCTCGCCGCGATGCGCCGCCATACGCTGGCCACCGAAGCCGGCCGCGCCGCCGACCGCGAGTTCCACAACGCGGTGTTGCAGGCGACTCGTAACGATGCGCTCGTCGTCCTCAGCGCGAGCATCGGCGCGGCGGTAAGCTGGACGACTCAGTTCAAGCAACGCACCCGTTCGTTGCCGCGCAACCCGATCCCCGATCACGTCCGCGTCTACGAGGCGATCGCCGCGGGCGATCCCGTCGCCGCCAACGCAGCGATGCGCAAGCTCGTGGACTTGGCGCTCGACGATACGCAAGTGGCGATGACGCGGTAGGCTTGGCTCTATGCCGTGGTCACACCGCACCCCGGCCGTGTGCGATACCCGTTTCCAGCCCGCGCAGTTCCGCCAGCCCGCGCAGCCGCCCGATCAGCGAATAGCCGGGGTTGGTGCGCTTGTTGAGGTCGTCCACCATCTGGTGGCCGTGATCGGGACGCATTGGCAGCGATCGCCCGGTGCGCGCCTGCAGCGCAACCAGCTCCGCCATGATCGCGGGCATGTTCGCATCGCCCTCCAGATGTGCCGCCTCGTAAAACGCGCCACCGGGCTCGCGCTGCACCGACCGCAGATGCACGAAGCCGATACGCTCGCCGAGCCGGCGGACCATCCCGGGCAGGTCGTTGTCCGCGCGCACGCCGAACGATCCGCTGCAAAAGCACAGCCCGTTGGCGGCCGACGGCACGGCGGCGAACAGCGCGCTCACGTCCGCCTCGGTGCTGACCACGCGTGGCAGGCCAAAGATCGGGAACGGCGGATCGTCGGGATGCACCACCAGCCGAATGCCCTCGGCCTCCGCGACCGGACACACCGCCTCCAGGAACGCGACGTGGTTCGCGCGCAACTGGCCTGCGTCGATGTCGGCATAGGTTCCGATCTGTTCGAGCAACTGTGGTGAGCTGAAGCTCTCCTCGCTCCCCGGCAGGCCGGCGATGATCGTCCGCTCCAGCGTCGCGCGCGCTGCGTTGTCCATCGCCGCGAACCGCTTGGCCGCGATCGCGACGACATCGGGCGCGTAATCCCGCTCGGCACCTGGGCGGCGCAGGATGTGGATGTCATAGGCCGCCAGCGCATGCAGCTCGAACCGCAGCGCCCGCGCACCGTCCGGCAACGCCCAGCTCAAATCGGTCCGCGTCCAGTCGAGCAACGGCATGAAATTATAGGTCACCACCTCGATGCCCTGACCCGCCAGATTCCGCAGGCTGGCGACATAGGCCTCGATCAGCCGATCCCAGTCGCCCGAGCGCCGCTTCAGGTCCTCGACGACCGGCAGGCTCTCGACCACCTTCCAGTCTAGCCCGGTCTCCTCGATCATGACGCGCCGCGCGGCGATGGCGTCTGCGGTCCAGACATCGCCATTGGCGACCTCGTGCAGCGCCGTGACGATCCCGGTCGCGCCGGCCTGGCGGATGGCGTTGAGCGGCACCGGGTCGTTCGGGCCAAACCAGCGCATGGTCTGGGTCATCTTCATCAACCGGTCATCCCCGTTTTAGCGCGGCGGTGCGGCCACGTGCTTTCAGTATCGATAGCAACGATCGAATTGGTCTGACAACCTAGAAGCGCCCGGTTTGCCGGTCCGGGTGCTGAATCGTTCAGGCGCTCGGCGGCCCACCGTAACGCTGACGAGTCGTCGCCAGCGCCAACCGCGCCTGCTCCATCGCCATCTCCTCGGTCTTGAACAGCAAATGGTCCATCACCGACGTCAGGTGCGCGCGCATCGCGCCACGCGCCGCCGCCGCGTCGCGCGCACGCAAAGCGTCAACGATTGCAGCATGTTCGGCGACGACCGGCCGCACCTTGGCGTTGCGCGCCTTGGCGTGGAGAAGCGCGCATTCGGGCGAGGTCGAGCGCAGATGCCACAGGTCCTCGATCGTCCGGACGACCCCGGCATTCCGCGTCGCCTTGGCGATCGCCATGTGGAAATCGCGATCCGCGTTCTCCGTCACCTCGGCGAGCAAATTCTCGGTGGTCATCGCTTCGACCAGTCCGTCGAGCAGTTCGATCTCGGCGTCGGTGACCTGTACCGCTGCGAGCGCCGCGGCCTCGCCTTCGAACATGATCCGCGCTTCGGTCAGTTCGAACGCGGTGATCGCGAACCCCGGCTCCTCGCCCTGCCCCGGCAATCGACAGACATAGGCCCCGGAGCCAACCCGAACCTCGATAAAACCCTGCACTTCCAGCGCGATGAGCGCTTCCCGCACGGCCGGCCGACTGGCGCCGTACTCGATCGCCAGTTCGCGTTCGGCGGGCAACCGATCACCTATTGCGTAGGTGCCCGCGACCAGTTCCTCGAACAGCCGCCGCGCCAACCGCTGGTACAAGCGATCGTTCGCGGGCGCGTCGTATCTACCGACCACGAACAACGCATTCTGGGAGGCGGGCTGGGATGCGGGCTTTGCCACTGGACTTACCAATCTAATGTCTGCGTATTGATGCTACTACGCACACGCCGGGAGGGAAACGGGTATCGACGATTAAGTTGCGGTGCCCCTCCCCCGGCAGGTCGCATCATACGGCGGGAACCGGCCCGAGATAGGACGGCGGTACCGGTATGGTGGCAAGTACCAGCTTCTGTAGCACCATGTTGTCGTCGAGCCGCCATATCTTGATCGTGTGACGCCCCGCAGCGATGCTGCCCAGGCCGACCGACATAGCTACGCCATTGTCGCGCACCGCATCCGCCCATCGCGCCTTGCCGGCATTGTCCGTATCGCCGCCGGTAGGCTCCAGCGCGGCACGCACGACCTGGACGGCACCGCCGTCGATCGACACGCCGATCCGCGACCCTTCATGGCCGAACGTGTCGAGCGTCGGGACGAGGTACAGCGTCGCCGTCGCCGGCCCCGCCTTCGCCACGGTGACGTCGTATTCCAGGCAGACGCCGTCCTCTGCCCGCGTTGCCGGTCGCCCCTGCGGCATCGCGATCATCGCGCCCGCGGTACGGCCGAGATGCGGGATCGTCGTCCAGCGCAACCCCTTGCCGTCGCGCGCACGACTGAACGCCGGTGCTTCGAGGGCAACGATACCCGCCTGCGTCGCGGGCGTCGGAACGAAGACCGGCTGCTGCCGGCGCTTTGCTTCGGGCGTATCTGCGCCGATACGGACGATGCTCGGCATGGTCTGTTTGGTGGGATCGTTCCAGATGACATAGCTCATATGGACCTGCCCCATCATGCCGTCCCACTTGCCGCCGTTGATACTATGGTACCGCTGCGTCAGTTCGCCATCGCGACGGAACGCAGTTTCGACTTGGTCGGCGAAGTAATTGGCGCGCGCGTCGTTCTTGGACGCCAGCCGCCGGTTCCACGCCGTGCCGTAATACATGCGGTACAGGTTCGCGACCGCCGCCACGGGAAACTCGATCAGCTGATAATAGGCGTCCCGCTGATCCGGCCGCAGCGTGGCGCGAACCGTGAGCATCCGTGCCTCCAGCGCGTCCCACTGCGCAACCATCGTACCGAACTCGCCGCCATCGAGGCCCTTGGGCGTGACACCGCCCAGCGGGAAACTGTCCTGGTCGATCAGCTCCGGCTTTCGGCGTGCGACATACTGACTGTACTGCGTGACGATCTCGCCGATCGCGCGCGCCTGTTCGGGCCCGAACGTCGCCGTCGCCCATGCGCGCGGATAGTCGGCAACCGCCGCCGGAGTCATCGCGTCAGGGTTCCAGGCCTGCGCCAGGAAGAAGCCGAGCGGATACTCCATCGGCTTGATATCGCCGACGTTGACGATCCAGATCTGCGCCGCACCCCGCCTGTACGCCAGGTCCATCTGCTGCCAGGTCTTCTCGATCTGGTTGGTATTGAGCCATTTGTAGTTGCGCGGCGCGCCGACGTAATCGAAGTGGTAATAGATGCCGTACCCACCTTTGCGCGGCGGTGCGGCGGGATCGGGCAAGCGCCTGATCTGGCCCCAATTATCGTCCGAGAACAGCAACGTGACGTCGTCCGGCACCTTCATGCCGTGATCGTAATAATCCTGCACTTCCTTGTAGAGCGCCCAGACCTGCGGCGTCTCGCTCGCGGGTTTGCCGGTGACGTCGGCGATGATCTTGCGCTGTTCCGCGACGACGCGTTCCAGCAGCCCGGTCGCGGTTCCCTCGGCCATCGCCTCGTCGCCGTCACCGCGCATACCGACGGTCACCACCGAATCGTAATGCCGGCCGCCGCCCTTGGCCATCATGCGCTCGATCCCGCCGCGCCAGAATTTCCGCAAATTGGCGCCGTTCTTGTCGTAATCCCATGCGCCCCCGGTCACGCCCTGGTCCGCATGCCGGTGCCATTCGGCCTGTGCGCGCAGCATCGGCTCGTGGTGAGAATTGCCCATCACGACGCCCATCGCGTCGGCCAGCACCATGCTCTTGGGATCGTCGTCGGCGAACGCCTTGCCCCACATCGCGGGCCACAGATAATTGCCCTTCATCCGCAGCAGCAGTTCGAAGACGTGCACGTACATCGCCGCGTTCACACCGCCGAACGCCTTCTTCGCCCAGCCGCTCAGGCACGGATCCTCGTCGTTGATGAAGAACCCGCGATAGCGGACCTTGGGCTGGTCGCGCCTGGAGCCGGCCGGGATCAGCACGTCGCGCTGGCGACGGACGGGCACGTCCGCGAACCAGTGCCAGGGCGAAACGCCGATGCGCTCGGATACGTCATAGGTGCCGAACACCGCGCCGCGCCGGTCCGACCCGACGATCACCAGCGCACGCGCCACGCCCGGCATCGGATCGTCGACGACGATCTGGCGAAACGCCTCCCATTCGCCGCGCAGGTCGGCCGCGGCGATCTTGCCCGCCGCGATAAGGCGATCGATCACGGCGCTGTGCCCCAGCACGCCGATGATCACCACCGGCCCCTGCACAACGCCGCTCGCGCCATCGATCAGTCGCGCCGAGGCACCACTGACCCGCTCCAGATCCTTGGCGAAATTGGTCGCGACGTGCCGGACCGCGCTGTCGGCGTCGGCATCGATCAGGACGGCGGCAGGAATAGCCTTCGCGATCAGGGGAAACGCAGTCCGCGGGTCGGGCGCCGTGCGCGGGTCGGCACCGAACAGCGGCGCGGGTAGAGTCGCAAGCGCAGCGCCACAGGCGGCACCGCCCATCAGCGTGCGGCGTGATACGGCGTGTGACATCGTCGTCTCTCCTGTGCTTGCAGCTTGCGAGCCACCCTAGGGTAAAGCTGCCCGGCTATGTTCGCCGACTCTGCGCCGGGGGTCGACCGCATCATATGCGACGCCATCGGCTCTCGTTCGAAGTCGAATAGTATCGTTGTATCGACTTGCCCGATCGTCACCGGGTACCGCCAAGTCGATTGACGTCGACCGCGACAGCTATCGTCCGCACGGTGGCGGGATCGGCTGGGTGCCTTACCGTGATTGCGGTTCGGCCTGCGTGGGCGTGCCCCAACCGGTCACGCCCACGTCTTCGCCCGATGCCGGCAGTGCGATCGCATCACGACCGCACTGCCGCGCCATACTAGAAGGTACCGCGCAGACCCACGAGGAACTGGCGACCCGGCTTGTACTGGGTAAAGGTCGCGTTCTCGAACTGGAAGTACGAGCGCAGCGTCGCGTCGGTGAAGTTCGCGACGTTGATCGTCAGCTGCGGTGCGCCGGCCAGACCGAAGATCTTGTCCAGGTCGAACGAGGACGAGAAATCGTACGTCGTATAATCCGTGCCGAACAATGCCGCCGCCGGAATGCCGTTCTGCGCTGCGCCGCTGTTCTGCGACCCTTCGCGCGAGGTGGTCGACACCCGCAGCATCACGCCGTGCTTTTCGTAATAGCCGGTGATGTTGTAGGTGAACGGTGCCACGCCGAACGCGGTTGCCGCACCCTTGCTGGTCTGATCGACGACCGTCGCATTGGCGTTGAAGCCGAACCCGGTGATGCCGATATTCTTGGTCAGGAAGTCGAGCGGCTGGACCCACTGGAATTCGAGCCCGTTGATGGTCAGCTTGTCGGGCACGTTGACCTGCGACGTGACTTGAACCTGCGCAGCGCTAGGTCCGCCACGCGAGTTGAGCGCGATCTGCTGCGTCGGGTTCAGCGTGTCGTAGGTGATGCCGTATTGCGCCAGCTCCCCGAACGCCACGGTGTTGATCGCGGTGTTCGTAAAGCCCTTGATCGACTTGCGGAACGCATTGAAGCTCACCACGCCTTCGCGGCCGGTATAATATTCGAAGCCCAGATCGATGTTCGTCGACATGTACGGCTCGAGCGCCGGGTTGCCGATCGACGCCTGATCCGCCGATGGCGCACCGAAGTTCACGCCCGGCAACTGCGCCGACGGATCGGGACGGGTCATCGTACGCGACCCGGCGACGCGGACCACTGCGTGCTCGCTGACGTCGTATGCGAACGTCGCCGCCGGCAGCCACTTCGAATAGACGTTGCGCGTCGACACGATGCTGACGAGGTTCGGATAGCGGCTGCCATCCGGCAGCGCGATGCCGGTCGCCGTCGTATTGCGGGGATCGGGCAACGAGACGCGACCCGTGATCGTCTGGATCGTGTTGACGTAGCGCATGCCGACGTTGAACCGCAGCATGTTGCCGCCGAGGTTCTGCTCGCCGTTGACCGTGGCGAACGCGGACTTCACCACTTCGCGGATCCCGCCGCCGCTTGCACCCGTGGTCGAAGCACCGCTCTCCGGCGAGGTGTCATGATAGAAATCATAATTGGTTGCGGCCGCGAACTTCGGCCAGTCGACGGTCACGAAGCCAGCCGGCCCCGGCGTCAGATAGCTCGGCGCCGCCGCATTGGGAACGAGCGAACCACCATAGGACGCTGGTCCGGCCATGCCGGCGGTCGATCCGGTGCCATAACCCGGATAGGTCGGGTAGCCTGCCGGTATCACGCCTGGAGCGTTCAGGCCTTCGCAGGGCGGCTGCGAATTCGGCGAGGGGACGAACACGCTGGGATTATTGCCGCAGACCGCATTCTGGTACGCCTGGCTGTTGTCGGTGCTGCTGATCCGACGCGACACGTCGTCGAACGCGCCGCCGATCTTCAGGTTGAGCGCGGTATTGCCCCAGGTCAGGTCGCCGCGTGCGCCCTTGCTCTTGTTGAGGCGCCGTTCGTCCGAGATGTTGACGCGGCTGCCCGCGTTCCAGCCGAAGTTCGCCGGGTCGTTCAGGTCCAGCGCGCTCTGGATCGTCGGGATGCCACTACCGTCGTTGGAATAGGTGACCGTGTTGCCGACGCCCAGCGGGGTCGTCATGCCGACCGACGGGTTCTCGCGGTGGAAGGTCGAGCGCGCGTAGTTACCCTGCAGGTTCAGCTTGAGCGTGTCGGAAATCTCCCACTCGCCGCCGGGGTTGACGCTGAACAGCTTCGTCGTCTCGGTATAGGGGCGGAATTCGTTGAAGAACTGCGCGTTGGCAAACGTACCGCCGGTGACGACGCAGCCGATCGTGCAATCCGCCTTGTCGAACGTCAGGTTGGTCGGGATGACCGCGCCGTTACGGACGATCCACGCCATGTTCTCGCGCGTCAGTTCGTTCTTCTTATAGCCGTACAGGCCATCCACGTAGAAATGCAGCGTGTCGGTCGGCTGCCACTCGGCGCTGACGATCGCGTTGATACGATCGCGCGGACCGCGAATGCTCGTGAAGCGCCCGAGCCGCGGCAGCAACGCATTGTCGATCTGCTGGATCGTCGCACCGGGATTGTTGGCGAGCAGGAACGCGCTGGTGATCGGCGTACCCGCCACCAGGCCCGCACCGGCGCCGACCGGCACCACGGCCGGGATCGTCCAGTTGCCGCCACCCGTCGTGTTGCAGCCCGAGGCAGCGCCGCACTGCGCCGCCGTCAGGGCTGGATTGGTATAGCCAATCGTCTCGAACCCACGCGTGTCGGTGAACAGGCGCTGGGCGGACACACCCGCCAGGATACCGACCTTGTCGCCACGCCAGCTGCCGATCAGCGAGCCGCGGGCACCGATCCGGTCTTCCGGCGACTGCTTCGTGCCCTGGACGTTATACGCCAGGAACGAGGTCGAGCGATCGAACGGCCGTGCCGAGCGGAGATCGATGTTACCGGCCGCACCACCTTCGAGAAGGTCGGCGGTATAGCTCTTATTGACCGTCAGCTTGGTGAACAGGTCGGTCGGGAAGAAGCTGAGATCGACCGAACGATCGGTGCCCTGCGCGTCGGTCGCGCCCGACGACGCCACTGCGATCGTCGCGCCGTTGAGCGTGACGTTCGTGAAGTTCGACCCCAGACCGCGGATCGCGACGTTCGTGCCTTCGCCGGTCACGTCGCGCGTGATCGTGATGCCGGGGATGCGGTTGAAGGATTCGGCGATGTTCGTATCGGGGAACTTGCCGATGTCTTCCGCGAAGATGGAATCGGTAAAGCCGGTCGACGCGCGCTTGGCGTTCGTCGACTTGGCGAGGCTCGAACGATAGCCGGTGACGACGATGTCGCCGGTATCGGCTGCGTCGATCGTGCCTGGGGTCTGGTCCGAATCCGGCAGGGCTGCGGCCGGCGAAGCGGGAGGAGCGGGAGGAGCGGCGGGATCAGCGGTGGCGGGGGCAGCCGTGGCGGGCGCAGCACTCTGCGGCGCGGCTGGTGCCGGGTCCTGCGTCGGCGGAATGGTTTGCGCTGCGGCCATGGTCGCGGACAGCGCTACCATCGTCGTCGCGCACAGAAGCGCAGCGCGCGTAAGACGAGGGGCCATTTTGAAAGGCGTCATGTTCAGGATCCTCTTGGAACCTCGCTGTCCGACTGGCGGCAGGAAGCGTCTCGTTGTTATGAATGCTTGAAGAAAGTCAGGTGTCAGGCGCTAGGTACTGCGCGAAGCAGTCCACAATCTCGACCGACCGGCCGATGGGCATGCGACATCAATAGCGTTAAAAGCCATCCCCGTTCCCCGTCACGCCTGTCTGATGCAGGTCAATTGATAGCGCTATCTCGCCGCTATTGGTCAGCGAGTCAACCCTGTTCGGTTAGGCCAATTTTGGTTACAACGTTCCGATGAAGCCGTGGTTTTGGTCTTTCGGCTATGATCGCGGAACGTTCTCGGTCGATACAGCCATCGTATCGACGCCCTCGGTAGCGCAAACTGCGAGCTCTTTCAGATGCTTAGGACAGTAGCACCGTGCTGGATCATCACGCCCCAGACTGCCGTACTTGGGAAGAACCGCATCACCGGGCAGGCCCCCGCGTGTCTGTCCACCGGAGATCACAGCCCGCAAAAGGCCAAGTCCTGGCAATCGATACAGAGAGTTCGTCGATCCTTCCCCCGCATTTCGCCGAACAGCGGGCAACGAACTCCACCGCAGAACGCGCACGCCTTGGCTATAATCGATTGTCGCGTCGTCGAACCTGGGATGAGTGGTGGCATCCACGTTTGGAAAGGTGAGTAAATGCGTCCCAATCTTCCTAAATATTGTACGGCAGCCCTGATCATCGTCGGCGCGACCGGCCTCGGCGGCTGCGCGACGAAGGGTTTCGTCCGCGAGCAGATCGCAACCGTGAATACCCGCATCGACGGCATGGACGGCCGGTTGCGCACCGTCGAAGGCACCTCCGGCCAGGCTCTCGCCCAGGCTCAAGCTGCCGCTGGTCAGGCCCAGCAGAACGGCCAGCGCATCGACCAGATCAACGGTCGCGTCGACGGCATGGAACAGCAGATGCAGCAGCGCCAGCGTAAGCCCCGCGGCTAAGCCCCGCGGCAATACATAGCGTTTACGCATTTCGATTGGCTGGCCGGACAACTCTGCTGAACAAGACCGCGATCATTCACCGGCCGTGCCGCCGTCACTTGCGCATGGGCACGGTCGCGGCATTGGCGTTAGGATTGCTCGCGCCGCAGCCAAGTCTGGCCACGCCTACGAATGCGCAGACGCGTGCCAAGTCGACCGTGCCTGCGCGCGCAGCTTCGAAAGCTTCCGCGCGCAAAGGCTCACCGGCGCGCAAACGCAAGACACCGGCGGCCGCGACCGTACGTCCGCCCGTAATCTCGGCCGCGGACGCCGCCGAGATTCTCGAACCCGTGCGATCGGAAGCGGCCAGCCGTATGATCGCATGGGTCGCGGCCGCGCACGACAATGGTGCGCTTCCCTATATCGTCATCGACAAACAGGCCGCGGCGCTTCTTCTCTTCAATGCGAAGGGCGACTTTCTGGGGCAGACACCCGTGCTGCTCGGCGTGGGCATCGGCGACGATTCGACCCCGGGCATCGGCGCCAAGAGCCTGGCGGAGATCGGACCGGCCGAGCGGACCACGCCGGCGGGTCGCTACATCGCCAAGTTCGGTCGTGCGGTAGGGCGCCAGCGCGTTCTATGGGTCGACTATACCAACTCGGTCGCGATCCATGCGGTGATCACCACCAACAAGGCCGAGCATCGTGTCCAGCGACTGCTCTCCCCGACACCGGACGACAACCGGATCAGCTTCGGCTGCATCAATGTCGGCACGAGTTTCTACAGCAAGAAGCTGCGCCCGCTGTTCCAGAAAAAGGGCGGCATGGTCTACATCCTGCCCGACACCAAATCGCTCGACGACGTGTTCCCACGTGTACGCCTGCTGCCGTATCTCCAAACGGTCGCGAGCAGATAGACCGATCCGCTGCTGCCGGTTCCGAAACCGGTAACGGATTTCGCGCGCATACCGACCTGAAGGGGGAAGCTTATGATGATGTTGATGGCCGCGCTACTCGCCGCAGCGGACCGGCCCGTCGTGGTGAGTTCCGTGACGACCGCGCAACTGCTTGAGCTGTGTCGTGGCAAGGATACGGATCCCACACCAAATTTCTGCACCGGCTATATCATCGCGGCATTCGACACCTTGTCGCTGTCCGGTCAGATCTGCCCGTCACAGACCCGCGCCTCCAACATCGAAGTGGTATCCTCCACGCGCAAATATCTGCGCAAACGTGCCAAGCCGACGGGCACCGGCGCGCCCTCGTTCGTCGTGCGCGATGCCCTGCAACAGGCCTTTCCCTGCAAGCGTAAATAGCACGCGCTTTTCGAAGACACGCGCTTTTCGAAGAATTGCCGACGTTGTTCGGCGGACGCTCGGGTATCATAGGGATCGTCGAGTGTTCGTTCGATGAAGCGGCAGGTTTATAAGTTGGTCGGGCCGCCCGCGTTGAAAACTCGTATCCGGTGACCATCACGATGGGCCATTCTCGCTACCTACAGCCAAGCGCTATTCGCCGCCGTTTCGATAGCCAGTCCTCGGCAGGTTTAATGCCGATCGACGCCGCGGGATCGGCTTTACGATGAGTATCTTCATCACCTTGCTGGCTTTCCCCGGTAGTCAGTCCTTAAAGGTCGAAGCCAAGTTGGGCGCCCTCGCCGACTCGTTCATCCTCGGCTACGCACTGCTTCGCAGCGCAAGGTCCGGCCGGACGCAGGCTGATCCCGGCCTCTGAACAACGGCCCGACATTGTTTCGATACTGGATACGGAGAACAAATTTTGAGGGCTGCCACTTTGCCTGCGCCGATCCGCGCATTGCCTTGGTCGATGCTCGTGACGGTAATGGCGATCACCACATTTGGTCTGGTGACGCTTTACTCGGCTGCCGGAGGGCATCTTTCGCCCTGGGCGACGAACCAGGCGGTGCGTTTTGCGGTGCTGTTCGCAGGGATGCTCGTGCTCTCGCGCGTTTCCGTCGCGACGTGGAAGCGCCATGCCTACACCTTCTACGCCGTCACGCTCGCGTTGCTCCTGCTCGTCGAATTGTTCGGGCATATCGGCATGGGTGCCCAACGCTGGATCGATCTGGGCATCATCCGCCTGCAGCCCTCCGAGTTCATGAAGCTCGCGGTCGTGCTGAGCGTGGCCCGCTTCTACGACACGGTACCGCCCGGTTTCATCAGCCGCCCCGGCGTATTGATCATCCCGGTTGCACTGGTCGCGGTTCCGGCCGGGCTGGTGATGCTGCAACCCGATCTCGGTACGGCGATGATGATCACCATCGCCGGGACGACGATGATCTTCCTCGCGGGTACGAAAATGCGGTGGTTTATCGGCGCCGGCGCGATCGTAGGCGCCCTGCTGCCGGTCGCATGGGGCTTGCTCCACGACTACCAGAAGAACCGCATCTTGATCTTTATGGATCCGGAGAGCGATCCGCTCGGCACAGGCTACCATTTGTCGCAGTCCAAGATCGCGATCGGATCCGGAGGCGTTTTCGGCAAGGGATTCCTCCAGGGCACGCAAAGCCACCTCGAATATCTGCCCGAAACGCATACCGACTTCATCTTCTCGACGATGATGGAGGAATGGGGGATGATGGGCGGCTTGTTCGTCCTTTTGGCCTATGGCTACCTCGTCAGGTGGGCCTTGAACCTGGGGTTCGACGGCAAGTCGATGTTTGCGCGTCTGGTCGCCGCCGGTCTTGCGATGACGCTGTTTCTGTACGTCAGCATCAACATCGCGATGGTCATGGGTCTGGCACCGGTCGTCGGTATCCCGCTGCCGCTGCTATCCTATGGCGGGTCGGCGATGATGACCGTCCTGATCCTGCTCGGGATACTCATGTCGATCCACCGGGAGCGGTTCCAGACACGCCATATCGGGGGGCTGTGACCCCGCCGAATGTCACCGCCTTGAGAGCCGCCCCCCGACCGGCCGACAGAGCTTCACAGCGGCGTCCCGGCGATGCAAGAGACGGCATGCACACCGACGATGCAGACACGGTGCACTATCGCCTGCGCCGCCAGAGCCGAACCCCGGCGTGGCTGGCCTTGTCCTGGCGGGCGCTGGTCGCGCTGGCGCTGATCGGCATCGCGCTCGCGGTCCACTGGTTCGATCGCGATGGCCTGCGGCAGAACTCGGGCGCGCCCGTGACGTTCGCCGACATCCTGTATTTCACGATGATTACCGTGACGACGGTCGGCTACGGCGACATCGTGCCTGTGACGCAGCAGGCGCGGATGTTCGATACCTTCGTCGTGACGCCGATCCGGCTCTTCGTATGGCTCATCTTTCTGGGAACCGCGTATGATTTTCTGCTCAAGGGCGTCTGGGAGAAATGGCGTATGTCGGTGATCCAGCGGCACCTCGAAGGCCATGTCGTCGTCGCCGGTTTCGGCACGAGCGGGTCCGAGGCGGTGAGCGAACTCATCCGTCGCGGTGCCGATCCGGGCACGATCGTGGTCGTCGACGAGCGCGCCGCGGCGTTACGCACGGCAGAGAGTTGCGGCACGACGGTGATGGAGGGGAACGCCACGCGCAACGCAGCGCTTGAGGCGGCCCGTCTTTCCAAGGCCCGCGCGCTCATCGTCTCCGCCGGTCGCGACGATACCTCGATCCTGATCGTGCTGACGGCGCGGCGGATCGCACCCGATCTACCGATCAGCGTGGTGATCCGATCGGAGGACAATGAAGCGATCGCGCATCAGGCCGGCGCCAACGTGGTCATCAACCCGGCCAGCTTTGCCGGTCTCCTGCTCGCCGGCTCCACGCACGGCGCGCATACCGCCGAATACATGGCCGATCTTGCCGCGTCCGGCGGGCGTGTCGTCCTGCGCGAACGCGAAGTCTCTGCGGACGAAGTGGGCAAGCCGCTCGCCGACATCGCCACCGGGCTCGGTCACCGCATCTATCGCGGGCATCAGGACTTTTGCTTCTGGGAACCCGAGGCCGCCCGACTGGAAGCGGGCGACATCATCGTCGAGGTCGTTCCCCGCACTGACGCCAGGAACTAACGCCCTCCGTTGAGGACAGGGCCTTCCTCGAGAAGCGATGACATCACAGCGCTGGTACAAGCATACCCGCGTCGAACCGGGTAGCCGAACGGCACTCCCGCCCCTTCACGATACGAGAAGGCACCAGGCTAGCCATCGCGATTATATCCGTTATGCTGGATATATGGATAACGATTCGGCAATCGCCGCGCTGGGTGCGCTCGCACAAGGCACGCGTCTCGACGTGTTCCGGCTACTCGTTCGCCACGAACCGGACGGACTGGCAGCAGGCGAAATCGCCCGCCAGCTCGACGTACCCCAGAACACGATGTCCGCGCACCTCGGTATCCTGTCTCGTGCCGGCATCGTCCGCTTCGAACGGCATAGCCGCTCGGTCATCTACCGCGCCGATATGAGCGGCCTGCGCGCGCTGACGCTGTTCCTGGTCAAGGATTGCTGCGCAGGCTCTCCCGAACTGTGCGCGCCGCTGCTCGCCGAACTCACCCCCTGCTGCTGAAAGGACGCGCAATGACCACCGAGAGCACGGCCGTCGATATGGTGATCTATCACAACCCCGAATGCGGCACGTCGCGCAACACGCTGGCGATGATCCGCAATGCCGGCATCGAGCCGCACGTCGTCGAATATCTGAAGACGCCGCCCTCGCGCGCGCTGCTGGTCGAACTGATCGACCGCGCCGGGATCACGCCCCGCAACCTTCTGCGCGAGAAGGGAACGCCCTTCGCAGACCTCGACCTTGGTGACGTTTCGCTCTCCGACGACGCACTCCTCGACGCGATGATGGCGCATCCGATCCTCATCAACCGCCCGCTCGTCGTCTCGCCGCTCGGCGTGAAGCTGTGCCGGCCATCCGAAGCCGTGCTCGATCTGCTGCCCGATCCGCAACAGGGCGCGTTTGCCAAGGAAGACGGCGAAAAGGTCGTGGACGCCTCGGGCCAGCGCATCGCCTGATGCTGCTCGCGCTTGCCATCTTCATCGTCACGATCGCGCTCGTCATCTGGCAGCCCAAGGGGCTCGGCATCGGGTGGAGCGCTCTGGGCGGCGCTGCGATCGCGCTGCTCGTCGGGGTCGTCTCGCTCTCCGACGTGCCGGTGGTGTGGGGCATCGTCTGGAATGCGACTGCGACCTTCGTCGCGATCATCATCGTCAGCCTGTTGCTCGACGAAGCCGGGTTCTTCGAATGGGCGGCGCTCCACGTCGCGCGCTGGGGCAACGGGCATGGCCGCCGGCTGTTCGTCCTGATCGTCCTGCTCGGCGCGGCGGTGTCGGCGCTGTTCGCCAACGACGGCGCAGCGCTGATCCTGACGCCGATCGTCATCGCGATGCTGCGCGCGCTGGGATACAAGGACAAGGCTACGCTGGCGTTCGTGATGGCTGCGGGGTTCATCGCCGATACCGCCAGCCTGCCCCTGATCGTGTCCAACCTCGTCAACATCGTGTCGGCCGACTTCTTCCAGATCGGTTTCGCCGAGTATGCGTCGGTGATGGTGCCGGTCGATCTGGCGTCGATCGCCACGACGCTGGTCGTGCTGCTGCTGTTCTTCCGCCGCGACATACCGACCAGTTATGACGTGGCGCAGCTCCGTGCGCCTGCGGAAGCGATCCGCGATCCTGCCACGTTCAAGGCGGGATGGGTCGTCCTCGCCCTGCTGCTCGCCGGTTTCTTTCTGCTCGAACCCATCGGCGTACCGGTCAGCGCCGTCGCCGCCGGCGGCGCAGTCCTCCTGCTGGTCATCGCCGCGCGCGGCCATGTCATCCAGACGCGCAAGGTACTGGCCGGCGCGCCGTGGCAAGTCGTGATCTTCTCGCTCGGTATGTACCTGGTCGTCTATGGCCTGCGGAATGCCGGGCTTACCGATTACCTTGCCGCCCTGCTCGATCGCACCGCGCAAGGCGGTGTATGGGGCGCGGCGTTCGGTACCGGCATCATCGCCGCGCTGCTGTCGTCGGTGATGAACAACATGCCGACCGTCCTGGTCGGCGCGCTGTCGATCGATGCGACGCATGCGACGGGCGCGGTCAGGGAAGCGATGATCTACGCCAACGTGATCGGTTGCGACCTCGGGCCGAAGATCACGCCGATCGGCTCGCTCGCGACGCTGCTGTGGCTGCACGTCCTCGGGCAAAAGGGCATCCGCATCGGCTGGGGTTATTACTTCAAGGTCGGTGCGACGCTGACGATCCCCGTACTGCTGGTGACGCTCGCGGCACTCGCGATCAGGATCGGCATGGCGTGACGGCACTCGTATATCTGGCGGCTGCGCTCGCGGAAATTGCAGGCTGCTTTGCCTTTTGGGCTTGGTTGCGGCTGGACAGATCGCCTCTGTGGCTAGCGCCGGGCGTTGTTTCGCTGATGCTGTTCGCTTGGCTGCTGACGCGTGTCGACAGCGACGCAGCGGGGCGGGCCTATGCTGCCTATGGCGGCGTCTACATCTACGCATCGCTGATCTGGCTCTGGGCCGTCGAAGGGGTGAGGCCGGATCGCTGGGACGCTGGCGGAGCGGCACTCTGCCTGATCGGTACCTGTATCATTCTACTTGGCCCAAGGACTGCCTGATGCCGCTCCGCACGCTATCCGATCCCGATTATCTGCCAGCGCTCGATCGACGCTATGCGCTCGGGCGGCCTGCCCTCGGGCTTGGCCCCGGTGATCCACCCCCGCGCATCCTGCTGCTCTACGGCTCCTTGCGCGAACGATCCTATTCGCGCCTGTGCGTCGAGGAAGCCGCTCGCCTGCTGCAATTCTTCGGCTGCGAGACGCGCATTTTCGACCCCGCCACGCTGCCGCTCCCCGACCAGGTGACCGCGGACGACCACCCGGCCGTCCACGAGTTGCGCGAACTGTCGATGTGGTCTGAGGGGCATGTGTGGTGCAGCCCCGAGCGGCATGGCCAGATTACCGGCATCATGAAGCTGCAAGTCGATCACCTGCCGCTGTCCCTGGGCGGAATGCGCCCGACGCAGGGGCGCACGCTCGCGGTCATGCAGGTGTCGGCCGGATCGCAGTCGTTCAACAGCGTCAACACGCTGCGCGTGCTGGGCCGCTGGATGCGGATGGTCACGATCCCCAATCAGTCGAGCGTCGCCAAGGCGTTCGACGAATTCGACGACGCCGGTCGGATGAAACCATCCAGCTATTATGACCGGATCGTCGATGTGATGGAGGAACTGGTCCGCTTCACGGTCCTGCTGCGACCGCACACCGCGCAACTCGTCGATCGCTACTCCGAGCGCAAGGAAGCGAAGACCCCGATCAACCCGGTCGACCTGTAGGTTGCAGGCGCGCCAAACCGGCGAGGCTTGGATTGGCGAACGCTAAGCTTCGCCGAATATCTCTCTCTGGGACTTGTCCAGTTCCTCGGCATAGCGTCGCCGGACATAGGATTCCGACAAGATCCCGAGCACCTTGCCGTCTGCGCCGACGACGGCCATTTCGTCTGCACCCGCGGCATCGAAAATAGCCATCACCGCCTTGATGTCGGCGTCGGGCGACAGCACCTGCTCCCGGTGGATCGCGAGCGTGCCGACGGCGTCGGTCGATGTAACCCCCTCGGCGAAGGCGCTGGCGGTCTGGACTATGCCGGCATAGCGATCCTGATCGTCGACCACGACGACCCGGCTGGTCGACCCCAGCGGAAACAGGCGGCGAAACTCGGCAACGGTGATCCGCCCGGGCGTTGCCCGTTCGACCTTCCGCATCATCCGTCCAGCCGTCAGCGTCCGAACCCAACCGACATCGCGCGCGCTCTTGATCGTTTCGCCACGAAGGTGAAGCCGCCATGTCGAGAACGAATATCCGAACGTCTCGCGGACGATGGTCGAGGACACCAGCGCGGCCGCGATCGTCGCGCCGGCAAGCGAGAAGTCGTGCGTCGCCTCGAGAACCAGCATGGCCATCGTCATCGGCCCGCCGACGACTGCGACGGCCAACGCCGCCATCCCTACCAGCGCCGCATTCTCGGGATCGATCACCGATTGTCCCGCGATCCAACCCAATCCACCCGCGTAGAGCTGGCCCAGCAGACTGCCCAGGAACAACGACGCGAAGAACAGGCCGCCTCGGAACCCGAAGCCGAGCGACACCACCGACGCGGCGCTCTTCACGATGAAGATGGCGGCAAGGACCGTGAGGGGCACGCCATATTCCAGGTCGAGGTGAAGCGCGGCGTGCCCCGCCGACAGAACCTGCGGCGTCAGCCAGGCCATGGGGATCAGCAGAGCGCCCCCGACGACCGGTCGCCACGACGTGCGGAGCGGCAGGCGGCGTGTCAGCGCCTCGACCTCGGCGACAGCGCGCATCAGCAGGATTCCGGTCCCCGCGGCGATCGCGCCCAACCCGGCATAGATCAGGTAATGATGCGTCTGCACCTGCTCGGCGATGGTGACATCGACCAGATACGGCTGCGCTCCGAATAGCTGGGCGACGAGCACGCCCGACAGCGATGCCGCGGCGACGGGCGCGATCGCGGCCGGTGTGTACGCACCGATGACGATCTCGAACGCATAGAATGCGCCTGCCAGCGGTGCACCGAACGCGCCCGCGATGGCGGCGCCCGTGCCTGCGCCGACCAGGACCCGCAGGTCGGCGCGCCGAAGCCTGAACCACCCGCCCGCGATCGAGGCGACGACCCCGCCGAGCTGCGCATAGGCCGCTTCGAGTCCGACCGACGCGCCAAACCCATTCGAGATGATCGTCTGTCCGGAGATGACGAGGCTGTCGCTCCACGACATGCGACCGCCGTGCAGCGCATTGGCTTCGACGGCATCGACCATATGTCGTACCCGCGCCTTCGTGATCCAGGAGAAGAGTGCCAGCACGAGCCCGCCGATCGGCAAGGCGATCAGCGCCAGCAACGGGACCGCCGGTGTCGCGCTAAGCCGCTGGCCGCTCGGCAGGGCGAACAGCAGATGTTGCATCGTCCGCGCAACCACGCCCTGCACGACGCTCAGCAAACCCGCAGCACCACCGATCGCGACGGCCAGCAGGATCAGGACCGCTTCGCTCGCGCGCAGGCGCTGGCGCACCCATGACGTGGCCGACCGTATGGCCCCGACGCCCCCGCTCACGCGCCCGTGGTCCGACACACGGCGCCGCGCTTCATTCGGGATCGCGCAGGCACGCGACGATGGGCACTGGGAGGGAGACAGGAGAGCAAGGCACGCGCATGCCGCCGGTTAAACCCAAGACCCCCTCCCGGCTATACCGATCTCGGCGGTAGCACATTGCGACTGCTATCATCACTGCGCCGAGCCGAGCGTGCCGCGGGGCGAAGGCGATGCGATCCGGTTCCGCTTCGGGAACGATCCGTTACAAGACATGAAAAGGGAAGCCTCGTTGCCATTCGAATTTCTGTCTCGTCGTATCCGCATCGTTGCCGGTCTGTCCGTCCTTGCGGCCTGCGTTCCTACGGCCTGCGTTCCTGCGGGACGACAGCCCGTGCCGCCCGCGCGGGTGCCGATCACCGTGCAGACGACGACACCCGCCCGAACGCCGCCAAGGCCGGTGCCGATGCCGGTGCGCGCCCAGCCATCGGCCGACCTGCTCAACGCCGTTCAGGCGCTGGGCGCCAGCTTCAAGGGCGACGCCGGCATCAGCGTCCGCGATATCGACGAGGGTTGGGTCGTTGCCTGGGAAGGCGATAGTCCCCGCCCGCAACAGAGCGTGAGCAAGTTCTGGGTCGCCATCGCGGTCATGGATGCGGTCGATCGCGGCCGGTTGTCGCTCAGCGATCCGGTGACGGTCACGCGATCCGATCTCACGTTGTTCCACCAACCCATCCGGGCGCTCGTCGGGAAAGACGGGTACAGGACGACGATCGGCGAGTTGCTGCGCGGCGCGATGACGCGCAGCGACAACACCTGCAACGACGTGCTTCTCTGGCGCGTCGGTGGCCCCGCCGCCATCAACCGCATGCTAAGCGAAAAGGGTGTCGCGGGCGTCAAGTTCGGCCCCGGAGAACGGCAGTTGCAGGCCCGTACCGCCGGGTTGGAATGGCGGCCGGAATGGGCGGGTGGCTGGGGATTCCTTCAGGCCCGTGCAGCCATGACCTACGAAGCGCGCGACAAGGCACTGCGCCGCTATCTCGCCGATCCGATCGACGGTGCCTCCGCCAATGGTGTGACGCTCGGGCTGTCCCTTCTCGCACAGGGCAAGCTCTTGAGCGCGCGCTCGACCGCGTCGCTGCTGACGTTGATGCGGTCCAGCAAGACCGGCCCGCTTCGCCTCAAGTCCGGTCTTCGGCCCGGTTGGACGCTCGCGCACAAGACGGGAACCGGCCAGGACCTCGGCACTCTATCGACCGGCTATAATGACGTAGGGTTGCTCGTCGCCCCTGACGGTCATCGCTATGCGGTCTCCGTGATGATCGCGAGCACCCGTCAACCGATTCCGGTACGCATGCGACTGATGGGCGATGTCACCCGTGCCGTCATAGCCGCGGCTGACCGGTAACAGGAGGCGCCGTCGGCCTGCCTGTCCTGAAACAGCCGATGCTTAGCGATCGGCAACCCGCGCGGTCGTGACGTCCCAGGTCGCCAGCGTCTTGCCCGTCACGGGATTGTCGATCGCCACATGGTCCATCGCGATGGCGACGATGCAGATCGGGCGTTGCTCGGCCCCGGCCGGCTGGCGGCAAGAAACCGGACCCTGCCCCGGTATGTCGGCGATCCGACCGTCGATCCGCAGCTGAAACCCTCGTTCGGCACGAACCTCTTCGGGTGCCATGCGGACGACCGTTTCATACGGCTTGCCGTTCCGCTGGCCCTGTCGCGCACCATCGCCGTCGAAGAACTGGGCGATCGCCAGCGTCTGCCCCGGCAGCGTCACGGGGTCCGCTCCAGCTGGCGCCGGACTGTCCTGCGCCGCAGGGCACGTCTCGCTGGCCGTCCAGGGTCGTGGGATCCAGAACCCCTCGACGACATTCCCGCCGGCATCCCCAGCGACATTCCCGCCGATCGCTTGGTCCGGAGCATCCAGGATATCGGCTCTGGTCCAGGCTACGGGGGAGACGTGCACGCGGAGGACCTTCGCCCCCTCGTCATAGCGCCACCGCATGGCGGCATCGCTTCCAGCCTCGGTCGGCCCCTGACACCCGAACGGCAGCCGCAATTCGAAGCGCTGTCCTGCGGCATCGCCTATCGTCTTGGGCAAGGCTTGCCCCGCCGCGACCGCATCTGCAGCCTGTGCGGCCAACGCGATCAGATCGGCACGGGTCATTACCGCGTTTCCTGGCGTGGAGGGGGCGGCTGGTGTCCGCGTATCGGCAGGAGCCGCCGCTATAGGTTTTGCGGCAACGCGCTCCACACTGCGCGGGGACGTCCCCCGCCCGATCAAAAACCCGGTTCCGCCGACCGCTAAAGCCGCTGCAATACCGCCAGCCAGGGCAAGACGACTTTTCCGCAAGGTTGGCTCGTTCATTCCGCACCGATAGCAAAACCAGTCAAATTCGCATACCCGGTGGCTATGACTACGCTCCCTACCGCGATGTCCATGTTGCTCGGCTGTTGCATCGTCCCCCGCCTGGTCCCTTGCATCGTCCCCGGCATCGTACCTGCCCCGCAGATGCAAGCATGACGATCGATCAAGTCCTGACGCTCGTCGTTCTGGTCGTGGTCGTCGCGGCGCTGATCTGGGACAAGGTTCGCTCGGACGTCGTAGCGCTAAGCGGGGCCGCCGTGCTCCTGATCACCGGGGTCGTCCGTCCGATCGAGGTGCAGGGCGCCTTTGCGAGTCCTGCGATCATCGCGCTCGCCTCGTTGTTCGTCATTGCCTACGCACTCGAACTGTCAGGCCTGCTCGATCGGGCGATCGAAGCCGCGGTAAAGATGTGCAAGCGACTGGGATCGATCGGCATATGGCTGATGCTGGGCGCGATCGGTGTGGTGTCCTGCTTTCTCAACAGCACGCCCATCGTGGTTCTCGGCGCACCGGTCGTGCGCGACGTCGCCACCGCGTTGAAGCTGCCACCCAAACGCTATTTGATGCCGCTGTCGTATATCACGGTCCTGACCGGCTGCTGCACCTTGATCGGCACGTCCACCAACCTGCTGGTCGATGACATGGCGCGCGTCGCGGGGCAGCCGCGCTTCGGCATGTTCGAAATCACGCCTGTCGGACTGCCGATGGCACTCGCCGGCGCGATCTACCTTTTCCTGTTCAGCGGCAAACTGATGCGCGGGAGCATCTCCGATCCGGCCCCCGTCACGGCCGCACGCGAGATCGAGATCGAGGTGCCGGGCGCGCAGATCGGGGACTCGTCGCTGTTCGAAAAGCACCGTCCGTTCCAACCCGTAAAGGCGGCCATCGCCTTCGCCGTGTTCGTCGCTGCGATCGCCGTCGCGGCAGCGGGGATCGCACCGATTGCCGCGTCTGCCTTTGCAGGGGCCGTGCTGCTGATCCTGTTGCGCGTCATCACCGCGGACGAGGCCTATGGCGGCCTGCGCCCGCAGATCCTTATCCTCATCGCCGGCATGGTCGTGATCGGCATGGCGATGGAACAAAGCGGTCTCGCAGCCGAGGCGACCGGCGCTCTCGTCGGATCGATGCAGGAGTTTGGCCCGCTGACCGCGCTGATCGTGCTCTACGGCATCACCATGGTGCTGACCGAATTGCTGTCGAATGCCACGGTCGCCGTACTGGTCACACCGATCGCGGTCGCCCTGGCGGAAAGCCTGGGCGTAAGCCCAAGGCCGTTCCTGGTCGCGGTCATGATGGCAGGCAGTGCCGCCTTCGCAACGCCGTTCGGCTATCAGACGAACGTGATCGTCTACCAAGATGGGCGGCTACCGCTACATGGACTTCGTAAAGGTCGGCCTACCCCTCAATCTCATCACCTATGCCGTCGCCATCCTGGCGATCCAGACCTTCTTCCCGTTTTGATCGAAGCAGATCGTAACGTGGTGAAGGATCGGGTACATCTTTAACGTCGACGACGCTCCCATCGGCGCGCCGAACATGCCAACCGCCGAGCTTTCACGAACCCCAGTTCGGCTTCGATCACCAAAATCCGGTCAGCCTCGATAATGCCATAGAGCGCCAACGCCCCCGCGCTCGGGAACACCCGCCTCGGCATGATATAGCGATAGGTCCAATCAGCGACCCGCCAGAGTGACCAGCGTTGCCCGGAACCGAGCCACACCCCCGTCATCAAGGCACCGCGACGCCCGACCGACGAATGAAATCTGAAGACGTCTTGTCCGCCTGAAACCACGGTGCTTGGACGAGGCATGCGAGGCGGCGTCAAACCTCCAAATTTAACAACGTCTTTTTTGGTCGGTTAACATAGTAAATGGCGGACGGATTATCCGCCCATTCCCTCGTTCAAAATCACTATTGATGATCGGTAGCGCTTCGCACTTCGCCCATCTTCCGTTCGAAATAGAAGGACGTTCGACCGATAACGCGCGCGATGGTGAAGACGACCTCAATCGAGATAACGTAAAATGCGAACATCGCACCGCCGCGAACGATGGCGCTAACCAATGTGGGCAGCTTCGACGTGCCAAGCCAATTCACATACGCTTCGACCGGCTGAAGGTCGCGAAGAAATCCCGGTACTTCCGGCGTTGGCAAAAGTAGCCCCGTCGCAACGATGATCGAAGTGACGGCGATCAAATTGAAGTAGGATACGTTGTAGAATAATTCGTGATACAGGTCGCGTAGGCGCTTTGAACGAAGCTTCGCCTCAATCGACGTGCCTTCCGGCGTTTCTTTCTCGCGGTTTCCGAGCAAAAAGAACATCACGTTGACGGTGAAACCGAGCAAAATGGACTGAACCGCCAGTACGCCAGCGAGAAGGTTGTCGGAAACTTTCGGGCACACGATAGCGGCAATGATCGAAACAGCGCACACGACGACGTAGCGCGGCGCTTGACTTTTTCTCTCCCGAGAATTGAAGTCATAAAACGTCGCGTCGTTATTACGTACAATGCGTCGTACGTTAAACATTCTCGCTTTTTTCGATGATCTGCTTTTCCAATAGCTTGAGCGTAGCTACCTTGCTCTTTTCCCGGTCAGGATGGCCTTTAACGTAGTCTTCGATTTCAAGTTGAAAACGCGTAGCAAAATGCCCCGCTTCAATAATATTGATCGTGCGGTTTTTGCCGTTCACTGTCGCTATGACAGTGCAATCTTCAATATCATCATCACTTATATCGAGTAATTCATTTCCAGAAAGCATATCCGCGATTGCTTGCTTCAGCACCGCATCCGACTGGCCAAGTTTAGCTAGCAACTTAGTGGAAACAGTCGTATTAAATTCTTCGTCTTTACTGGAGCTTTGCCTGAAGGACATAGCGCCGCGTTGACCGAACTTCGGAACGTCGGTTATTTCCGTAGGCTTGCGCGAAAAGTTGACCCGAATTTCCTTCGGCCTCGCACCCTTGTAGGACGTAGCGTCGTGCCTAAAAGAATGTGATACGGCGCCATCGGGCAAAAAGTCCCGAAGGGTGCGGTATAACGCGCTGTAACCGCCGAACTGACCAAGGTACTGACTGCCGATGTAGATGCGCCCGCTTTCCGACAGGTAGGCGAGGAAAAAGAATGGCCGAAGGCTCACGCTGCTATGGGGGACTTCGCCAACGTCAGTGTTGTCGTAGGAATGGCCGGAATAGAGCGAACGAAATCGACCAAAGACGGTTCGCTCGTTGACCTGCTCGCACTTCTCAACCGGGGCGTTGATCGTCGTCCTCAGGTTCTTGCATGTCACATCATCGGTCAAATCAATGTCGGGCTGGGCTACAAGATGCTCGCAGAACGATTTGAACTGCTCGTCGGTAAATGGCACGACTTCAGGCGCAACGCCTTCGGCGCGCTTCTCCCTCACGAGGTAATGAAAGCTGACCGTCGCTTCCTCACGCTTTCTTTTCGCCAACTTTCACCCCCTCACCAAATGACCGTCGCACAGCCCTAGGCTAACAGCCTATCGTAATGAGAATTGTATGCGAAGCGCGACGTTAATTGGCGACGCCCACACTGAGACCGCCGATATTTTCGACGTAGCATCGGCCGCAGATCAAGCCCAGCCTATAGCCGATCTCGCGAGGGGCAAATGTGGGACAGCAAGTGCCGTTCCCAGATTTCGCTTTGTTTTCATTTATTTTAAGAGGCTATTGGCGGAGACGGAGGGATTCGAACCCTCGGTACCAGTAAACCCGGTACGGCGGTTTAGCAAACCGCTGGTTTCAGCCACTCACCCACGTCTCCGGCTGCAGCAGATGCGGGGCTATAGCGAGGGTCGGCGCGAGGGGCAACGCCTGTAATCGCGTCCGGCGCTTTATTCGCGCCCGCCTGTATCGCAGTTCTGCCCGACGCGCTCCCGCCCCCGTCACACCCCGCGCCGCGCCCACGGCTCATCTAACGTCCGCCAACCCGTTCACCGCGAATTCGCCCGAATTCGACAGGCTCGGCGCGTTCGTTCATTGCGCGGCAAGCCCGACGCTGGTTAACTCGGGCCTCAGGGGTTAACTCGTGGCTCAGCGGTTGACCGCCCTGCTTCGGGGCGCCTCCCGTGTTTTCGACGAGTTTGGGGATCGACATGCGTAGCTTCTGGCTTGGCCTAGGTGCCATTGCGACTGCCCTCTGCGGGAGTGCCGTGGGTGGCGCGGCGCGTGCGTCGGCGCAGGTGCAGACGATCGACCCCAACCAGGCGATCGACGGGGATCTGTCCCCGCAGGCGTATTCCGCCCCGCCGCGCGCGCAGACGAACACCCAGCCGTCGCGCCCCGCCTATCCGGAGACGCCGGTCCAGGATGCGGCGCCCCCGCCCCCCGCCGCCACGACCAACACACCGACGCCCGAGACGCGGGCCGAGGCGACCATGCAGGCGGCGGACACGTACCAGCGCGACGATCTGCTCGCGGCTGGCGAAGGCGTGTTCGGCAAGGGCGCAGCGGGGCTTGGCGGCATTCTCGAGAACATCCTCAAGGACCAGGGCCAGCCCAACGCCTACATCGCCGGCCGCGAAGCCTCGGGCGCGTTCGTGCTCGGCGTCCGCTATGGCTCTGGGATCATGAGCCACAAGGTCGAGGGGCAACAGCCGGTCTATTGGACCGGGCCGTCGGTCGGTTTCGACATCGGCGGCGACGCGAACAAGGTCTTCGTGCTGGTCTACAACCTCTACGACACCGAGGAACTCTACAAACGCTTCCCCGCGGTAGAGGGCCGCCTGTACCTGGTCGGCGGTTTCGCCGCGACCTATCTCCGCCGCGGCAACGTCGTCCTTATCCCGATCCGGTTGGGCGTGGGCTGGCGCGCAGGCGTGAACGTTGGGTATATGAATATTACGCATAAATCGAGGTGGTTGCCGTTTTAGGCGCAGTCGGGCAGCCGGCCACGCCCGGCTGACTCCGACAAGCCCGGCCGGCGGGCTTCAGCCCGTCCGACGACGTGGGCTTCGCCCACGGCGCGCGCCCAAACCGCAACTCCAGCGTATACCCCCACCCTCAAAAACCCAGCACAAAAGTTGACGCCCCCACCCCAACCGCTACCCCCGGCAAATGGCAAAACCCGACCGCCTCGCCCGCTTAGACGCCCAGCGCGAAGACCTGGAAACCGACTACCGCGACACGCTCGTCGCCGCACTCGAGAAGACCGCAGCCGGTTCGCTGGGCCTGTTCGACCGCACCCAGGACCGCCGCGTCCGCGCCGCGATTGCGCCAACCATCGCCGCGCTCACCGAGATGGGCACCGACATCGACGCGATGCGCGACCGCCTGATGCTGGAACCCTTCGCGCTCCACCGCGACTTCTTCGCCGCGCGAGGCCCGGTCAGCGCGAGTGCTGTCGGCGAGCAGAAGGAAGCGCGGCTGTGGCTCGATCGGCTCAACCCCCCGTCACCCTGACGGAGAATACGAGCAGCCGATAAGCGCGCGCTACCCCTCGAACCGCCACCCCACATTGGTCCCCGCCAGAAACGGCACCACCGCCGTCTCCCCCGTACCGATCACCCCCGGCACCTCGACATCACCGCGCACCAGCGTCACGGTGTCCTCGTTCAGCGGCAACCCATAGAACCGCGCGCCATGCTCGGACGCGAACCCCTCGAACTTGTCGAGCGCGCCCTCCTCGTCGAACACGCGCAGATACGCCTCCAGCGCGAACGGCGCGTTGAAGATCCCGGCGCACCCGCACCCGGACTCCTTCGCCCCGACGACATGCGGCGCACTGTCGGTACCCAGGAAGAAACGCGGCGACCCCGATACCGCCGCCCGCCGCACCGCCACCCGGTGCGTCTCGCGCTTCAGCACCGGCAGGCAATAGGCATGCGGCCTGAGCCCCCCGTCGAACAGCGCGTTGCGGTTGATCAACAGATGCTGCGGCGTGATCGTCGCGGCGATCGGATGATCCACCTCCGCCACGAACGCGGCGGCCTCGGCCGTCGTGATATGCTCCAGCACGATCTTCAAGCCGGGGTAATCGCGCACTAGCGGCGTCAGCACGCGCTCGACGAACACCGCCTCGCGGTCGAAGATGTCGATCGACTTGTCGGTCACCTCGCCATGGATCAGCAGCGGCATGCCGATCCGCTGCAACGTCTCCAGCACAGCCGTCAGCGCGCGGATATCGGTGACGCCGTGCGCGGAGTTGGTCGTCGCATGCGCGGGGTACAGCTTGCACGCGGTGAACACGCCCTCGGCATAGCCGCGTTCGAGCTCCACCGGATCGGTCCCGTCGGTGAGGTAACACGTCATCAGCGGGGTGAAGTTAGCCCCTTCACCCAGCGCCGCCATGATCCGCCCCCGATACGCCTTGGCCGCCTCGATAGAGGTCACCGGCGGGGTCAGGTTCGGCATGATGATCGCCCGCGCGAACTGCCGCGCGGTATGCCCCGCCACCGCCTCCAGCATCGCGCCATCGCGCAGGTGGACGTGCCAGTCATCGGGGCGGCGGATCGTGAGGCGGTCGGTCATGCCGCCTTCCTATCGGCGCACGTCCCGCGACGCCAGACGGCCAAGCCCGGGTTTTTGGCGCATCGACGGATTCGGGCTTCGGTTGGAAATCGCCGCGCACGCACTAGGTGGTACGGATGGACACTGATCTCCCCGGAACGATGCTCGCCGACCGCAGCGTGATCCGCGTCGCCGGCGAAGACGTACGCGGCTTCCTGCAGGGGCTGGTCACCGCCGACACCGCCTTGCTCACGCCGGACGCACCCGCCTGGGCGGCGTTGCTGTCGCCGCAGGGCAAGGTGCTGTTCGACTTCATCCTGTGGGCGGACGGCACCGACGTATTGATCGACGTAGAGGCCGCGCAAGCCGAAGCGTTGACCAAGCGCCTCTCGCTCTACCGCCTGCGCCGCGCGATCACGCTCGTGCCCGACGATCTCGCCGTGCATTGGGCCGTTAAAGGCGACCGCGGCGTTCCCGATCCTCGGCTCGCGGAGCTGGGCCGCCGCTGGCTCGGACCCCAAGCCGAACCGGCAATCGGCTGGCACGCCCACCGCCTGTCGCTCGGCGTGACCGAGGGAGTCGGCGAACTCGGCGCCGGCGAGACGCTGTGGCTCGAATGCAACGCGCGCGAGTTGAACGGCGTGAGCTTCACCAAGGGGTGTTACGTCGGCCAGGAGAATACCGCGCGGATGCACCACCGCGCGAAGGTCAACCGCCGCCTGGTCGTCGCACCGTTCACCGAACCGAGCGGACGGACACGCGTCACCTATCCCGAACTTGGCCTGATGGTCGAACACCGCCGCATCGAAGCACTTGGCGACGCGCTCACGCCACCCTGGCTCGCCGCAGCACTAACGGAAACGCCGAACGACTGACTCACTCAGGGATGCGCACGAGCCCAGTCCGCAGCGTCCGTTACCTGAGCCGGTGACGGCGTCACGCGCGTATACAGCACGAACTGCTGCAACGCCTGGAGCGTGGCCACCTCCGCCCCGGTGATACACCGCTTTCCCGCCTCAGCCGCGGCACGTAGAAACGGCGTCGCGACCGGATATTGCACCACGTCGAACGCTACGGTGCAGGCGGCGATCATCTCCTGCGGAAACGCCAGCACATCGGCATCCGCTCCGGTCATCCCGCGCGGCGTGGCATTGACCAGCAATGCCGCCTCGCCCGCGGGTTCCGCCGCCCAGGCAAAGCCATACCGATCCGCGATCGCGCGTCCGGCCGCTTCGTTCCGCGCGACGATCGTCCCGTCCCGAAAACCGCTGTCGCCGAGTGCAGCCACCACCGCCTTCGCCATCCCGCCGGATCCTCGCACCGCGAACGGCATCGCCCGATCGAGATCCGCGACCAGATCGACGACCGCGCCATAATCGGTGTTGTGCCCGGTCAGCACGCCGCCGTCGTTGACGATCGTATTCACGCTGTCGATCGCGCTAGCCGACTGCGCCAACGCGTCGAGCAGCGGGATCACCGCCTCCTTGAACGGCATCGAGATCGCGCACCCGCGAATGTCGAGCGCCCTGATTCCACCGATCGCAGCATCTAAGTCGGTGGTCGAGAACGACTTGTAGACGAAATCGAGCCCGGTCAGCTCGTACAGCCGGTTATGAAACCGCGACCCGAAATTCCCCGGTCGCGCCGACAACGACATGCACAACCGCGTGTCTCGTCCAATCAGCGGTTTCATCGACATCTCCTCGTTCGCTCCGTCCCAGTATAGCGTGGATACGCTTGGGTGAAGGCGCGAGCGTCGCAACGACGCTCGCTCACGGTATCCAGGCAGCAGATATGCTCACGCGAAGGCGCAAAGGCGCGAAGATGCCCGACTCCGGGCGAGGCGCTGCGACCTGACGGCACAGGCGCGATAGCACTGAAAAGATTCAAGAAGCAGGAAACCCCGCCCCACGCAAAACCCTCTTCGCGCCTTTGCGCCTTCGCGTGAACACATCGGCGTTCCGCCAAACGCCGCCGTCGCGAAAGGCCCGAACGTTGATTTTGTTCGCGCGGAGGCGCGGAGCCGCGGAGAGTAAGAAGAAGGTTTGGACAGCCTTCCCGCCATGGCCCCGCCCCGGCGAAGCCAATCGTCAAAAGCTGCATTCGCGGACGACCTTCGCCAAGAAAGATCCATCTCCGCTCTTACTCTCCGCGCCTCCGCGTGAACTAAATCAACGCCAGCCGAAGCCGCCGCCCTCGCGACCGGCCAGCCCCGCGCAAAAAGCACAAAAGAAAAGGGAGGCCAGCTTGCGCTGACCTCCCCGATCTTCATTCCGTAACCGACCCGAGAGTCGGTTGGCGAAAGTCTTACTGGCCCGAACCCGGACCGTAGGTGACTTCCACGCGACGGTTCTGCACTTCGCGAACGCCATCGGCGGTCTCGACGCGCGGACGGCTCTCGCCGAATGCTTCCGTCGAGATGACGCTGTCCGGGATGGCATGCGAAGACAGATATGCCTTCACGCCATCTGCGCGGCGCTGCGACAGACCGACGTTGTACGATGCCGAACCCGACTTATCGGCGTGACCTGCCAGCATGACCTGTGCGTTGCCGCACGACTGGTACTGCGTGACGGCGTTGTCGAGGATCGACGCTGCCTCAGGCGTGATGTCCGACTTATCCCATTCGAAGAACACGATGAACGGACCAGGCGAGCAGACGACTTCAACCGGAGCTGGCGGCGGCGGCGGTGCCATCGGCTCAGGCGGCGGCGGCGGCGGCGGCGGCGGCGGAGCAGCAGGCTCGCCGAAGTTGTACGTCACACCACCAAGGATGCTGTGCGAACGGAAGCGACCGTCGAACACGCGGTTCGAGTTGTCGACCAGCTTGACGTTCTCGGCGTTGAAGAAACGATACTTCAGCGTCGCGTCGATGTGGTCGGTCAGTGGTGCACGGATACCGGCCAGGCCCTGATACGCGAACACGGTGTCCGAGTCGTTCAGGAAGTCTGCGTTGGTGATGCCGTACTGCGCCTTGACGCGAGCGACACCGACGCCGCCGCCGACGAAGCCCTGGATGCCATCGTCCGGACCGAAGTCCAGAAGGCCGTTCAGCATGAAGCTGAGAGCCGACGACGAACCACCAGCACCGCTGTAGTTGCCGGCTGCAAAGCCGCCAACCGGCGTGGTCGACGAGAAGCCGTCCACGGTTGCCTTACGGTAGCCGACTTCGGTTTCGAGGCGGAAACCGCCAAAGTCGTAGCCCATTACGGCGTCGACATCGTAACCATAGTCATGATCGACCGAACCGGCATTGTTCAATGCGCCGATATCATAGTCGATGTCTTCAACGATCATCGCACCGCCTTCGACGCCTACGTACCACGACTTGTCGCGGGCGAGGGCGGGAGTGGCGAGTGCGGTGGAGGCGAGTGCCAGAACGACGGCAAGCTTCCGCATATAAATCCCCTTTCATGAGTGTCACACGGACATCGCAAACTCCCTATCCTCGGGCTTGTTTCCACGCAAGCTGACAAAAGTTAGAAGTGTTGCTGGAACGACACAGTTTTATGGATGTTTTAGACGGAAATGAGTCCGTGGCCTCGCAACACGGCCAATATGGCACCAATCGTCGCTCTCGACTGGCCGTCGACGACGGTTCCGCCCGTCGGGTCCGGAACCGCTGCGCGACGTGCGCCCACGACGTCGACCCCGCCGATCGAAACCTTGCTCTCCGGCCAGTACGCCCAGCGTCCAGGTCCCCGCACCGAACCGAGCCGGCTGGCCGTCGGCGATGCTCCACACGGTCATGCCCTCCCGACCGGCTAGGAACCGCCAGCCGCTGCTCGTCCACCCGGCGATCGCCCGCGCCTGCTCGGCCCAGCCGCCGGTCGGTGCGGTACCGACGATCCACGTGCTTCCAGGCGTCGGCGCTACCGGCGGCACGTTGGTTCCCACCGCCACCACGCTCGCCTGCACCGCGAGATCGAGCAACGTCAGCGCTTCATTATGCGTCGTTTCCTTCTGTGCCTGTCCCGGTTGCAGCAACGGCAATGCCAGCCGCGAAGTGCTGTCGTCGCTCATCATTCGTTCTCCCGTTCGATTATCAGGCCGGTACGATCAGTTCCGTCGCCAGGGACTCGCCGAAGATCCCGCGTTGCCGGACGACGACGCTGACGGGCCCGACGCGCTCGACCGCAAGCACCGACACCGAAGGTTCCGCCACCTCGACGTCTCGCGCGGTTGCGCCGGCCGTAATCGTCACGCGGTACGCTTCGGTTTCCTCGGCCAGCGGCGCGTCGACCCCGTCGATCCACCGCCACCCTGCCCGGCTCCGTCGCGTCCACCGCACCGTCGCGCCGCCATCGGCTTCGCTGGAGAACCGCAGATGCACCGGCGAAGGCGGAACCACCGAAGCACCGCGCATCACGCACCGCGTCTCCACCGGCGTATCGTCGCCCACGCCCGACGCGATCACGCGCACCTCGCGTCCCAGCACTGACACCGGCAGGTCGAGCGCCCGCGCCGTATCCGCCTCGATCGTCACGAACCGATCCCCGACCACTTGTATGCCCGCCGCAGCCTCGGTGCCCCGCCGCCCACGCAGCAACTGGCTCAACCGCCACCGCGCGCCACCCAGCGGTTCCGCCCGTCCGAACTGCAACAGCTCGTCCCCCAGCAAAGCCAGGTTAACGCCCCGATCGAGCGCCGCCGCATCCGCATCGCCGAGGTCCATATCCGCATGCGCCAGCGTAACCTCGAACGCCCCCCGCAGATCGGCCAGCGCAGCCGGAGCCCCCGGCGCAACGACCGCGATCGTCCCCAGCACCGCCGGCGCCGCCGTCGCGCCGGCCGCCACCCAACTCACCCCGTCATCGAGGCTGTAGAGCAAGGCCGCCTGCCGCCACGCCGCGCCCGTACCGGCCGCGACGACCAGCATCCGCGGCGCGGACAACGGCGCGTCCTCCAGCCCGGGAACCTCGAACGCCCGCACGATCGTCGCCCCCACGACCGCATCCACCGCCCCCGAAACCCGCCCGCTGGTGGCACTCGCCGGCAAAGACGCTGCCACCAACGGCACCAGCCCCAACGTCGTCACCATCCCCTCGATGCTGACGTCGGCCACCCGCCAGACGCCGCCCTCCCCGGAAATCGTCACGCAAGCGCCCGGCGCGAGTCCCATCGCCCCGAACCCGGCGGCAACGGTTCGCCGAACCCGCCCGGCCTCGGCCCGCGCCAGCATAGCCTCCGCCATCGTCTTAGCCGCGCCCGCCTCCAGCACCGCCGGCACCTCGACCCGCTCATCGCGCATACCAGCCCCCGGCCGCCGAGCCCGCTGCACCCCCGCCTGGTAATCCCGCGCCGCGTCATAATAGCCGACCGTCACGGTCCGAGGCACAGTCTCGATCGCCGCGACCGCCCGAGCCCGCCGCACGCCCTTCCCCTCAACCGCAAACCCCTCGTCGGCGACGACAACGGTCACCCCAGCCGCATCGCGCATCACCAACCCGGCTCCGGAGGGCGCAAACCAGGCCCCGCCAGCCTGCCCCAACATCTCCAGCAACGCCCGAACGCTCCCGCCCGACGCCGCAAACCCGCCCACCGCCAGCGCAGCAGTCCCAGAAACCTCCCCCGCCAGCGCCTTCGCGATCGTCGAAACCAGCACCAGCCCCTCGTCCGCAATCACCTCGAACGTCAGCGAAGGAATGCGATTCCCGAAATCCGCCAGCTGCAACATCTCGAACACGGCGTAGGCGCACCCGCGATACGCCGGCGACGCCCCCTCCGCAGACGCGATCAAAGGATCCACCGCCTGGTCCTCACCCCCCAGATGCAGCCGAAACCCGGTCGCCGTCTTGAAGTCCCCTGCGGCCCCCCGCAGCAGCTTCCCCTCAGCCCAGATCCGCCCCACGCCGCGAATAGCCCGAGCCGACAGCAACACCGCAAAAGACGCCGCATAGGAATAGGTCGAGGTGCTAGGTTGCCCCTTCACACTCCGAGACGAGGCCCGCGTCTCGATCAGGTCGGTCGCCCAGATCACCGTCCCCGCCACGCGCATCGTCCCGAACAGCTTCGGAATCTGCGCCCCATAAGACGAAGTCTGCACTGCCAGCTCGACCAGCCTAGGCCCCTCCCGCCGCTGCGGCCCGAACACCGCGCCGTCCACCGATCGCCCGATCAAGGCGCCGATCGCGCCCCCGATCGGCCCGCCCACCGCGCTCCCCACGGCCGTCAATACCAAGGTCGCCATGTCACCCCTCCATCCGCCAAACCCCAAGGATCGGCCAAGGCGGCATCCCCGGCCGCTCCACCACGCGCCGCAACCCAGCGTCCGCATGCACGAAGCCGCCCGCCGTCCTGATCCCCAAATGAACCTGCCCCGGCCCCGCCGCCATCAACAGCACGTCGCCCGCCACCACCTCGGCAACCCGCACCAGCACCCGATCGAGCAAACCCCAATCGCCACCTCGCAGCGAATACCCGCTCGGAACTTCGCCAGAATACCCCCCAGCCCGCAAAGCCAGCGCAACCAGCCCGACACAATCGAGCCCATCCACACCCCGCCCATGCAACCGAAACCGCGTCCCCACCGCCGCAAGCGCAGCGTCCGCAACGGCGCTCAAGCCCCCGGATACCGCGTGAGAAGATCGATCCCCGGCAAATACGGCTCCCCCCGAAAGTTCACCGCATTCCCAAACCGCCCCGCACACGTGGCGAGACTCTTGTCACACCCCTCCACGACCTCGACCAGCACCCCCGCCTCCACGGTGAACGCCGGCACCGCCCGCAAAGTAACCGCCATCCCGACACCCCGAGCGACAGCATTCTCCAACCCACAATTCGCGCCGCCGAACCACCGCAACAGCCCACCCCCAAGCCCGTCAGCGCCAGCATCCAGCGTCACTACCGCCCCCACGCACGCAACAACCCGAGCAAACCGCCGCCGCCCCGCCATCGCCACCCGGCACCGCCGATCCCCGAGCTCCGCCCGACACTCCGGCGACGTCTCCTCCACCACCGCCCGATCCAGCGCAGCACTCGCCCCCCGCAACTCCGCGGTGAACCCGCCATTCCCCAACTCGACCGCGCCAATAAGGCCCTCGCCCAGTTCCACCCGAGCAGTCGGATCGGTCCAGTCCACCGCAAACAGCACAACCCGAGCCCCATCCCAGCGCCCCGCCAACAAATCCCGCTCCCCAATCGCGGCACTCGTCAAAGCCCCCGCCACATCCATGGTATC
>NZ_JAUSZF010000001.1:620000-847500 GCF_030817315.1 Sphingomonas faeni | reverse complement strand
CCTTGCGACGATTGGGGCCGAACCGGTACAGACATGCAGCCGCCGTGACGCCCAACGAGGCGAGGACGCCGTAACTTACCAGACGGATCCCCAACAGCAGAATGTCCGGAGCACCAGGGATCAGGCTGTCGAGCAGCGCAAATGCCGCCGTCGACAGCGCGGCAACCAAGGCCAGCAGGACCGCGCCCCCGGTGATCGCGAAGGCGAGCAGGTAGAGGGCGATGAACCCGCGTGTTTCCTTCTCCTCGTAAGCAATGTTGAGCGCGGTGACGATCGATGACGCGCCTTTGGTGCCGCCGTACAGCGCGATGCCCAGCGCGATGACGAGGCCGAAGCCTTTCTTGCCTTCCGACGTGTTGACGACCGTTGCGAGTTGGTCCCCGATCACTCGGGCAGCGTCGTCGGGAAGGACGTTGAACAACGCGCGGATGTTCGCGACCACGGTCTCCGTGTCCGCGACCAGCCCGTAGATCAGCACGACCGACGCCAACAGCGGGACGATCGCGGCGAACCCATAAAAAGCGGTACCGGCCGCTATCAGGCCGATATTATCGTCGTTGCCCTCGGCCCAGGTGCGCTTCAGGACCTTCCACCATTCGCGCGCCGACATCGACCAGGGACTGGTAGCCTCATGCTCGGATCGTGATTCAGTCGTACTCAGCGTCTTGCCCCTTGGTCCCGGTATATTCCGGCCCAACGCCGCGCGGACGCAAACGTGCCCTCAAAGTTGCCGTAACGCCTGCGCCGGCCGGGCACCGAGAATAGGCCAAGCGCCGATCAGTCCGATCGCCATCGTCAACCCGGCACCGCCCAACAGTGTCGCCAACACCGTCACATAATCCGGCCGCCATTCGAACGTGAAGAGTTGCGTGACGACATACCACGCGCCACCGAGGCCCAGCAGCAAAGCGAGTACCGACAGCACGATGCTGAGGAACGCGTATTCGAGCGCCTGCACTGCGAGCACCTGCCCCCGCGTCGCGCCGAGCGTGCGCAGGATCACGCCGTCATAGGTACGCGCCTCTCGCGCCGCGGCGATCGCGCCGATCAACACGGCGATCCCAGCAAGAATCGCCACCGACGCGGCTGCGGTGATCGCGGTCGCCATCTGCGAGACGATGTCGCGGACCTGGCCGAGCACGCCGCGAACCTCGATCACTGACACCGACGGGAAACGCGGCAGCAACGCGCGCATCACCGGTGCTTCCTGTCCCGGTGCAAGCTCGATGGTCGCGGCGAGATTGTGTGGCGCGTCCTCGATCGCGTTGGGCGAGAACACCATCACGAAGTTGAAGCCGAGCGTATCCCAGCTGATCCGGCGGAAAGACGCGATCCGCGCGGTCCGCTCGACGCCGAGCAAGGTGTAGCTGAGCGGATCGCCGATCTTGAGCGCGAGCACCTTGGCCAACCGCTCGTCGATCGAGACCAGCGGCGGACCCTTATAGTCACGCGGCCACCACCGACCGGCGGCCAGTTCGCTGCCCTCGGGCAAGGTCGCGGAGTAGGTCAGCCCGCGCTCGCCGCGCAATGCCCATGCGCCCTCGGGCAGGGTCTTGAGGTCGGCGACGCGCGTCGTGCCGTAGCCGGTGATCGTGCCACGCATTGCGGGGACGGTGCGGATCACCGGACGGGTCGCCACGCCTTCGATCGTCCGGCGGAACTCCGCCTCGCGGTCGGGCGGAACGTCCAATGCGAACAGCGCCGGTGCGCGCTTGGGGACGGTGAGCGCGATGTTCGCGTCGATGCTGGTGCGGATGCCGGCGAGCAGCACGAACAGCGTCAGGCCGAGGCCGAGTGCGACGACCAGGGTGCCGGTCCGCGCGCCGGGGCGGTGCAGTCCGGCGATGGCGAGCCGCAACAACGGCTTGCGCGAGCGGGGAAGCGCTGCGGCGATCCGGCGCACCGCCCAGCCGAACGCCGCTAATACCAGGAGCACGCCGGCCACTGCCGCGAGGAAGCCTGCGCTGAGGCCGGGCTGTTCCGCGGTCGACAGGGCTAGCGCGACGATCGCCGCTCCGGCACCAAGGACCCAGGGCAAGGTTCGGCGCAACGGGACGGACCGGCTGCCAAAGACACCGCGCAACAGGCCCGCGGCGGGAATGCTGCCAGCCTCGATCAGGGGCGGTGCGGTGAAGGCGAGCGCAATCAGCATGCCGTAGGCCGCGGCCAACGCGAGCGGCGCGAACTGGAGCGAGAACTGCGGCGCGACCGGGAGCACGTCGCCCGCGAGCCAGACGATCAACGGCACCGTCACCGCGCCCGCGACCAGCCCTAGGACGATCCCCATCGCCGCGACGACACCAACCTCTAAAAGGTAGATCTTGGCGATCAGGCCGGATGTCGCGCCGAGGACCTTCAACGCCGCGATGCTGCTGCGGCGAGCGGCGAGGTAGGAGGACACGCCGTTGCCGACGCCGATCCCGGCGATGACGAGTGCGGACAGCCCGACCAGCAACAGGAACTGGCCCATGCGGTCGACGAAGCGTTCGGCGCCGGGCGCGGCACGGTCGCGCGTCTTGGTTTCCCAGCCGCCGGTCGGGAATGCCGCCTTGAACCGATCGATGGCGGTCGTCGGCGCGGCGCTTGGGAAGAGCCGGACGCGGTACTTGCTTTCGTACAGGCTGCCGGGTTGGACCAGACCGGTCCGCGCAATGCCGGCCATCGAAACGATCGCGACGGGGCCGAGCGTGAAGCCTTCGCCGAGCCGGTCCGGTTCGTTCGCGATCACGCCGGCGACGGTGAAGTCGGCGATCCCGAGGCGTATGCGCGCGCCGCGGCCGACGCCGAGTCTTTGCGCCAAGGCCGGAGCGATCCAGATCGCCTTGGGATCGTCGACCTTCGTAACCGATCCGCCCTGTACGCTCAGCGTGCCGTAGAGCGGATAGACCGCATCGACGCCCTTGAGCTGGACCGGCACGCTGTTGGTGCCGCGGATCGCGGTTGCCTGCATCCGTACGGTTTCGGATACCGTGCCGAGCCGCGCCATCGCCGTGCGCTCGTCAGGGGTGGCCGCGCGCTGCGAAGTACCGAACTCGACATCGCCACCGAGGATCGCGCTGCCGCGCGCCGCAAGCTCGCCGTCGATCGACTGCGTCAGGCTGCCGATCGCGGCCAGGGCGCCGACGCCGAGGAAAAGGCATGCTAGCAAAAGCCGCAGCCCGCGAAACCGAAGATTGAGTTCGCGACGGGCAAGCCGCCACGCCAGCCGCCATTCGCTCACCGCAAACGGTCCGCTACGATGCGGCCATCACTCAATTCGACGGTTCGATCGCACCGCGCCGCCAGCACCGGATCGTGGGTGATGATGATTAGCGTGGCGCCGGTCGCAGCGCGGCGATCGAACAACAGGTCCATGACCGAGGCGCCAGTGGCGGCGTCGAGGTTGCCGGTCGGTTCATCGCCGAAGACGAGTGCCGGACGCGGGCCGAGCGCGCGGGCGATCGCCACCCGCTGCTGCTCACCGCCTGACAACTGAGTTGGATAATGGCCTATACGGTGCGACAGGCCGACAGCCGCGAGTTCGGCTTCCGCTCGCTCGAACGCGTCGGGCATCCCGGCCAGTTCCATCGGTACCGCGACGTTTTCGAGCGCGGTCATCGTCGGCAGCAGGTGGAAGGCCTGCAGGACGATGCCGATCCGACCGCGGCGCGCGCGCGCGAGGGCATCCTCGTCGAGCTTGCCGAAATCTAGCCCGGCCACCTGGACCCGACCGCTGGTCGCCCGCTCCAGTCCGGAGAGTACGGCCATCAGCGACGATTTGCCCGACCCCGATGGCCCGAGCAGCGCGACGCTGGCGCCCTGGGCAATGTCGAGATCGATGCCCTTGAGGATCGTCGTCGCGGCAGTCGATGTGCCGAGTGTCAGCGTGACATCGCGCACCGAGATCACCATATCGGCGGAAGCAGGTTCGGACATGGAGACCAATATTTTGGAGAAACAGATGCGACGCTGGCCTCTTTATGGGGGCGGACTGGCGCTTCTCCAAGCGGGGTTGCTGGCCGGCTGCGATCGGACACCCGAGATCCCTGCCCCGCCACCCGCGGCGAACACGATATCGCCAGTTGCTGCGACGCCAGCGCCGCGGGGTCCGGAGCGCGTTATCCTCGCCTTTGGTGATAGCCTGTATGCCGGCTATGGCCTCGACCGCGGGCAGAGCCTGCCCGATGCCTTGCAGGACCGGTTGCGCAAGGACGGGATCAACGCGACGATCGTCAATGCCGGGGTATCTGGCGATACTAGCGCTGCGGGACGGCAGCGGTTCGCGTTCGCGCTCGACAACATGAAGCGCAGACCGGACCTGATTCTGTTGGGGCTTGGCGGCAATGATGTTCTTCGCCAGATATCGCCGGACGAAACGCGCGCCAACATGACGGCGATGATGGACGAGGCGAAGCGTCGCGGCATTCCCGTGATGCTGACCGGCATGATGGCGCCGCCTAATCTCGGCCCAGAGTATTCGCGCCAGTTCAACAGTATATGGACCGACTTGGCCAAATCCTATGATGCTACGCTGTACCCGTTCATCCTGGACGGCGTCATCGGCAATGCCGGACTGATGCAGGCGGATCGTGTTCATCCCAACCGGACCGGTGTCGACCGGATCGCCGCCCGCGTTGCGCCGGTGCTCGAAAGCGCGTTAGGACAGCCGCGATGACGGCGTCGTATCGCCGTCGATATATTCTGGAAGGATCGCGCGAACCATGACGCGCGACACGATCATTTGGCGACGTGACCGGCAAGAACGGCGCGCGGGCAGGGAAAAGGGTGAAGCATGCAATTGAGCGGTTTGATCGCACGACTAGGGCGGCATCTCGATCTCACCGACGCCGAACGCGAGGCGATCCTCCACGCCGAACGCGGCGAGCGGCGGCTACGCGCGGGCGACGTGCTGGTCGCGGAAGGCGGTGAAAGCCACGCGCTGTACGTCGTGCGCCAGGGGTGGCTGCATTCCTCGGCGAAGCTGGTCACCGGCGGGCGCCAGATCCTGCGGTTTCATTATGCGGGCGACCTGATCGGGACGTCGAGCATGGCGTGGTCGCAGGCGGCGGCAACGCTGACCGCGATCTCCGACTGCATCGTGATCGATTTGCCCAAGACCGAACTCGGCCTTCTGTTCCGCGCGCAGCCGCGCATTGCCGGGCTGCTCTACGCGATTGCTGCCGCCGAGAACGTCGCGATGAGCGACCGGCTGACGACGATCGGGCGGATGGGTGCGAGCGAGCGGCTGTCGACGCTGTTGCTCGATATCATCGCACGGTTGCGGGTCACGGCAGGCGGGATCGTCGACTCGTTCGACCTGCCGCTCACGCAGACCGATATCGGCGACGCGCTGGGACTGACCAAGGTCCACGTCAACCGGACGATCCGCGCGCTGGAGAAGACGGGCGTTATCGAGCGCACCGGGCGACGGGTACGGATCGTCGACGAAGCGGCGCTGGTAGCGGCCACCGGATTTACCGATCGGTACGGCGAGATCGAGACGGCATGGTTGCCGCCTGCGATGTGAAGCTATCTGATCCTCCCCCGCGAGGGGGAGGATTTAGGCTCAGGTGCGGTCGACGACGAACAGGGTCACCCGGTCGTACTTGATGTCGCCGGGGTTGAAGATCGCGTCGGGGACGAACGGGCGATCGATGACCTCGATATCCTTCAGCCCTGCGAGCTTGAACGTGCCGAGCTTGATCTCCTTCGGTGGCTGACCGTCGCGTTCCAGCGTGATCGCGTCGACGAATACGTCGTCATGCTTGGTATAGAGGATGTGCGGCGCCAAAGTGCAGACCATCCGGTTATAGGTTGCCGTGATGCACTGGCGCAGCGCGATCGCCTGCAATAGCAGCGCGTTCGCGTTGGAGGGAGCGGACTGATCTGGGGTCGAGGTCATGTTGTGCATCGCAGCATAAGTTAAGGGATCGGTGGCGTTAGGCCCATCGCGGCTGTCGCGACAAGACCTAACTTGACGCTGCGGTGGGATTACCCCGTTGGCGCTACACCATCGGCGCGGGCTTCGAGACCGACTTCGTCCGTATGGACGTCGAAACCGACCAGGCGTGCCGGACCGAAGGTCGTGGTCAGTGCGGTATCGGTCGCGTCCCTGCCCCGCGCCATCAGGATCCGGCCGATCCGCGGCCGATTATGGCGCGCGTCGAACGTGTGCCAGGTGCCGCCGAGATACACGTCGAACCAGGCGGAGAAATCCATAGGCGCGTCGACCGGCGGGATGCCGATATCGCCCAGATAGCCGGTGCAATAGCGTGCCGGAATGTTCATGCAGCGGCACAGCGTGATCGCGAGATGCGCGAAATCGCGGCACACGCCCTGGCGCTCCTGATAGACGTCCCAAGCGGTCTTGGTCGGACGGGCAAAGTGATAACCGAACTCGACATGGTCATGCGCGAAGTCGACGATCGCCTGGACGCGCTGCCAGCCCGCGGGGACATGCCCGAACAACGACCACGCGGTCTCGGACAGGCGGTCCGTCTCGCAATAGCGGCTGCCGAGCAGGTAGATTAGGATGTCGTCGGGAAGATCCTCGACCGCGTGCTGGATCGCGTCCGGCGTCACCGGATCGGGCTTGCCGCTGTCCTGAACGGTGAAGTCGCACGACAGCGTCAGGCCGCCCTTCGGCACCGTGATCCGCGTGCAGACGTTGCCGAACGCGTCGAGATAATCATAGGCCGGAACGTCGGGATCGTCGACGATCCGGTGCGGGGTGACGAGGTCCTTGTTCCGCGACGGATGAAGGCTGAGCATCGCCATCATCGGAGTCGCAACGTCGGTTTCAAATCGAATGTTGTAGCCTGCCCTGATCAGCATAGAAGTCCCCCGGTTCAGGCCGTTATCGCCGTGTGTTGAGAATTGTTGGCATCGCCTGTGGCGGCATCGTCGACGGCGATGTTCACGGACACGCTCATGTCGAGGAAGCTTCCCGGAAAGCCGCTCCAGGTGCCCGAGATCGGCACCGCCTGGTAAATGTCGCGCGCGACCGCGACGCGGATCAGGCCACGGTTGCCGACGATGCCGTTGGTCGGATCGAACTCGACCCAGCCCGAACCGGGAAGATAGACGCGGACCCAGGCATGGGTGTTGCCGCCGCCGGTGCGCTGCTCGCGGCTGCTGGGGTTGTAGACATAGCCCGAGATGAAGCGCGCCGCGAAGCCGAGCGCGCGGACCGCCTCAATCATCAGCATCGCATAGTCGCGGCACGTGCCCTTGCGCATCGCGAGCGTTTCCATCGGCGACTGCGTGCCTTTCTCGGGCCGCGGCACGTAGGTGAACTCACGCTTGATCGCCGCGGTCATCTCCGACAGCATCGCCAGCGTATCGGTCTGCCCCCCGCTGCTTACGAAACGCCGCGCCCAGGTGTCGATCTCACGCAGCGGATCATGATGCTGGCGCTCGATCGACCGGAGCAGGTCGGGCATTTCCTCGGACGAATAAGTAAACGGATAGAACCGCGCGTAACGTTCGATATCGACGTTCTGCAGTTCGGCCGGACTGTGGTTCAGCCGTATCCGGCTGTCGATGACGAGATCCTTCGCGCGCTTGTCGAACGTCGCGATCGCCACGGAGTTGCCGAACACGTCCTGAAGCCAGCGAATGTCCGACGGCTCCGGGGAGATCGTCAACTGGGCGTCGATCAGGTGCTGGTCATAGCTTTCCCGCGGCCGGACCATGATCCGGTGCTCGCCAAACGCCACCGGCTGGCGGTAGGAGTATTTCGTTACGTGGGAGAGCGTTAGAGATGGCATCCAGGGTCCGTGTCGCATGAACAGCAATGTCAGCCAATCGCTGCTAACGACCGAGGATACCTCTCCGGTCTCGGTGATCAACCCGGCAGGCGCGTCATCGTTCCTGCTGATCGGCGACCATGCGGGGAAAGCGGTACCGACACGGCTTGGGTCGCTGGGGCTGAGCGATGCGGAAATGTCCCGCCATATCGGCTGGGACATCGGCGTTGGTGAACTTGGCGCGGCATTGGCGGAGCGGCTCGACGCGGTATTCGTCCGCCAGACCTATTCGCGGCTGGTGATCGACTGCAACCGCAGCCCCGATCAGCCGGACGTCATCGCCGCGGTCAGCGACGGCACGGTCGTGCCGGGCAATGCGGCGCTGAGCGAAGCGGATCGTGCGGCACGGTTCCGCGAGATCCACGAGCCGTACCATGCGGCGATCGATGCCGAACTGGCGAGACGCGATGCGTTTGGCCCACCGACGACGCTGATCGCGCTGCACAGCTTCACCCCGATGATGAGCGGGCCGATGCGGGACCAGGCGCGTCCGTGGCAAATCGGCATTCTCCACGACGGCGGCGACACGAGGTTCGCACAGGCCCTGCTGGCGGTGTTGCGGACCGAAGGCGACCTGACGGTTGGCGACAACGAACCCTACCGGATGGACCTGATCGACTACACCGTTCCGCGGCATGCCTACCCTGCCCGCGCCTATGCCGAGATCGAGATACGACAGGATCTGCTGGGGTCAGCCGAGGGCTGCGCGGCCTGGGCCGATCGCCTCGCCCGGCTGTTGCCGGTCGCGCTCGAACGGGTCGCAGCGCACCCGATCTAACCACGGGATCGGAACTCTCGTTGGTGCGTTTGCTCGCCGGCCTTGTTGCGTAAGGTCGCGTCCTCCGACCTTCGAGATACGATGTTACGACCGACGACCCAGGCTGAACGTGCCAATCCGGCCCAAGAGCGTTACGACGCGTTGTTCGAAGCGATCGACGCGGGGTTCTGCATCATCGAGATGGTGTTCGATGGCGATCGAGCGATCGACTACCGGTTCGTCGAGGTCAATCCGCGATTCGAAAGCCAGACCGGACTGGTCGACGCGGTCGGTCGGGCCGCGAGCGAACTCGTTCCGGATCTCGAGCGCGTCTGGTTCGACACCTATGGCAAGGTCGCGCTGACAGGCGAACCGGCACGGTTCGATCATGGTTCGGACTCGATGGATCGGTGGTTCGACGTCCATGCCTTCCCGATAGGCGCTGCCGCGCCGCACCTCGTCGCGGTGCTGTTCACGGACGTGTCCGCCCAGCGCCGGGCCGCCATTGCCGCGCAGGAAAGCGAAGAGCGGCTCCACCAGGCGCTAGCGGCCGGCAACGGTATCGGCACCTGGGACTGGGACGTTCCGAACGATCGCGTGAAGGCCGACGATCGCTTCTCACGGCTGTACGGCGTTCCCGAGGAACTCGGACGCAAGGGCGCGCCACTCGAACGATTCTTCGGCGGCATTCACCCCGACGACCTGCCCGCGACCCGCGCCGCGATCGCCGATGCGCTCGAGGGTGGCAGCGATTTTGCGGCCGAGTACCGGTTGGTCCAGCCGGATGGCGCGGTTCGCTGGGTCGCCGCGCAAGGCCGTTGCCGGCTCGGCGCCGACGGCACGCCGTTACGCTTTCCCGGCGTCAGCTTCGATATCACCAAGCGCAAGCAGGCGGACCTGCGGCAAAGTGCCCTGCTGGAACTCAGCGACGCAATCCGCGACCTGATCGAACCCGACGAGATCGCCTATGCCGCGTCGGCGATCTTGGGCAAGGCGCTGCAGGTGAGCCGGGTCGGCTACGGCGTGATCGACAAGAGTAACGAAACGATCGCCGTCGAGCGCGACTGGAACGCGCGGGGTATCACGACGCTCGCCGGGACGCTCCAGTTTCGCGACTATGGCTCGTACATCGAGGATCTGAAGGCCGGGCGGACTGTGGCCATCGCGGATGCCGATCTCGATCCCCGGACCCGCGATACGGCCGATATGCTCAAGGCGATCAGCGCAGCGTCGTTCGTGAACATGCCGCTGGTCGAACACGAGGATTTGGTGGCGCTCCTCTATGTGAACCACAGGGCGCCGCGGGTCTGGACGGATGATGATCTCGCACTGATGCGCGAAGTCGCCGAACGGGTAAGGACAGCCAGCGAACGGCTGCGGGCGGAAGCCGCGCGTCGCGAGAGCGAGGAACAGTTCCGGGTCTTTGCCGAAGCCGTGCCGAACCAGATCTGGGCGGCTCGCCCGAACGGCGATCTCTATTGGTTCAATCGTCAGGTCTACGTATTCAACGGGCTCGAACCCGGTTCGCTTGGCGGCGCCGGCACCTGGCAGGACCGTGTCCACCCAGAGGATTATCCTGCTGCGGCAGAAGCTTGGAGTCACTCTCTCGCAACCGGTGACCGGTATAGCGTCGAATACCGCGCACGCAGCAAAGACGGTGAATATCGGTGGTTCCTGGTCCGCGCGGACGCGGTTCGGGCGTCCGATGGCACGATCCTGCGCTGGGTCGGCACCAATACCGACATCGACGACAGTCGCCGTCAGACCGCACAACTGGCGCAGTGGAACGAAACGCTGGAGGAACAGGTCGCGACGCGTACGCGCGAACTGATGCAGGTCGAGGAGGCGTTGCGGCAAAGCCAGAAGATGGAGGCAGTCGGCCAGCTCACCGGCGGGATCGCGCATGATTTCAACAATTTGCTGACCGGCATTACCGGCAGCTTGGAACTGCTTGGGATACGGATTGCGCAAGGCCGGCTGAACGATGTCGAGCGCTATTCGATCGCCGCGCAAGGTGCGGCCAAGCGTGCCGCCGCGCTGACCCATCGGCTGCTCGCTTTCTCGCGACGACAAACGCTCGATCCGAAGCCGACCGACGTCAACCGGCTGGTATCGGGGCTGGAGGATCTGGTGCGGCGGACCGTCGGGCCCGAAGTCGAGGTCGAGGTGGTGGAGTCGGTCGGGCTCTGGGCGACGCTGGTCGATCCCAACCAGTTGGAGAACGCGCTCCTCAACCTGTGCATCAACGCGCGCGATGCGATGCCCGAAGGCGGGCGGCTGACGATCGAGACCGCCAACCGCTGGATCGACGCACGAACGGCACGCGAACGCGAACTCGATCCGGGGCAGTACGTGTCGTTGTGCGTGTCGGATACCGGCACCGGCATGACACCCGAGGTGATCGCGAAGGCGTTCGATCCGTTCTTCACGACCAAGCCGCTGGGGCTCGGTACAGGTCTCGGCCTGTCGATGATCTACGGGTTCGCGCGGCAATCGGGCGGTCATGTCCGAATCTATTCCGAGGTCGGCGAAGGGACCAACGTCTGCGTCTATCTCCCGCGCCACTTCGGTACTGCCGAAGACGCTGCACCCGAAGTCGAACTGTCCGACGCCCCGCGCGCGCATGCCGGCGAGACCGTACTCGTGGTCGACGACGAGCCGACGGTCCGAATGCTGGTCGTCGAGGTGCTGGAGGAACTCGGCTACGCGGCGATCGAGGCGGCGGACGGCGCGGCGGGGCTGAAGCTGTTGCAATCGGACCTGCGCGTCGACCTGCTGGTCACCGACGTCGGGTTGCCGGGCGGTATGAACGGACGACAGATGGCGGACGCAGCGCGCGTCGGGCGGCCCGACCTGAAGATCCTCTTCATCACCGGCTATGCCGAGAACGCGGTCGTAGGGAACGGGCATCTCGACCCAGGGATGCACGTCATGACCAAGCCGTTCGCGATGGAAGCGCTCGCCGGGCGGATCAAGGAGTTGATCGTCTCGGCGTAAGGTTGCCGGGGGAGTAGTCGCCCCCTGTCCTTTGCCATCGCCGTCATCCGTTATCCGTCATCCTGACGAAAGTCAGGACCCAGGATAACGGACGCCGTCCATCATGGCTCCGGATCCTCACTTTCGTCAGGATGACGACCGGCATTTCGGTCCTCGCGGATGACACCAAGCCATGTTGCATCGCGGCAACAGTCGCGGCGCCATCAGCCTTCATGGCATAATTGTCACTTGATATGATGTATCATCAAATATACCCAATTGATCGTACAGGGACGACACAAGGGAATTCCATGAAGACGATGCTGTTCGGCGCCACCGCCCTGGCTGCGCTCCTTTCCTCTCAGGCGCACGCCCAGACCGTCGCGACGGATCCTGCCACGTCGGCCCCTGCCCCGGCGTCGGTCGGATCGACCAACCAGCGCGATATCATCGTCACCGCGCCGATCCAGACCAGCGAGCGCGACGTCCTGCAGGGCACGACCGTCCTTACCGGCCAAGAACTCACCCGCCAGTTGCGCCCGTCGATCGGCGAAACGCTCGCGCGCCAGCCTGGCGTATCGGCATCGTCGTTCGGGCCGAGCGCCTCGCGTCCGATCCTGCGCGGCTTCCAGGGTGATCGCATTCGCGTGCTGACCGACGGCATCGGCTCAATCGACGTCTCGAACACCTCGGTCGACCACGCGGTCATCATCGATCCGCTGCTTGCCGAGCGCATTGAGATCCTCCGCGGACCGAGCGCGTTGCTGTACGGTACGTCGGCGGTCGGCGGTGTCGTCAACGTCATCGACACGCGCATCCCACGGTCGGTGCCGGAGAACGGCTACCGAGTGAACGGCATCGCCAATTATGGCTCGGCGGCGAACGAACGCTCCGGCGGCATGGCCGGCGACGTCGCGGTCGGCCAGCACCTAGTGCTACACGCCGATGGATCGTACCTTAAGTCGGGCGATCTGCGCACCGGCGGCTATATCCTGTCGCGCGACGCGCGTGCACAGGCGCTGGCGACCGCCGCGCAGCCAGTCGACCCGAACGAAGCCGATCCGATCGACTATGCCGCATCGGCGCAGTTGAAGGGCAAGCTTCCAAACACACAGTCGGAGACCTGGACGGCCGGCGCTGGCGCGTCGATCATCACCGACAATGGCAGTCTCGGCGTGTCGTACAGCCATTACGACAGCCTGTACGGCGTGCCGATCCGCTACGCCACGCAACCCGGGCAGGAGCAGGAGGCGCCGCGCCTCGACGTAGTCCAGAACCGTGTCGACCTGCGCGGCGAGATCGACACGGGTGGCGATGTGCTCAGCAAAATCCGCGTCCGCGTCGGGCAGGCAAGCTATCGCCATTTCGAGCTGGAGGAGGACAACTCCGTCGGTACCGCCTTCTACAACAAGGGCCTCGAAGGACGCCTGGAGGTCATCCAGGCGAACCGTGGCGGTTGGCAGGGCGCGTCGGGCGTCCAGTTCTACAACCGGATCTTCAACGTGGCCGGCGACGAGGCCTTCCTGCCGAAGAACGAGACCAACCAGACCGGGCTCTTCACGCTGCAACAATACGAGTCCGGCAAGTTCCGCGCCGAGGGTGGCGTGCGTTACGAGATCACCGATCTCGCCGCGCGCACGCCCGAGGACGATCTGCGCTTCTTCCGCGGCAGCCAGAGCTATCACTCGGTCTCGGGTTCGCTCGGTGCGTCCTACGCGCTGACCGACAGCATCCGCGTCGGCCTGAACGGCTCACGCACGGAGCGCGCACCGTCTGCCGAGGAGTTGTTCGCGAACGGCGCGCATGCCGGCACGCAGGCGTATGAACTCGGTAACCCGAACTTCCGGCTCGAGAAGTCCTGGGGTCTGGAAGGCACGCTGCACGCGCATGGCGACGGCTTCAGCTTCGACGCGTCGGCCTATTACAACTGGTTCTCGAACTACATTTCGGAGAACCAGGTCGCGTCGTCGGTGTGCCAGGCGGCGGCCGATCCTTCGGGCCGGACCGTCGACCTGCCCTGCTTCCAGTATCAGCAGGCCGACGCCCGCTATTACGGGTTCGAGGCGGATGCGTCGGTGAAGGTCGCGCAGATCGGCGGCTATGCGGTCAACGCCGACGTGCTGGGCGATTACGTCCACGCGAACATCGTCGACCAGGGCCCGGTCCCGCGCATCCCGCCGATGCGCGTGCTCGGCGGGATCGAGGCACAGGGCGACCGGCTCAACGGCCGCGTCGAGGTCGAGCACGTCTTCGACCAGAACCGCATCGCCGCGTTCGAGACGAAGACCAACGACTATACGATGGTCAACGCCTCGATCGGCCTCAGCCCGTTCGGCAAGGATTCGAAGACGACGTTGCTGCTTAGCGCGAACAACCTGTTCGACGTAAACGCACGTCGCGCGACGAGCTTCCTGAAGGACTTCGCACCGCTCGCCGGTCGCGATTTCCGCGCGACGCTTCGCTTCGGGTTGTAAGGCGTACCGGCCGTTCCCGTATCGACGCGGGAACGGCCGGCTATGGCTCGATCAGGTCGCCGCTGGATCCAGCATGGCGACCGAAACTGCGGAGGCGCCGAGCAGGTCGGCGATCCGGTCACCCGACGAAAGCGCCGTATCCGCCCACCACTCGGCTGCATCGTTCGCGTCCAGACAGCGTCCGGCACTGCGCAGGGCCACCACGCAGCGCACTGCGACACCGTCATGCGCGCGGCTGAACGCGATGACGTGATCCGCGCGCACTCCGGTAACGGCCATCGGTTCGTAGGTTCCCGCCGCAAACAGCATCGGGTGCTGGCGTCGCAGAGCTAGCAGCGTTGCGATGAGTACGAGCTTGGGATCGGCGGCGTTCGCAAGCATCTCTTCGCGCGTGGCATAATCGACGGGGCGCCGGTTGTCGGGATCGACCAGGCTCAGATCGGCGGTCTCGGTGCCTTGGTACAGGTCGGGGACGCCGGGCACGGTGTAGCGCAGCGCGACCTGCGCAAGCCCGTTGGCCGCGGCGACCGGCGCGATCCGATCAACGAAACCGGCCATGTCGTCGAGAAACTCGCGCGACCGATCCGGATCGAGCAAGGCCTTGGCGAGATCGTGACAGCGGGTTTCGTACGCCTCGTCCGGCGCCTCCCATGACGAGCGGAGCTTGGCCTCGCGCAACGCCTTCTCCTGCCACGCCACGATCCGCTCGGCGTAATTCGACAGCCCCTCGATATCGGATACGCCGAGGTTCGTCGGCCATGCCCCGAACAGGGTCTGGAGCAGCATATAAGTGTCGGCTGGATCGACGCCTTCCGCATACGGGGCGGCCAGGTGGAGCCAATGTTCGGCGCGTGCGCGCCACAGGTCGGGCACCTCGCTCAGCACGCCGAGCCGCGCGCGGACGTCTTCGCCGCGCTTGTGATCATGCGTTGCCGTGGCGAGCATGGCGGACGGCCAGTCGCGCGCCCGTTCGATCATCGCGGCATGGAACGCGTCGATGTCGAGCGACATCCGGGCGGCGTCGAAGCCGACGTCGTTGCGCGAGAGCAGGCGGCCGTAGCGATAGAAAGCGGTGTCCTCGACCGCCTTCGCCGCGATCGGTGCGGAGAATTGCTGGAATTTCCGCACGGCTTCGGCCGCGAGGGCGGCGTCGCCGGGGCCATCGCCCGCCAGCCATGACAGGATCCGGTCGACGACCGCCCCCTCGCCGGGGGGGACGAACTCGGCGACGCGCTTGCGGACCGTTTCGCGGATTTTCGCGTCAGATGCCGGTGCAGCCTTGCCGGTTCCGTAGGTCCGATACACCGGGAACACCCATAGCAACCGCTCGATCGCGCGGTGCAGCATGCCGGGCGTCATGCCGTCGCAGTCCGGCGTCGAGCGGGCGAGCGCGACGAAGGCCTCGACGCAGCGGCGATGTTGCGCGTCGAACTGCCACGCGAGCAGTTCCTGTCGTGCGCGCAGTTCCTCAGGCGCGAAGTCGGCGGAGCGGCCGCTGATGTCCGCCCAGAGTTCGGCGAGCGGTTCGGCACCGGCGGGATCGTGGAGCAACGCCGTGACCTGTTCCATGAAGTCATAACCGCTGGTGCCGTCGACGCCCCAGTCGGTCGCGAGCGGTTCGCCGCCCGCAAGGATCTTCTCGATGACGATATACGCTGGCCCCGCGGGGACATCGGCGGGGCGTTCGATCGCGTCGAACCGTTCGCGGAGTTGCCGGCAATAGCCCGCGGGATCGGTCAGGCCGTCGACGTGATCCACGCGGACGCCGTCGATCAAGCCCTCCGCATAGAGCCGGAAATAGAGTGCGTGCGTGGCCTCGAACACCACCGGGTCTTCGGCGCGCAGGCCGGCGAGGTCGTTGATCGTGAAGAAGCGCCGCCAGTTGAGTTCGTCGTTGGCGACGCGCCATGATGCGAGACGGTAATGCTGGCGGTCGATCAGCGCGGCGATGTCGTCCGTTGCTGCTATGGCCTGATCTTCGTCGCGGATCGGTAGGCGGTGCTCGCCATACGCTTCGAGGACATAGCGGCCGTCGACCTGCTCGACCTTGAGCGCGCCGCTTGCGAGCGTCTCGGCGAGCGGATCGCCGAGAATCGGAAGCACGAGCTTCTCGCGCCAGTCGATGTCGAAGTAACGCGAGAATTTGCTGGTTTCACCGTGCGCTAGGACATCATTCCACCATGCGTTCTCACCGCCCGCGACGCCCATGTGGTTGGGGACGATGTCGATGATGACGCCCATGTCGCGTGCGCGTAGAGCCGCGACGAGGCTGCGGAACCCGGCTTCCCCGCCGAGTTCGGGATTGATCCGGGTGGGATCGACGACGTCGTAGCCGTGGGTGGACCCGCTGCGCGCGGTCGTGATCGGCGAAGCGTATAGGTGGCTGATCCCGAGGTCGTCGAGATACGGCACCAGTGCCTCCGCATCGGCAAAGATGAAGTCCTTGTGGAACTGGAAGCGGTAGGTCGCGCGGGGCGTGGTGGAGAGTGTCATGCAGGTCTCGTGGCGTTGAGCGCGTCGATGCGGGCGGCGACGTCGGGGCGGGCGAGCAGCACTTCGGTCGTGTCGGGCATGCGGCGGCGCCAATTGGGGTGTTCGTCGATCGTGCCCGGCAGATTGGGTTGCTCGATCAATCCGGCGAGATCCTCGATCGGGATGATGGCAAGCGCGCAGGGAGCGCTGGCGACGTGTGCGATTGCCGCATCGACGACCGGGGCGGTGTCTTCGGGATCGGGTTGCTTGGTATCGATGTCGAACGCGGACCACAGCGCGGTACGATCTTCCGCGCGGGCGGCGCAATCGGCGGGTTCGTCGGGCGCGTCCGACTTACGGCCTAAGTCCCAGGTCCAGTCGATGTCGCGGCCGCTCCACCAGCCGGCGATCGTCGCAAGATCGTGCGTGCCGGTCATCGCCACCGCATCGCGCGACCATTTCGAGGGAGGCACGAAGCCCTCCGCGTCGCGCTCGAACCATAGCACGCGCATGCCGAGCATCGCGCGCGCGTCCATCGCCTCGCGGAAGCCGTCGGGTACGGTGCCGAGGTCTTCGCCGATGACGATCGCCTTCGCGCGTTGGGATTCCATGGCGACGATCCGCATCATGTCGTCGAACGGCATGTCGAGATACGCGCCTTCCGCGGCCGACGCGCCCTCGGGCACGACCCAGAGGCGACGGAGGCCGAATGCGTGGTCGATACGGATGCCGCCGGCATGCGCGAGCGCGGCGCGGATCGTCGCGATGAAAGGGGCGAACGCGGTGTCGCGAAGGGCTTGCGGGTCGAAGCCGGTGATGCCCCAGCTCTGCCCGTCCGGGCCCAACGGATCGGGGGGTGCGCCGATCGAAAGGCCGGTGAGCAGGTCGCTGCGTCGGCTCCAGCCATGGCTGCCACCGGGGTCCATGCCGACGGCAAGATCGGCGATAAGACCGATCGCCATGCCCGCATCCTTGGCCGCTTTTTGCGCGGCGTCGAGGTCGCGGCGCGCAAGCCACTGGAGGAAAACGTAGAACGTGACGTCCTCGGCGTGCTCGGCGACGAAACGACGTACGGCCGGGCTGGCGGCATCGTGATACTCAGCCGGCCATTGCTGCCAGCCTCGTGCACCGATGGTGGCGAAGAAGTGCGCGTGCAGAGCGTCGAACTCGGCGTGGGATTCGAGGTCCCGACCGCCTTCATATCTGAATGCTGTTAGGGTTTCTTTAGTCTTCGGAGTAACTTGATCAAATGTCTTGCGAAGTTGCACGAGCTTCGCGGGGATGGCGTCGTGCCAGTCGATCAGGTCGTGGAAACTGTCCGCCTCCGAGGCTAACCCGGATGGGTTGCCGTAAAGACCGTTGAGGAATTGACGGCTAGAGGGTGCGTAAGGGCTGTATCGGGTGGCATCAGCGGGGAACAGCGCGTGAGTCGGGCTGATCGCAAGCGCGTCGGCGCCGCGTCGGCCAAAGGCTTTGGCGGCGTCTGCGAGTGAGGCGAAGTCGCCGAACGGATTTCGCGCGTCCGTGCGGAGGCTTGGGATCTGGACGGCAGGCGCCCAAAGCTTGCGGCCGGGTGGTGCGTCGGCGATCGTATAGCAGCGGCGCGGTGCGACCAGGAGATCGATGACTTCGGCATTGATCTCAAGGCGATGATAGCCACTCTTGCTGATCGGCTGCAAAGCGCCGCGATCAACCTTGACGGACTGAATCGTGCCGTCTTCCAGCGTGAGTTCGGCGTTGCCCGATACAGTCGTGGCGAGTTGGATCGCTTCCCCTGTATCGACGGACAGGAACCGACTGCCCTGCGCCTTGCGAGCAGCGATTGCGGCAAAGCTGTCGGCGATCTGCTTTTCACTCTCGGACGCGTGGCCGAGCCAATCGAGGATCGTCCGTAACGCGTCTTCTGCGACGATCTGGCGGCGGCCCGCTGCGTCCTGCCATTCGGGTTGTAGACCGGCGGCGATGGCGAGTTGTCGAAGGTTGCTCATCGGACCAACCATACTGCCACGCTGGCAGCTTGGCCGGGCTCGCCATCGATGTAGATTGGCGAGGCATCAATGTAAGGAAAATCAACGGCATCGTCGCCAAGGTTCAGCGCGAGTGCTAGGACTGTTCCGTCGCCGAGTTTCCAGCGCGCGACGACTGCCCCCTCCCCGATCGCTTCCGCACCGATCGACTTGGTGCCTCGCAGGCGGGGGACGATCTCGTCGTGACGGATCTTCAGCAGGTCGCGGTACAGGTCCTGCCACTCGGCTGCATCAGGGCCGCCGCGTGCGCGGGATCGCTCGAAGGTTTCGAGTGCGTTGGGATCGGGGATCGCCTTGCGCGCTTCCGGATCGGCAAAGGCGGCGAACTTGGCGAACTCTTTCCGCCGACCTTCACGAACCGCATCGGCAAGTTCGTCGTGGAAGTCGGTGAAGAACAGGAACGGGCTTTCGCTGCCGCGCTCGTCGCCCATGAACAGCAGCGGGATTTGCGGGCTCAGCAGCAGCAATGCGGTCGCCGCGCGGAGCTTTCGACGGTCGGCCAGCAGCGTCAGGCGCTCGCCCATCGCACGATTGCCGATCTGGTCGTGGTTCTGGAGGAAGGCCACGAACGCGGTCGGCGACAGGTGCGCGCTGGGCTTGCCGCGCGGCTTGCTATCGTGGTTGGGTGAGCCCTCCCCCTGGTAGATGAAGCCTTCGCTGAGGCAGCGTGCGAGGCGTTCGACCGGACGGTCTGAAAAATCAGCATAATAGGCGCTGGTCTCGCCAGTGAGCAGAACGTGGAGGACGTTGTGGAAGTCGTCGTTCCACTGCGCGTCGAACGCGGCCGAGTGAAGACGCTCGGCGTCGTTCCCCTCATTCTCCAGGACGAGATGGACGTGCCGGCCCACCGTCTTCTTGCGGAGTTCGGCGGCCATCGCGTCAAGAAAATCGTCGTTCGCGATCGCGTGGACAGCGTCGAAGCGGAGGCCGTCGAATCTGTATTCGTTCAACCACATCAGCGCGTTGTCCACGAAGAACCGGTGGACCGGCGCCTGATCGACCGCGACCGCGCCGCCCCAGGGAGTATCAACGTCGGCGTTGAAGAAGCCCGGCGCATAGGCGCCGAGGTAGTTCCCGTCGGGCCCGAAGTGATTGTAGACGACATCGAGGAACACGGCGAGGCCGAGTTCGTGGGCGCGGTCGACGAGGGCTTTCAGGTCGTCGGGGGTGCCGTAGCTCTCGGCCGGTGCATAGGGCAGCACCCCGTCATAACCCCAGTTTCGAGTCCCGCCGAACGCGTTGACGGGCATGAGTTCGATCGCGGTGATGCCGAGTTCGGCGATCGCCGGGAGGTACTCCGCGACGCCTGCGAAACCGCCAAGCGTCCCGACATGGACCTCCTGAATCACCATCTCTTCCCACGGACGGCCGCGCCAGTCCGGGGTCCGCCACGTATAGGCTTCGGGATCGACAACGACGCTCCAGCCGTGGACACCGCCGGACTGCGTGCGAGAGGCGGGATCGGGGACCGCGAGGTCGTCGGTCAGGCGGAACCGGTATCGCGCCCCTGCCCCCACCGACGCCTTGGCGTTGAACCAGCCGTCCGGTTGGCGCGTCATGGGGACCGGCTGGCCGTCGGCGATTTCCAGCGTCACCGTGTCGCGGTCGGGTGCCCAGAGGCGGAAAATGATCCCATCCTCGGCGATCGTCGGTCCCCAGGTCATGCCGCTGCGATCGTCCAGGAGAGCAACGCCGCGCCCTGCGGAGGAAGCTCGTAGCTGTTCTCGATCGGCGCGGCGGCCTGGTCGGGCTTGCTGCTGTCGATCAGCACGGTGCGCTCGACATCTTCGGGCGGCGGCATGTGGAAGGTCAGCGGCCCCTCCGACGCGTTGAGCAACAGCGAGATGACCTGGATCTCACCCGACTCCATCTCACACGCGCGACGCATTACCAGCGCGCGGCCGTTGGTGTTTTCCCAGTCTTCGGACGTGAGTTGCTGGCCGCGCTCATCCCACCATTCGATGTCCTTCAGACCCTCGGCCGGCGTATCCTCGCCGTACAGGAAGTTGCCGGCGCGCAGCATGCCGTATTCGCGGCGCAGGGCAATCAGCCGCGCGGTGAAGTCGATCAGCGCGTTGCCCTCGGGGGACTTCGCCTTCTCCCAGTCGAGCCAGCTGATCTCGTTGTCCTGGCAATAGGCGTTGTTGTTGCCGTTCTGCGTGCGGCCGAACTCGTCGCCCGCGACCAGCATCGGCGTGCCGAGCGACGCAAACAAGGTGGTCAGCATCGAGCGCATCACACGCTGGCGGGTTTCGAGGATCGCGGGGTCGTCCGTCGGGCCTTCGACACCCCAATTGCGCGAGCAGTTGTTCGAATGACCGTCGTTATTGTCCTCGCCGTTCGCTTCGTTGTGACGTTCCTCATAGGCGACCGTGTCGGCGAGCGTGTAGCCGTCGTGCGCACCCAGCAGGTTGACGCTCGCCCAGGGGCGGCGGGCGCGACGGTCGAACAGGTCGGCCGAGCCGGTCAGGCGCGCGGCGAGATCGGCGCGCTGCGCGTGGTCGCCGCGCCAGAATTTGCGCACCGTGTCGCGGTACTTGTCGTTCCATTCGGCGAACCCGGGGGGGAAGTTGCCGAGCTGGTAGCCGCCGGGGCCGATGTCCCATGGTTCGGTGATGAGCTTCAGCTTGCCAAGCACCGGGTCCTGCCGGAGCACATCGAAAAAGCCGGCACCAGGATCGAAGCCGGTGTCCGTCCGGCCCAGCGTCAGGCCGAGATCGAAGCGGAAGCCGTCTATGCCGAAGCTGGTCGCCCAATAGCGGAGCGAATCCGCAACCATCTGAATGACGCGTGCCTTGGTGAGGTTCAGCGTGTTGCCGGTACCGGTGTCGTTGATCGCATAGCGGGGATCGTCCTTGACGAGCCGGTAGTAGCTGGCGTTGTCCAGCCCACGCCATGACAGCGTCGGCCCCTGTTCCGAGCCTTCGCAGGTGTGGTTGTAGACGACGTCGAGGATGACCTCGATCCCGGCCGCATGAAGCCGGCGGATCGAGCGGCGGAGTTCGTTGTGGCTGTCGGTTGCGAAGAACGAGCGTTCGGGCGTGAAGAAGTTGAGGGTGTTGTAGCCCCAGTAATTGCGCAGGCCCTTTTCCTGCAGGAAGCGATCCTGGATATAGGTGTGGATCGGCAGCAGCTCGAGCGCGGTGACGCCGAGGCGCTTGAGGTGATCGATGACCTTGGGATTGCCAAGCGCCGCGAAGGTGCCGCGTTCGGACGGCTGGACCTCCTCGAACAGCTTGGTGAGGCCCTTGACGTGCGCCTCGTAAATCACCGTCTCGGACCACGGCGTGTTGGGCCGCACGTCGCGCGACCAGTCGAAATGGCTGTCGGTCACGACACCCTTGGGCATCGTCAGCGCACTGTCGCGCTTGTCGAAGCTCAGGTCGGCACGGGGCGACTTCACCTGATAGCCGTACATAGCGTCGGTCCAGCGGAGTTCGCCGATCATCTGCTTGGCGTACGGATCGAGCAGCAGCTTGTTCGGATTGAACCGGTGGCCCTCCTCGGGGGCGTAGCGGCCATGCGCGCGGTAGCCGTAGACGAGGCCCGGCTGCGCATCGGGGAGGTAACCATGCCAGACCTCGTCGGTCCACTCGGGGAGCGCGTACCGCTTCAGTTCGCGACGGCCAGTCTCGTCATAGACACAAAGCTCGATCTTCTCGGCGTTGGCGGAATACACCGCGAAGTTGACGCCGAGGCCGTCGAAGGTCGCGCCGAGGGGATAGGCCGAGCCGGCGTCGAGCGTGTCGGGCAGTAGATGCAATGCGAAGACCCTTTTCGTGTCGTAATCATCTCGCTGCGGACGCGGCTTTATCGCGGTGCAGCATTCCTTGGCGTGAAACCCGTCCGTCGCTTCCTATGTTCCGCACCCAGCAGCGAGTTTCGCCGCACCTTCTCACAGATCAAGGGACATGCGCATGCCTTCCTCCTCCCGATCGATCGCCGCATGAGCGGACCGAAACTGTTCGAGCCGCTCAAGGTCGGCAACCTTACGCTCGCCAACCGGATCGTGATCGCGCCGATGTGCCAGTATTCGGCCGTCGATGGTTGCATGAACGACTGGCACCAGATTCATCTCGGCCAGCTCGCACTGTCCGGCGCGGCGCTGCTGACGATCGAGGCGAGCGCGGTGCTGCCGGAAGGGCGGATCACCTATGGCGACGTCGGGCTGTACGATGATGCGACCGAGGCGGCGATGGCGGGCGTGATCGAGAGCGTGCGGCGCTGGTCCGACATGCCGATCGCGATCCAGTTGTCGCATGCCGGGCGCAAGGCCTCGTGCGAGGTGCCGTGGAAGGGCGGTTTGCAGATTGCGCCGGGCGAACTCAATGGTTGGCAGACCGAGGGGCCGTCGACGGTGCCGTTCCTGCCCGAGGAGAACGCACCGGTCGCGCTAGACCGCGAGGGGCTGGCACGGGTGCGCGATGCGTTCGTGGCGTCGGCGATGCGGGCTGCGCGGTTGGGGATCGATGCGATCCAGTTGCACGCCGCGCATGGCTATCTGCTCCATGAGTTCCTGTCGCCGCTGTCGAACCGGCGTGAGGACGAATATGGCGGCAGCCCTGAAAACCGGATGCGCTTCCCGCTCGAAGTGTTCGACGCGGTTCGGGCTGCGTTCCCGGCCGAGCGCGCGGTGACGATGCGCGTGTCGGGGACGGACTGGGCCGAGGGCGGCTGGGATTCCGAGCAGACCGTGGCGTTCGCGAAGGCTCTGGAGGCGCGTGGGTGCAGCGCGATCCACGTGTCGAGCGGCGGGACGACGCCGGCGCAGCAGATCCCGGTCGGGCCGAGCTACCAGGTGCCGCTCGCGCGGGCGGTGAAGCAGGCGGTGTCGATCCCGGTCGTCGCGGTCGGGCTGATCACCGATTTCGAGCAGGCGGAGGCGATTGTGGGCACGGGCGATGCGGACATGATCGCGCTGGCGCGGACGATCTTGTATGACCCGCGTTGGCCTTGGCATGCGGCGGCGCACCTTGGCGGAAAGGTGAAGGCGCCGAACCAGTATCTTCGGTCGCAGCCTCGTCAGTTCAAGGATTTGTTCGAGGGGTAACGCAGCCCCCACGCCGCCACTTTCCTGTTCCCCCGATTCCGCGGGGGAACACCTGAAGGTCAACCCGCTGTCATCGGCTTCGGGACGAACGCGATTTTGCCTACGATGCCGGGGGTCATGATCGCCACCTCATTGCATCGGCGGTCACGCCCAGGCCTTGGGCCCGCCATCGTCGAGCGCGCGGTCGAGGTAAAACGCCGCGCTGATCAGTGCGAGGTGGCTGAAACCTTGAGGAAAATTGCCGAGGAAGCTGCCGTCCTGCGCGATCTCTTCGGCGAACAGGCCAAGATGGTTACCGTGCGCGAGCAGCTTCTCGAAGTTCCAGCGCGCTTCGTTCAGCCGCCCTGCCCGCGCCAGGCATTCGACATACCAGAACGAGCAGGCGACGAACGTCCCCTCCCGCCCGGGCAAGCCGTCATCGATCTTGTAACGATAGACCTGCCCGTCATCGGACAGGTCTTTACCGATCGCCTCCAAGGTCGCGAGCCATTTGGGATCGGTCGGGCCGATGAAGCGCACCAGCGGCATCATCAATAGCGCGCCGTCGACTGCCTTGTCCTCGGGTGCATCGCCGATGGCGCGAACGAAGTGACCAAGGTCATCGTCCCAGAAATTCGCCCAGATATCCTCGTTGATCGCGGTCCGAACCTCCGACCAGCGCACGAGCGGCGCAGGAAGCGAGCGCTTCTGCGCCAACCGCACCGCACGATCGACCGCGACCCAGCTCATCAGCCGGGAGTGGAGATAATGCTTCTTCGGCCCGCGGACTTCCCAGATCCCGGAGTCCGGCGTCGCCCACGTCTCGCAGACCTGATCGACGATCCGGCAGATCGCCATCCAGGAATCATGCGCGATCGGCTCGCCATATTTGGTGCCGAGATAGGTCGCGTCGAGCAGCGCGCCGTAGATGTCGTGCTGGGTCTGGTCCTTGGCCTCGTTGCCGACGACGACCGGCGACGCCCCTTCGAATCCGGCAAGATCGAGCGCGCGTTCGTCGGCGATCGGGCCGCCGTCGAGCGCGTACATGACGCCGAGATGGCCCTTCGAACACGCCTGCGCGCGGTCCATCGTCCAGTGAAGGAAGTCGACCGCCTCGCTCTGGAAGCCGAGCCGGAGAAGCGCGTAGACGGTGAACGAGGAATCGCGGATCCACGTCGCGCGGTAATCCCAGTTGCGGACGCCGCCGGGCGCTTCGGGTAGGCCGAAGGTGGCCGCCGCCGCGATCGAGCCATGCCGGCGCGACGTCAGCAGTTTCAGCACCATCGCCGAGCGCTCGACGGTCTCGCGCCAGCGACCGCGATAGCGCGACTGGCGGCTCCAGGTTCGCCAATAGGCAATGTCCTTCTCGACGATCGCGTCGAGTGCATCGGTGTCGAGCGAGACGTCGTCGGGGTTGCTGAGGATCAGCGAGACGGTGTCGCCTTCGCGCAACGCGATCTCGGCCGTGAGGTCGCAACCGTCCGCGACCAGCGACGCCGCCCCGTGCAAGGCGAGTGCAAGGCCGCACTCGTGATCGAACCGCCCGCGTGAGACGTCCGCGCCGTTGGTGGTCACCGTCGCGTTGCGCCCTGCCGCGGCGTAATCGAACCGCGGCGCGCACCGCACGCGGATCGTCGCCGCCCCGCGCGTGCAGGTCAGCCGCCGCACCAACCGCGGCGGCGCGTTCTCGACATCGTTGCCGACCGGCATCAGGTCGACGAGATCGATGCTCGCGGAATTCGCCATCCAGCGGGTGAGCAGGATGTTGGTCTCGGGCAGGTACATCTGAACCAGGTTCGCGCCTGGGAGATCGGGCTCGACCGAGAAATGCCCGCCCTTGTCGCTGTCGAGCAGCCGCGCGAACACCGAGGCACTGTCGAGGCACGGCCAGCAGAGATAGTCGATCGTCCCCGCCTTATCGACGAGCGCGATCGTCTCCAGGTTACCGATCGCGCCGTGATCCGCGATCGATATGGCATGCTTGTCCCCGGGTTCACCCATTATCGCGGAAGCCGGGATACAGGCTCATGCCGCCGTCGATGGTGAGCGTCGATCCGACGATATAGTCCGCCGCATCCGACACCAGGAACAACGCGGCGCGGGCGACGTCCTCCGGGTCGCCGATGCGACCGTAGGGGATCAGTTCGAGCAACTTGTCCTGGTCGGCGGTCGCATCCTCATTGATCTCGGTTGCGATCGCGCCGGGGGCGATGCCGTTCACGCGGATGCGGTCGCCGGCGATCTCCTGCGCGAGCGTCCGCATCAACATCCCGCTTCCACCCTTCGACGCGGCATAGTTGGCATGGCCCGCCCAGGGGATGACCTCGTGCACCGAACTCATGAACAGGATTTTCCCGATCGCGCGGCTGAAACCGCGGTCGCCCTGTTTGCGGAAGCGGCGTACGGCCTCGCGCGAGACGAGGAATTGGCCGGTGAGGTTGACGTCGATGACGCGCTTCCAGTCTTCGAGCGTTAGGTCGGCATAGGCCGCATCCTTCTGCATGCCCGCGTTGGCGAAGACGATGTCGACGCCACCGAACCGCTCGACCGTCTCGTCGAACAGATTGAGGACCGCCGCCTCGTCCGACGTGTCGGCTTCGCAGGCGAACGCCTCGCCGCCTGCTTGCTCGATCTCGGCGACCACCTCGTGCGCCTTGTCCGCGCTGCTGTTGTAGTTGATGGCGACCTTCGCACCGGCCTTAGCGAAGGCGATGGCGGAGGCGCGGCCGAGGCCCGAACTCGCGCCGGTGACGATCGCGGCCTGGCCCGTCAGGTCGATGTGCATGGCTGATCCTTCGTTGGGAGTATCGCCCGCTCAACGCGCCCCGGAACAAGTTTCTCCCCACGGCGACCAACCGCATCCCAATCGCGCTGATTTGCATCAAGCCACCGATTTCGTTGCAACTCTTACCCCCCGCCACGCGCTGTGGGTCCTGAGACGCTACGAGGATCGTACATGACGAAGACCATCGCCAAGGATACCGGCACGCCCCCGCAGGGCGCGACGTTCGAGACGCAGGTTGGCCAGGGCGGCGAACTCCATCAGATCGCCAGCGGCAACGGCGACGTGCTCACCACGCAGCAGGGCATCCCGGTTTCCGACGACCAGAACTCGCTGAAAGTCGGTGATCGTGGACCGACGTTGCTTGAGGATTTCCATTTCCGCGAGAAGATCTTCCACTTCGATCACGAGCGTATCCCCGAGCGTGTCGTCCATGCACGCGGCTATGGCGCACACGGCACGTTCACGCTGAACGAGAGCCTCGAAGAATTCACCAGCGCAGGTGTGCTGACCGAAGTTGGCGAGCAGACGCCGATGTTCGTCCGCTTCTCGACGGTAGCGGGCAACAAGGGCTCGGCCGATCTGGCTCGCGACGTGCGAGGCTTCTCAGCCAAGTTCTACACCAAGGAAGGTAACTGGGACATCGTCGGGAACAATATCCCGGTGTTCTTCATCCAGGATGCGATCAAGTTCCCCGACCTGATCCATGCCGCCAAGCAGGAGCCCGATCGCGGCTTCCCGCAGGCACAGACCGCGCATGACAATTTCTGGGACTTCATCAGCCTTACCCCTGAGTCGATGCACATGGTCATGTGGATCATGTCCGACCGCACCATCCCGCGCGGCTTCCGCTTCGTCGAAGGCTTCGGCGTGCACACGTTCCGGCTGATCAACGCCGAGGGCAAGGGCACGTACGTCAAGTTCCACTTCAAGCCGAAGTTGGGCCTCCAGTCGGTCGCCTGGAACGAGGCGGTCAAGATTAACGGTGCCGATCCCGACTTTCATCGTCGCGATCTGTGGGACTCGATCAGCCAGGGCAACTTCCCCGAATGGGATCTGGGCGTGCAGTTGTTCGACGACGAATTCGCCGACAATTTCGAATTCGACGTGCTCGACTCGACCAAGATCATTCCCGAGGAGCAGATCCCGGTCCGCATCATCGGCAGCTTCAAGCTCGATCGCCTCGTCGACAATTTCTTCGCCGAGACCGAGCAGGTCGCGTTCTGCACGCAGAACATCGTCCCGGGGATCGGCTTCACCAACGATCCGCTGCTGCAGGGGCGTAACTTCTCGTACCTCGATACGCAGCTGAAGCGCCTCGGCAGCACCAACTTCACGCATATACCGATCAATGCGCCGAAGATCCCGGTGAACAATTACCAGCAGGATGGCCACATGGCGATGCATGCCCGCAAGGGCCGTGCGAACTATGAGCCGAACAGCTGGGAAGGCACGCCACGCGAGAGCCCGACCAAGGGTTACAAGCACTTCCCGTCGCAGGAGACGGGGCGCAAGGCTCAGGTGCGCTCGGCAACGTTCGCCGATCACTATAGCCAGGCACGCCAGTTTTTCATCAGCCAGACCGAGATCGAGAAGAAGCACATCGGCGATGCGCTAACGTTCGAGCTGTCGAAGGTCGAGCGGGTCGACATCCGCGAACTGATGGTCGGGCATCTGCTCAACATCGACGAGAAGCTGGCAAAGACGGTCGCGACCGGTCTCGGCCTCAAGGCGATGCCGCCCAAGGCGAAGGCTGCGGTCGAACCCCGCACCGATCTGCCTGCTTCGGATGCGCTAAGCATCGTGAAGAACACCACCGGCACCTTCGAGGGGCGCAAGCTCGGTATCCTCGTCACTGACGGGGCACCGGCTGCGATCGTGCAGGCACTGGTCGATGGTATCGTCGCGGCGAAGGCCACGTACGAGATCATAGCTCCGAAGGTTGCCGGTGCGACGCTCGACGACGGAACGCTCGCCGAAGGCAAGCAGAAGATCGATGGTGCGCCGTCGGTGCTCTACGATGCCGTCGCGATCGTCGTGTCGGCGGACGGTGCCAAGAAGCTCGGCAAGGACAAGCCGGCGAAGGACTTCGTCAGCGATGCGTTCGGGCATGCCAAGTTCATCGGCTTCAACGCCGAAGCGAAGCCGTTCCTGGAAAAGGCCGGCATCGAGGACGAGGATATGGACGACGGCGTGATCGCGCTCGGCGGCAAGGGCGATGTCGATGCGTTCCTCAAGACGCTTGGCAAGCTGCGCATCTGGGATCGCGAACTGAACGTCGATCTCGATGCTGCTGCGTTCGAAAACCCCGAGGCGGCTTGATCGCTTCGATACAGCCTAAATCGTCGCCACCGTACGCTCAGCGTGCGGTGGCGGTGGCCATTCCCGTCAAGAACGAAGACCAGTATCTTGGCCAATGTCTGGACGCACTGGATCGTGCGGCGGGGCGCTTTGGTGGCAAGGTCGTCATCGTCGCGATGGCGAACGATTGTACCGATCGGACGATCGAGATTTTGAAGACCTGGCGGCCGAGCCATGCAACGCTTGCATGGTCGGCCGTTTCGCTTTTACCGGGCGCTCGGCACGCCGGTTGGGCGCGACGCCTTGCCCTAGATGCAGGTGCGGACCTGCTGACCCATCATACGGACTTGCTGCTGTCGACCGACGCGGACACGAACGTTGCCACCGACTGGATCGTACGGATTGTCGCGCATATCGATGCTGGCAACGATGCCGTGGCCGGACGCGCGCTGACGCTAAAGGCTGATCGAGCATCGCTGGGTGCCACGGCACGGCGCCGGCTGGACCAGCTAGGACGCTATTACACCGCGCTCGATTATCTTCGCGCTCGCGCTGCGACGGAGGCGCACGATCCATGGCCTCGCCATTTCTACGAAGGCGGCGCGAGCATCGCGGTCACGCACGCGATGTACCGTCAAATCGGCGGAGCGCCTACGCCGTCCGTGGCCGAGGACCGTGCGCTGTTCGACCGCATCCGCGCGCATGGCGGCCAAGTGCGTCACCCGCTGAACGTTCGGGTGTTCACGTCATGCCGTATCGCCGGTCGCGCACCGGGCGGCATGGCGGACGCGGTCGCACGGTGGATCGATCAACCGATCGACGCGCCGTTGCATGAAACCTATGCCGTGGCGGCGGCGCTCGACCCCGTCGTCGCGAGCCCCGAAGACCAGTTGACCTTCGCGACCCTACCCCTCGCAATCCGGGAAGCGCAGTCACTGATCCGCCTAACCCGCACCTTCCAGCCGCCAGAGATCGAGCCGGTACGCCTCGTGCCGATCGCTGCGAACGACCGTGACGCGATCATCGAGCGCAGCGTGCAGTTCGGCAACGGCCTCGTCCCCGCTTTTGGGATAATCGGTCTCGCCGATCCAGTGGACCAGCATCACATACCCGCCTGACGTTACCGCACCGCGCAGATAGCCTGCGAGCCGGATGATGTCGGCGCTATCCCAGTAATAGACGACCTCCGACAGCAGCACGAGATCGAAGCAGCCTTCGGGTGCTTCGTCGGGCAGGCGGCGCTGTTCGATCGTGACGTTCGGCTGGTCCGCACACCGTGCCCGCGCAGAAGCCAGCGCGGTTTCGGATACGTCGACCGCCAGCAGGGTCTCGCAGCGTGGCCCGAGTTGCGCGGTCAGTACGCCGTTCGCGCACCCGACTTCCAGCACGCGATCGAAGCGAGTAGCCGGCATTGCAGCAAGCGTCTCGGCATATTTCTCGGCTTCGTATTCGCTGGTTTCGAAGTCCCAGGGATCACCCTTGTCCTTGTAGAGCGCTTCGAAATACGCAGGCTCGATCGAGTGTTCACGTCGCACGGGGTATCTCCAGCAAAAGGGTAGCCGGTCGATCGAGCAACCGGAGCATAAAGTCGGGAAGACGGAAGTTCTCAGCGGCGCCGACGATGCGACCGCCGCGCTGGCTCCGGTGGCACGCCATTGCGCGGCGTTGCTGCGGTCGCCTCGCGCTGGTGTCGATCGACACAGCGCGACGATTGCGGATACGTCGGGCGACATCCGCGACGGTCCAGCCCCAGACGAGATACTGGTAGAGTCGAACGGTAGTTCGGTCCGCGACGGCGCCCGCCAAGGCAGCGGCGGCTTCATGATCGCAATGCGGTTCGCCGTCCCAGGTGACCGCGATCCGGCGGATATTTCGTGCACGGCACCACGCCGCCAACCGATCCGCCGTCCGTTCGAACATTGGATCGCCCGGTTTGGGGGGCTTCGCATCGGGCCAGTCGAGATGGAGGGGAACTCCACCGCCCAAAATGTGCAACGCTCCCGCGGCTTCGGTCCGACGCAGGGCAGCGATCCGCTTGCGGCTCCAGCCGGCGGCGTCGGGATGCGACCCCGCGCCATCGGTGACGAACGCGGTATAAGCTTTCCCACCCTCTGCCGAAATCGCCGCGATCAGCGCGCCGCAGCCGAGCGTCTCGTCATCGGGATGCGGCGCCAAGATCAACCAGGGGCCCTCCCTCGCCGCGGTCCTTGCCGATATCGGTCGAGCTCGACGGAAGAGAGTGCTCCAGGCGCGATGGCCTGGCGCTACCACCACCGATCGTCGCCCCAGCAGTCATCCTCGAGCCACGCCGCCGCCGCCCGGTCGCGCGCCTGGTCGGGCACCGGCTGACGGAGATACAGGCCGAGATCGCGCGTGATCCGGTCGATCCTGCTGGCGGCAAAGAACGACGCGGTGCCGACCGACCGCGCGGCTGCCTCCATGGTCTTCAACCCCGCCTCCTCGACGATACCGCGGGTCATCAGCACGAACGGGATCGCCTCTGCTGCCTGCGTTTCCGCAAGATGCGCAGCGCGGCGGACCCATAGCCCAGCGCTGCGCGTCTCGGTCAGGCAGGTCGCGAACCGGGCGCGCTGGATGGGATCGTCGCCCTTGCCGGTTGCGACCAGATGATCGCGCAGATGCCGCACCAGCGCCTCTACCGCGCCGAGCTGAACCGCCGTGAACCGCCACGCGCCCGCGCTGAATCGCGGCTCGGTCTCGTACACGTCGGGCGCGCCGATGATCCCCTCGGGACCGATCGGCATGTCGGAGAAGTCGAACAGCCCGCTGCACGTGCCCCGCATGCCCCGGACCTGCCAGCCGCTATTGTCGGCGCGTGCTGTTTCGCCCGCGATCGGGACCAGCACGAGTTGCTTGCCACCGGTCGCATCGCGCGCGGTGACCAGAATCCGATCGAGATGCCCTGCCCCGGTCGCGAAGCTCTTGCGCCCTTCGAGCGTCCACCGATCGGGTCCCTTCTGTCGGATCGACAGGCCCGGCGTAGGCTCCGTGTTCCAGACGCCGAATACGCGACCGGCGTCGAGGTCATCCGCCAACGCCCGCCGCTGCGCGTCGTCACCGTACGCCGAGACAAGCTGTGCTGCGTTCACATGGCCCTCGAACACACGACCGAGACTGAGGTCGGCACCACCGATCGCACGCAACACGTCGACCAGTCCGTCGATGCGCTCAGGTGTCGACACGTCGACAAAGACCGAGAGCGCGCCCGCGGCGTGCAAGGCAGCGACGCGATCGGCAGGAAACGCCTCTTCCCCGTTGCTGCGATCCCAGTCCGCCGCCAGCGCGCGAACGGATTCCAGGGTCGTCCAGCCTTTTGGAGGAACGAGCGATTGTACCGGCGATAGTCTGGTCAGTGGATCAATCCCCGCTCGCGGCGAACCGTGCGCTACGGCCGCTCTGCGACTAGAACGCCGGACCGCCTCGTGCGTTGCGTGTTTTACCGGTGCGAACGGTCAACCGTATCCGAATCCGTCCCGAACCTTTGGTTAACGCTTGGCTGGCATAGTTGCGTGATCGGAAGGGAGGCGGATCGTTGGCGCATAAGCAGGATATCTTCGCACTGATCGGCAAGCGGATGTGCGCCTCGCCGCGGCACGGCAATCTGACGCCAGACTATGACCGACCGCAGATCGCAGACCTGATCCGCCGGATCGACCACGCGCTGCTGGAACGTCGCGCAGCCTAATCGCCCCCCCCTAATCGTCAGCTCGTTCGGCATATCCAATCGCAGCAGCATAGGCTTCGGCGGCGCGGATCTCACGCGAGTCCTTGAACGCCACGTGCGGCGCAGGCGCATGCCCGGTCGCACGAAGAACGGCCCATAACGCGAACCTCCGTCCCGGCTCCCGCTCAGTCCCAAACGCGATCGACACCCGCTCGCGTCCCGCCTCCAGCGCATCAGGATCGAGCGTGTCGATGTCGGTCGTGCCGAAGAAATGCTGCGAGATCGCGTCGAGGTCCATGCCCGCGACCTAGCCGATGGCCGACCATCGGCGCAATCGGTTGCGCCCATGCCGCACGCGTATCGCAACGGTTGCGATCGCGACGCTCTCCGCTTAGAGGCGGCCGTCCGGCGCGAGAGCGCGGCGATGCGGAAGAGTGTCCGAGTGGTTTAAGGAACTGGTCTTGAAAACCAGCGATGGGGTAACTCATCCGTGGGTTCGAATCCCACCTCTTCCGCCAGAACTTATTGAAATATCACAATATTTAGATGATTTTCGAGTTCTGCCCTACTTTCTGCCCTGCCATGCGCAAGTAGCTAGGGCCAGGATACGGCAACAGCGAGACTATAGGTGCTGCATCCGTTTTCTAAGGTGCTTCTAGACATTCTCGCACGACAGCGGACATGCGAATCAGCCGATCGCCTGCTTCACGGCGCCCGAGTTCGCGCGGATGTAGTTCAGCAGGGCCTTGCCGCCCACGCCGGTATCGAGACCCTTCGACACGAAATCGCCTGCGTCAATCGCGTTGACGACCTTCAGGTTTACCGGGACACCGCCGTCGCCCAGCCCACCATTCGCACGGTGACGCGGATCACCGCGGGTCAAGATCTCCTCACCCTTCTGCGCAATGATGGGCACCTCGTCCGGGCGCAGTCCCGCAATGCCGCCGGTGTGGAACCGAGCAGCCGCCGCGAATACGTCCGGGCTCATCAGACGGGTTCCCGAGGTGTTCTGCCCTGCGATGCCACCGGTGTGATTTGCGGGGACAGGCGTAGGAACAGCGACGCCCACCGCACTCAGGATGCCCTTAGCAATATTCAGGGCGATCTGCTGTAGGATCATCTGGTAAATTAAACGGAGGAAGTTCGCCGCGAAGTCCAGGAACGCATCCTTCAGCGCCCCGAATGCATTCTCCCCGTCGACCAGCGCTTGCACGAACCCGTCGATGGAAGATGTGAGGGCGTTCGCAAACGCGTTGGCGATCTGCTCCGCCGATATGTTTAGGACGTTCCCCCATTCCTGAGCAGTCTGTTTCGCCATGTCGAGCTTCAGCACGATCGCATCCAACTGTGCGGCCGTGAGCCCCAGCGGGTTCGCATCCGGCGACAGCGCCTTGTAGAACGCGACCGCCTTATCGACCGCACCCTGCAACTGGCCATTGACCTGCCCCAGCAGCGGCAGCAACTGGTTGGCTTCCGCGTCCAGTCCGTTGTCGCGCAGGAACGTGATCTGGTCACGCATGGCATCACGCTGCGCCGTCAGGTCGGCTACCGGCTTGTCGACGTCATTCCGCTGGGCGTCGAAGCTGTCCTTCGCATGCGCCGCGTCAAAATATGCACCGGTGACACCCTTCAGCGCCTCGATCCGCAGCGCGAGTCCGGCGTCAGCAGGATCTACACCGGCTTGGGTGGCGTCAGTCTTCGCCTTCCGAACGGCGTCCTCAATCGCTGCCTCGCGCTGCGCCGCCAACAGCAGTTGGCCCGACAGGTTCACCTGCTCCCGAAGCTGCTCGGTATCTTCCGTGGTCGCGGCATTCGACTGGTCCAGCTTCGCCAGATACGCGTCGCGCTTGTCGGCCAGTTTCTCCTGCGCGTCGTCGTAGTTACCTATCGCGTCAGCCTGGTCGACCTGGAACCGCGACTTGCCGTCGGCGGGGAACAGCCCCTTGGTCGGATCAACAGGCTTGCCGTTGACCGTCACCGTGTAGTGCAGATGCGCGCCGGTGCTGTTGCCGGTATTGCCCGACTTCGCGATCGCCTGACCGGCCGTGACGACCTGCCCCTTCTCGACCACGCTGTTGTCCGACAGGTGGCCGAACTTCGAAATCGTCCCCTTGCCGTGGTCGATGTAGACGAACTTGCCCAGCTTCGCGTCGGTGCCGGTTTCGATGACAACGCCATTCGCGGGCGCCCGCACTGTGGTGCCGGTGGGCACGGCGTAATCGACGCCCTTGTGAAACGTCGATGCACCTGCTTTGGGCGCTGCACGCGCACCGAAGCCGGACGAAATGCGACCGTCCACCGGCGCCTGGAACACCGTCTGCTTGGCGAGCCGTTCACGCTCACGCTTGGCCTCATCAGCCACGCGTTTCGCCTGGTCGGCCTCCCGCTTCCGTTCGTCGGCAGCCTTCTTCAGCGCAGCCGTTCGCGCCTCTTCCGCCTTCTGGCCGATATACGCCTGTTTCGCGGCCTCGCTGGCGAACTTGAAGTTCTTCTCGACATACTCGGTTGCCGAACGTCGGGCTTCGTTCGTCGCCTCGAGCACGGTCTTCTCGGACTTGGCGGCATCGGTCGCCGTAACGAGGTCGACCGTCTGTTTCTTCTGCAGTTCGCTGCGCACGGCGACCGTGTCGTTGACCTGCTTCTGGGTGCCGTTCAGCTTGTCGAGTTCAGCCTGCCACCCGGCGACCTGCTTCCGGATCTTGACGATATCCGCTTCATACGCAGCCGCCAGGTTCGGCTGGGCCGCCTTCGCGCCTTCCAGGTTGCCGATGACCGTGTTCGCGCGTGCGATCTGCGCGCTGATGTCGCCCGCGGACTTCGCACCGGCGATCGCACGGATGGCCTGCGACGCGATGCGACCGAGACCTTCCAGTTCCTTCGCGATTTCCTTGATCGGCGCGGTGTCCGACAGCACGTTGAGGAAGTCCTGCCACGCGCCGCCCAGCGACCGTGCGGCCTCCGACCAGCTGCCGCGCATCTTGTTGGCAGCGTCTTCTTGCTGCTCGCTGAAGATACGCAGGGCCTCATTCCGCGCGTCGGCAGCCTTGCCCTGGTCGAACAAGGATTTGATGTTGTCACGCTGGGCGGACGTGAGGAAGTTCGTCGCGTCATCCAGCTTCTTGACGCTGTCATACCCGCCGGTGAACGCCTCGCCGACCTGCTGCGAGGCGTCGACCACCTTGATGCCGAGCACGTCGGCGAGATCCTGCGCGGCCTTGCCGAACTCCACGATGCGGGTCGGATCGACGCCGTCCTTCACGAATCCGCGCACCACGGTAACGGCGTCGGCAGCCGACAGGCCGTAGTGGTCGAGTGCTTCGGATGCCTTGCTCAACTGGGCAGCGCCGTACGTGCCGCCGTCAGCCGATGCAGCCAGCAGCCCCATGAATTTCCGCGTGCGCTCGGCTTCGTCGCCGGCGTTCTTCAGGGCGAGAACGACAACGCCCAGTGTCGCCACGAATCCGATCAGCGCCGGATTTGTGAACGCCGCGACGATCGACGACCCGACGCGCGGGAACAACTGCAGGATCTGGCCGCCCTGCTGCGCCAGCGTCTGCGTCAGCGAGGTGCCGGACGCCAGCTGCGTGACGACGTCATTCACCTGGTAGCCGAGGTTCTGTAGTTCGTACGGCTTCAGGCCGAACAGCGACGGCTTGCCACCCGCGCCGATGCCGTTCCGCCCGTTCAGCGCTGCCGCTGCGTTGGCGGCATTGCCCTTCAGCAGCGCGGTTGCGCCGGCGAGCTCCGTCGCGCTGATCTTCCCAGCAGCGTACAGCCGGTTCGCTTCGGCCAGTTCGGTGTTCAGCTTCTCCTGAATCGCGCCCATGGGATTTAGTTCGGCGCGCAACCGGGCGGTCGCTGCCGTCAGTTCCTTCTCCGCGCGTGCGGCTTCCGTCGCGGCGGTTTCCTCGTCGCGCAACTGCTGGGCGAACGCGGTGTCGGCAGCCTTCGGCGCGCTGCCACCATTGCCTTCAATCCGGCCACGGGCACGCAGGGCATTGTTCGTCAGTTCGGCCGCCTGCGCGCGGTCGCGTTCTGCGTTCGCCGCTGCTTCGGTTGCCGCTGCCTGCTTCTCCAGCGCGGCGAACGTGGCACCGTTGTCGGTTGCCGGGCCGCGGTCGGTGCCGGTGACACGGCTGATCGACTTCAGGACGCTGGCATTACGCAGCGCGGCTGCAGTCTGGTTGTCGAGCGACCGCGCGTAATCGTTGGCCTCGCCGCTTGCGAACGTGCTGACAGCACCGGCCAGGCGGGTCTGCCGTTCCAGTTCGGCCATGCCAGACGCAGCGCGGGTGTAGCCGACTTCCTGCTGCGCGATGGTCCGCTGCAGCTTACCGGCTTCCGACTCCAGCCGCTTCATTTCGCCGGTGACTTCGGCGATCTGCACGCGGAGGACGTCGGCGTTACCGTTCGTCAGCAGCGCATCGACCAGTGCCACACGCAACTGGTCGGCCGCACGCGCGGCGCCGCGCTGCTGGGCTTCCAGTGATGCGTACTGCTGCTTGCTGGCAGCGATGGCACGGTTCTGCCGTTCGAGGGCTTCCGCACCCGCGTCGCCTGCCTGCGCGGTCTTCGAATAGGCCTTGTCCAGCGACGCCAGCACGCCGAGGATCTGCTGCATCCCGGTCGCGGCGGTCTCGCTGCCGGATGCGACACGCTTCTGGGTGCCGATCAACTGCTCGAGCGCGCTGCCGATCGCGGTGACAGCCTTCGTCGCTTCGTCGCGAGCTCGGATTACGAGGACCGTGTCGACTTTGGGGCGGGCGCTCACTGGATGCTGCCCACTTCGTTACCGAAGCCTGGGGCGACCGCGGCGATTAAGACACCCGCGATACTCTGTGGGCCATGCGCTTCGATGGCCCGCGCAGCGATTATCGCGGCCTGCACAGACGTCAACCAACCACCCTGAACACCGGCTATTGGGCGGCCGCTACTGGTTGCAACGAGGTCGCGCGCGACAGCCATATCGATTGCCATCAGCGAGATCGCATACGCCACATCGTCGATCGTAATGCGCGGCATGTTCGCCACAACTGCTAGTGCTGTTGGATTGCGATTGATGACTTCGGAAAGCTGTTTGAGAGATAAGGCGGTATCCATGTTGCTGGTTCACTCCGAAAGGAGTCTACAAATTAACATGATTCTGCCGAGTTGAAGAATTTCGGAGGGCCGTTGCACTTTCAACTTACAGTTGAGTTTCAACTTTACTGGTTGTAAGTGTGCCAGTAATGAAGATTTAACTTTACGTACACTAATGAAGCCGAGTAATTGTTTGCGGTCGGCTCGAAAACGGAGTCGATACGGACGGTAATCCGTAGCTGCAGACACCGCCTTTCCAGTATCCGCTTTGAGCGGTGCACTACGGTCGGGCGACGATGGGGAGTCTCTGACTCGTCGTGTCTGCTGCACGATATTGCCGCCCGTCGTTGTCCGGCCACCAATCGGCAGTTTGGCCCGGGCGAACCTCAGCAGGAGCCAAGTCCATGACCAACGAAGTCGCCAGCAATGCTATTTTTCGCGACGAAATCGTCGGCTACGCACAGATGCCCGTAACTGGCGACTATGCTGCCGACTGCGCGACGGGCCGTCTAATGGCTGACGCACTCATCCGAAGAATGTCAGATACGGAAGACGGTACTCCGGTACTCGGCGCAGTCGTCCGGGAGATGATCAAAGGCGGCAGGTGGGAAGGCGTCCACGCCGGTTTTTTTCAGCGCTTGGCCGAGCGGTCAGTTCAAGTGGTAGCATGATAGTCGAAGCGGGAACCGTCGCGCACACCGAGTTCTGGCCGTTAACACGGGTCCAGGAAGTTACGGGTCTGTCCAAGACGACTCTGTATGAGTTGATGAAAACCGGCAAGTTCCCGCGGTCGTACAGCTACCAGTTTACCGATAAAAGGCGGTTTTGGTTGTCGAACGACGTCAAGCGTTGGCAGCAAGATCAAGTGCCTGATCGACGTGCTGAACTCAAAGTTGAAATTGACAATGACTTTGACGCACTTCTAAAATGAGAAGTTGGGTCTAGCTCACGGAAATTTCAGCATCTAGCGATCCTAAGGTATTACGAGTCGTCCCGCGAACGTGTGGATCGGTGCCTCCACACTGGTCCGCACATTCGCGGGATGCGGTACAAACCTTGGAGATACATATCATGGCCAACGCCAAATCACGCCCCACCGGAAATGACACCCTCGACGTCGATCGCAAGCGGCTTCCCGATGGCAAGCCCAACCTGTCGCCCAGCGGCGCGCTGCCGGACCCCGTGATTCAGGAAGCCGGCATCGTTCCGCTGAAGGCGATAAATTCGATCACATTCGGCGCCCAGAAGACCGCAGTGCCTGGATCGATGTTCGTCCCGCCGAACGCGGCGGCACGCCTGGAGCTTCTGCAGGGTCAGTATCCACCTGCCGAAGAGCCTTCGACGGCTGAACTCTCGCTGTTCCGTGAACAGCAGACCGAGTTCGCCTGAACCAGTTGGTCGTCTGTGGCGTCACTCCACCGCAGGCGGCCTTCGACGTTACGGATGTGTCGGAGATAGCCTAGATGTCCGAGTATCAGCAGTTCTTTCGCCAAGGTCCCGCATTCACCGCAGCGGCGCGGACGCAGGAAGCAGGCCTCAAGCCGCTAAAGGCAACCGGGCAGATCTTGTACAATGCTAAAGAAGCCGTTCGCGGCAGCGTTCTGAAGAACGATGTCCGCTCGGTCGAACCGAAATCCCTGTTCATGCCGGTAAACGCTGCAGAACGGCGTGAAATGCTCTTGGGTGAATACCCCATTGCAGTAGAGCCCACGGCCGCTGAAATCTCTGCATTTGGCTAACATACGAAAAGGGCGCCCGAGTTTCCTCAGGCGCCCTTCCAGTTCGAGCTGTGCTTGGGAGCGGCTCGTTCTGTCTCGTGAAATCAAATACCGTTCGACAGGTTAGTGTCGGGATCGTTCGTCCGCATATCTTCGGCCTGGTTCTGACCGGTCGCACGGACGGCATCCGCCTTGTTTTCAAGGCTCGCCTCGGATGCGTCGTTGCTCACGTTGTCCGCAGCGTCTTCCAGGTTATCTGCGACTGCCTCGGTATTGGACTCGATGTTATCGGCCGTCTGCTCGCGTGGGCTAGAGTTGCACGCCGACAGCGAGGCAAGCCCAGCTGCCATTGCGATAACGAATGCCTTCTTCATATTCGATTCCCTGTCGTTCGTTCTGGCAGACTAAAGTTCTGCGCAGGTTGATTGGTTCCGTCACATTTAGCGGTGCAAGAACGCGATCGTCGGGACAGTCACGCCTGGCTTCATCGAAGCGGTGATGGCGGCGCACCGTCGATGAGCAAGGCGATCCGTTCGGCGGTGATCACGCCGCCCATCAAATGTAGTCAGTTGAGTAGGTCGCGTACGGTGATAGGCCGCGGCGTGCGAACTCTGCCTCGATCGGCGCCAACAGAGATTGCGGACCATCCTCAATCGCTTGGAAATAGATGGTCTGCATCTCGCATGGGCGGATGTCAGGCAGGATTTCAGCAATCAGATGATGTGTCTGGCTGAAGGGCTGTGCGCCGCTGCGCATCGACTCGGGTGCGTGTTCCATCCGCTGAGCATAGCGGAACAGATAGGGAACGCAATCAGGCTTGCAGGCGTTCGTCCGCGTCAGACTTCGTGTTGTCTGGTCCCTAAGAATTCACGTGTCGACCTGAACGTATTTGATCGACGTCCAAGGGACGAAGGTTACGGCGTTGTTGAAGGTCGTCAGAACACCGAGTTCGTCTGCCGTGTGCAGCGTCATTTTCACTCCACCGCCGATGTTGAGCGAGAGCGTCACCGGCAAATTACCCGCTGCGGCCATCGCTGCCTGTTGAAGTCGCTCGAGCATTACTTCCCCCTGGTTGATCTTCTTGGTTGAGATCTAGACATCGTCTGGTGCCAGAGGACGTCGGTGTATGCGCAGAATTTATACAGGGCGGCCCGGCGGGCCGGTGCCGGCGTAATCATACGAGAGGAGCAGGTCTGCACCCTTCAGTAGCTGCGCTGCCGTGTCGTCAGCAGGCAGCGCCGCTACTGAACCTCGCTTACGCGGCCAAAGTCGTCTGCCGTCGCTGGTGCCTTTCGATCGCCACCAACAGGAAGAAGAACATTAGGGTGAGAAACCCACCTACGAGCAGGACCGACTGCGAAAGCCCGTGCCAACCAGCTACCTGGCCTTCGACAATCGCTTCCCGCTTCGACGAGGCTTCACTTTCGTTACGCGTACGTCGCTCGCTCAGCAGTTGGAAGTAGCGATCCTGGTAGCCCTTCATCACCTCACCCGGCGACGAGATGCCATCCGGGTACCGCATCACAGTAACGGTTTCATTGTAGGGCACATCGACGCTCCGTGTGACGGCGCAACCGATCGGCGATTCATACCAGTCTTCGCAACTCTGGCTCATCGTGTCCCAACCGCGGCGCGTTTCGCTTCGGGTGCGCTGCACTTGAGTAGTCACCGCACGCTTTGTAGCTGTTCGATATCGACCGAGTTGATCGGTACTCTGCTTCGAGGAAGACGCTTCGGTTATCACCGGCAGGAACGCGTCGAGATCGCGCTTATCTTGCGTATAATTAAGGCTGCCATCGCGTATCGCGTTCAGCCGGCCTGCCGAGTTGATCGTCAAATCGTCAAACTCGCCTATCGTTAAGCGCTTGTCGTCGGCGCGCAGGCTCGGCTGGTACTTCGTCCGGAACAGCGCGTAATATCGTTTCACAAAGCCGTCATAGTACGCACGCTCAGCGCGCAGCTCGTTCTGCCCTGCGACGCCAGCGCCCGTCTCTGACTTCGACGGAGAGCCTTGCTCAACTAATTCCGACGGCGAAACTACGCTCGGTTGCTCCACCACCGAAGCAGGCGACCTCACAACGCGGCTTAGGCTGTAAGCAGCCCAGGCCAGTGCACAAACGAGTAGCACCGTGGCCACGATGAGCAGTGCGGCCCGAAGAACCTTCAGGTATAGATTTTCAATACGATCCAGCGCTGAACTCGAACGAACAGCCAGTCCGGATCGCTCGGTAAGAACGTCCATCATTATCCCCCCTATTTGCGCCTTGCCCCAAGCGCGTACTCGTCTTGCCGGGCCACCCCCTGATAAGCAACCGGCGTACTCGGTAGCGTAATTCGCCATGACAGAGCCGGACAGCACCGAAAGCGAGATGTTTACAATTTGTTTACCACGAACGGACATTCTGACTGTGATGTCTGTTTAAGCTCGTGGTCAGAGCCGACTCCATGACATGCGTACGTCCAGCGTTGTCAGAAATGACTGCCTTGCGCATTACTGCGTGAACCGCATTGGCTCTGTTCCGCATCATTAACGTGCGGAAAGGCAGTAACGGGCCGGGGAGGTTTTCGGGCCTCCCCAATACCCCACGGGCTGCCGTGTGAGGCGTATTAATTGGAATAAATCGACGCAAAGAACGCGGCATCGCCCTGCTGCTGGCCGGTCACCCGTTCATTTGAACCGCGGCCCTTGCCGTGCGCTGCTGCCTGCGGGAGACTGGTGAACCTTGACTTGTCTTGGGTGGCTGACAAGGGGGCGCAAACACGGAAGAGGCGGCGGCTTGATGGTTAGCGAAGACGGCGTTTTTGAGCTGAATATTGAGCATGCCGGCGTGCCAGGAGTGGTGGAACCTTCAGCGTCAATCGTTCGAGGAACGCTCTCGCCAGGGGCGTTAAATCGATTCCGCTGGATCGAAGCAAATAGAACGCCGGCTTCCGCGACGTCGGCCCTCAGAGCGGCAGTAGAGCGACGCATGGGGAAGCGAAACCGCACCCCCGGAGTATTCCAAGTGTCGCTCACTGATTTCAGTAAATAGCCACGAGATTGCACCGCGACGTGTACGCAATGGGCGTCCGTTTCTAATTTAACGATCAATAGCATGGCGTCGGTGCTCGCTGCCGTCATGCTATTTCGCGGCGAAGTGCAGCGCCTCCGATATGACGTAGCGCGCTCCATCATCAAACTGCCGTGCATGTCGCGACCGGCTCCCACCCATGCGATACTTTAGACGGTATCGATCCCACCAGACGGTCGGTTGCCTCACATCGCAACGTCTGGCGCAGCACAAGCCGCTCAACGATCTTCTGGCTCTGCTCCGCAGCGGCATCATCGCAGTGATACCGGGAAGCGCTTATTGATCTATCTGCCCGTGAAGGGGCAGTCGAAACCGTCCAGTTCACCTCTGTGCGTCACATCATCAACGGGTTCGGTCGCGCGGAGAAGGTCGCCGGGTACGCTATGTCGTTCTACGCTGCGCTGGTCGCTGGAGGGTGGAATTAATTCCCCTGCGCAACGGGCTGGCGGACATAATCCAATTGATTTGTCTTATTAATCGGGTCAATAAGAACTCGCCGTTAGGCATCTCCTATTCAACTTCGGCCGGGTAACCCCGGCCATTTTTTTACCTGCCGCTCGGGCAGCATCATGCGAACAGGTGTGACGCCACCCGCCTGCATTAACCAGATATATCAGTAAACTCAGAGGCTTGCATCCGCCCGCCCTCCCCGCACGTAGCTGCGTTCGACCTATGCCAAAGACAAGGTTAATGGGCAGGAGAAGGACCGTTCTGATTGTTCTCGCGGGATGGTTCGGACTGTCCGTCGTCTTATGTTTGACGCTCGCAACGACAGCGCGACGGTTAAAACGCCTGCACAAGGCGGAAGACGATCGCCTGCTACAGAAGCGGCGTGTGGCAGCCGCGCAGATGGCTGCGTCGGAGCAGTCCGAAGACGCGACCCCGGCGAATGACGAAACTGTCGGAAGCTAGCCCACATCAACCTTCCCTGCACGCACTCGCGCGATCGCCGCGCTGAGATCTATGTCCTGCGTCACCCCGAGGTCTTGGCATATTCGAGCGAACTGAGTGCCCGCCCAAGTCACCCGGAAGTCGGGTGGTTGGCGATCGCGTCCGACAAGGGTTAGCCACAGCATATCGAACGGTTCGCGGTTCTTCGACAGGCAGGCCGAGTATAGATATGCCAGCGCCAGGCGGACGCCGTGCTCGGGCGGTTTCAGCGGTCCACCGGACTGCAGCTTCCTGATCGCATCATCAAGGACGACTAAGGCGATGAACGTCGTTCGGTTACGCTTGGACACGGTATCAGAACTCCGACTCGTCAACCGTGTCGGTTTAGAATGTTCCCGCTACGTTCTCAATGTAAGGTCGTGTCCGGATCACCAGTGATCGCGTCCACGGCAGCGGCGTCCCGGCGCCAATCTTGAATGCCAGCGTCGTCATCAAGAAGGTAACCCAAGTGCGCGATGGTGTATTCGACCGTCGGATCTCCGTGCTCAGCAAGGATCTCGCCGGCCTTCAACCATGCCTCACGCTCGGTCATTATATCTTGAGGTTACGCCGCTCAATCTCGGCAAGCACCGCTTCAGCATCCAGGCTGCCGGGTTCCTCATCGGTTTCGTGGTAAGCCTTGATGAGGTCCTGATCCGTCGCCTTGGCGACCAGCGCGCCAATTTGATTCTGCATTTCGACGATTGCGGAAGCAGACATTGGGTCCACACCCATAGATCCAACCGACATGTCCAGCATCGGGGTCGGCATGAGCGCTATCGAGTCCTGCGCACTGAAGAGGCGCCGCAACTCGGCCAAGAGGGGTGAAGCGCTGAGGGGCTCGGACATATTGGGAGCCTATGCGCGGTCGACCGATTCGGGCAAACTATCTGCTACCCCCGATCGCCATCTGCTCAACCCGTCGCACCATACAGCGCCAACAGGTCTCGCATGGCGCGCGCGGCTTGACAGTCGCCGTGCCGAATGTTCGGAATATGTTCCCCGCTACGTTGAAGGGTCGGGGTGCTTGCTCCGAACCTTTGTTATTCGGTACATCATGTTTGGTAACGGCTTTCGGCCGAAAGTGCCGACGGCTTTATCAGTTTACGCCACGCGGTTTCCGCGATGGTAATCGGTGCAGGGTTCTCCAGCGCCGTGGACGACCGGAAGGGCACAGGCCCTAGGAAGCATAACCCTTCCGGTCGCTCTCCCCCGGCGAAGGGCGGAGGCCGAAACAGCCGCTCGCTACACCAGAGAAAGGCATATTCAACATGCCCGAATCAACCGATACACCGAACGACATCTTCCTGAAACCCGAAGATATGGCCGACCTCGACAAGCAGATGCTCGTCAAGGCGCACCTTGAACCTGATGGGCGGCAGCCCACCATGTCGAGCCGCGAGATTGCCGAGCTTTGCGACAAGCGGCACGACCACGTTATGCGGGACATTCGCACAATGCTGCTTGAGCTTCACGGCGAGCCGAACCTCCCCAAATTTGGCGGCATCTATCAAGCCGCCAATGGCGGAAGCCGGCCATGCTTCACGCTGCCAAAGCGTGAAAGTCTGATCCTCGTTAGCGATTACAACCTGGCGATGCGCGCGGCGATCATCGATCGGTGGCAGGAGCTTGAAGCCCAGCAACAGGCTTCCGCTCCGATTCTTGCCCTGAACGACCCCAGCACGTTGCGAGCGCTGCTGCTGGATAACGTCGAGGAGCGCATGAAGCTAGCGCAGGAGTTGGCCGCTGCGGCGCCGAAGCTCGAGGCGTTCGACCGGATCGCTAGTGCCGAGGGCAGTCTCTGCATCACGGATGCCGCGAAGAGCTTACAGGTCCGGCCGAAGTCCCTGTTCGATTTCCTTCGTGCGCATGGCTGGATCTATCAGCCGCACGGCGGACGCGGCGACATTGCATATGCGCCGAAGCTTCAGCAGGGGTTGATGGAGCACAAGACGACCACAGTGCATCGCTCCGACGGCTCAGAGAAGATCATCACCCAGGCACGCATAACGCCGAAAGGGCTAACGCGGCTGGCTCAAGAGTTCACGCCACCCGTCAAACTCGCAGCCTAACACGTCAGGGCGGTCCCTAACCGGGCCGCCCTTTCGCTATCTGACGCCTTCGAAACGGTTTCGTCATCGTTTCTCGCTCCTGAGGTTGGGATTGAGGGTACCGATGATAATACGGACGCCGAAGGATTCGCGGCATCATCTCAGACCGCCCCACGTGGCTAGGCGCGGCGGCGCGACGCCTCCCGTTCCTTCACGATTTCGTAAATAGTCGCTCGTAATCGAGCCATGACGAATTGCATCGCAACCATCGGAGACGAAAATGTTCAACAAAACTCTCGCAGTGTCCTCGGCTGTCCTTGCCCTGATCGCCGCACCTGTCGCCGCCAACGCTGCGCCGGTCGCCCCTGCAACCACTCTGTCGGTTTCGAAGGCCGCCCGTGCCAGCACACCGACCGCAAAGAAGAGCGAGCTCGCGGGCGGCGGCCTTATCGTTATCGCCCTTGCGGCCGTAGCGGTCGGCGGCGGTTTGTACCTTGCTATCGACGACGATGACAATTCGGATAGCAACTAAGCTTCTATGCGGGCGCTGTCACACCGGCCCTCGGCCAAATTCGCAGCGCGGAGCCGGTTGCAATAATAGGACAGCTAACGTAACCTAGTTCTTGCATGTCGTTAGCCCCCTTTCGGCAGCAAACCCTCGGGCGGCTTCGGTCGCCCTTTTTTGTGAGTTGGCCTGTCGCGGCCTGACTCACGCGTTCCACCCTGACAAAGAACGGCCTGAGTGGGACTTATAAATTCATTTTCCTGGCGCGAACGCCTTCGCCTCAGCAGGTGTGGCTAGACGAGGCCTGCTCTCCAACTCTGGCAAATTCAGGACTGAGGTGCGCTTTGGTGTTTGCCGCGTGTTTTTTCTGGCTTGCGGCTCAGCCCCCGTGGATGTGGAAAGGCTAGGCTTCTCTTTGGGCAGCAGCATGTCGGAGGCCAGCGCTGCGCCGTTTGCCTTGACCTCAAGCGCGGTAACCCGACTGGTTAGAAGATCGAGGTCTAGCTTTTCGGGGGTAGACTCCAGCTCGCCAACTTTGTGTTCGAGATCGTCGATGCGTTTGTTTGCGGCCGCGATACGAACGCCAGCCTCCAAGCGGTCCAAATCCTGCACGATTGGGTCTTGTTCAGCCGCCTTCGTCGCAGTCGGGGTCGTCGGAATGCGGTCGCATGCCTGAACGATGATGGAGCAGACGACAAGTAGAGCGGCTATTCGCAGGTGGGGCATGCTCAACGTCTACGGCGACCCGTTCGCCCTGTCAGGTCATATTCGCGAACCCTCACTTGTACGATCTCACGTGCCTTATCCAGACGAAGAAGGGCTGGAATTCGGCGCCTAATTACTGCGCTTGCTTGGGCCGTTAACGTCAGTATCGTTGACCAACGCAATATGAGGATTCGCATTATGAAGGTTTTGATTGCGGCAACATTGATCATGGCATCGAGCGCGGGCGCTACGCAAACTGCCGCACCACCCGTGCCAGCAGATGCAACCGCGCCGGCAGCTAAATCCAAGCCGCCCAAGCCGGTCTGCCGGAGCGAAGACAAGACGGGTTCCATGTTCCCCACTCGGACCTGTCACTCGAAGGAGGAGTGGACTGCGATCGACGCCGCCAACGCGAGCAACGTCGAACGTATGTCAAACGCGCGAAAGAGCGCGGGGCGAAACTAAATTGTTGACGCAGGCGCTAGCCCCTACCTTCTGGTCGAGGTCGGGTCAGCGCATTAGGCTGACCCGAGTTGACGGCCGCGAATTAGGCCGAGAGAAATTCGTCGACAGTCATCCGTTTGCGAACGAGCTTTGCAGGTATTTCGGGTAAAGGCGGCAGCGGATGCAATGGCGGACCCACTGGCAGGGAGCTTCCATGCTTCGCGTGCACATGCCGCGATAAAGCACCCGCGTAGTACTGTAGCCGCATGATATGTCTGAGCGGGTAGGCCAGCTGCTCTCTAGTCACAACTTCGTTCGTGATGGTGTATTTACCATGCGAGGTTTCTGAACCGACGATCGTGACGTAGGCGTCGTCATTCTCCCCATCATGGGTAGCATGAACCCCATGAATATAATGATTTCGATAAGATCGGAGCCGGTCCATACATTCCGAGAACCGGTCGATTTCCGTCTCGAAGCTGCTGACCAACTTGCTAGTGGCTCGAAGCGCGTTGATCAGGGGAATGTTGCCGAGCATCGCAGCGCAGGCCATTAGGCCAATTCCATCGCCGCCCAGAGCTAATAGCATGCTGCGAGCGTCAGTCTCGATGTTATTCCATCCTATCGCGATCATGCCTAGATCTTGGGCCAACTGGTGCCAGGCTTGCGGTTTGGTTGCGTCGATCATTGCCTAATGATGAGCCAATAAGGCGCTCTGGCAACCGCTTTCGCGTACATATTCATCATGGAATGAGGGTGTCGATGATCATGCGGTGAGCTACCCTCCTGCTCGATTGCGGCGTGGGCGTTGATCGGCCTCACCGCGCCGGATGAACGGTTGCGGGCGGCCGCCCAGTTGGAAGTCGCGCAGCGCGTGTACGGTGGTCTTTTTCAGCCGGTAAACGCTGACGGTGCGCAGATCCCGTTGCCGTGGTGATGTCTCGATGATGATCGCCTTCGTACCTGCGCCGACGTTCTCATGCACGGTGACCCGCGTACACGACGGCGACGGACCGCTATGGTGCTCGAGCGGCGTCAAGGTTCGGATTGCCGGCGTCCAGGCGCCGGACTTCGAAAGCGCGTCGCCTTGTCGCGCGGCAGACCCGCGGCGGGTAAACTATCGCTGTGACAACGCGGCTGCCAAACGCAGCCGGCAGATCGTCGAACGTCTGGTGCTGCGGAAGACGTTGCGATGTGAGGCGACTGGTAAGAGCTACAGCCGCGTTGTTGCCCGATGCGCGTTGCCGGACGGTCGGTCTCTGTCGTGTGCGGCGATTGCTTCTGGTGCTGCTGTGCGGTGGGATCGGTACTGGCGTAAATACCACATGGGAGAATGTCGCTGACGCAGGCGGAGGCGTGGAGAGAATTTGGTCGTCATACTTCGACCATGCAATACCGTCTCTTATCGCAATCGATGTGGTTGGTTCATGATATCAACGCGATACCGCTGTCATCTACATTCTACTTGGGTGGTTTGCGACACCATCGCAATACGGAGCCGTTTTGGGGAGGCACGTGTTCGACATCGTCCGAAGACAGGGGCATATGCCCCTTTTACTCGCGCTAGGTATCTGAGTCATATGGACGACTTATCGAAAAGTTTGAGTGCTGCCTTTGCGGCAATCAGCGCCTCGCCGTGGATCTTCTTTGCCGCTCTCGCTTTTGTGACCTTTGCTATCTGGAAAGCGTTTGAATGGGCATACTCAACCCGCTTGGCGAACTCGAAGAGTATAATCGAGGCTCAAGAAAAGCTTCTAGGTCAGAGAAATGCGGACGCGGTGATTGCAATGGAGGCAAGTACAAGGTCCCACGCCCAACGACGAGAGGATGACGCCCAGAGCGCGTTCAAACCCGATGCAATACCCGAGTCCGGAGATAGTGCAATATCCTTACCGAGTGGCGATACAGTACCTGAGCCAGATCTATATGTTTCCGAGCAGTTTACGCCCGATGTTGCGATGGCAGCAATCTCAGGAAAGACTATTCTACAAGCCAACGCTGCACTCAGTCCATATCTGGGTCGAAGAATGATCGTTGAGGGAGAAATTGTTCAGGTTAGTGAGCTCCCTTCGGAGCTAGCAATCTTTTTAAGGCTCGGAATAATTAAATCGATATACTGTTACTTCAAGGATTACGGAGAGGAACTGCGGCAGCTCTCGATAGATGACCGGATTCGGATTGACGGCCGTATAGTAAAGGTTGACAGTTTGGGGGTCGAGTTGAACGACTGTAGGCGACTGCCGTTGTTAAACTTTGATTAAGTTATCTAAGAATTTGGCGGCGGAGGCTAAAATAACTCGCAAAGCTTACTTACGACTGGTTTGGCTTGGCGGGATTGACCGACCACCGATGATATCCCAGCCACGGTCTTGCGGGAGGATCTTGACCATCGTGTCACCATCGAGTGTCACGAGGTATAAAAAGTTCCCAGATCTGTAGATTGCCTTATCGTTTCCAATGATGATCGGCCTTGCTGAATAGCGATGGCCGCCGATTGTCACGAGCGTGCTGCCCCGTGGGCCATCGAACTCAGTCTGAAAGCTGTTGTCCCCGAGCGCAAATGGCAAAATCAACGCCGTCATAAACGAAAGGAACATGTATGCACGGCGTGGGATATTAAACAGTTGAGCAGACCACCATGTTGTGCCGGTGAGCATCAAGAAGAATGCAAACAACGTGGTTGGTCGAGCTCCTATCTCACTTAGCCTCAATGCTGTAAAATATAAAAACCACAAAAAGATTAGAAGTCCTGGGAATTGCCATAGGAAGCCGATCGCTCGCTCTTTCCAAGTAGCGGGCGTGCTAGGAACCTCAACTTGTAAATTATGTAGAAATGCCGGTGACGCGAACATGTATGGGGCAGATGCGACCAAAACTATAAGCGCCAAGACTCCGACTGTCGTTAGCGCGTACGAAGCCGCGTGCATTACGTGGTCGGTTACGCTGAAGGAGGCAAAGTACGGCGAACCGACAGTCCAAAAAAAGCCTACTTCGATTGCAAACGTAATGACGTAGTAGGTGACAGTGATCGCAGCCAAAAATACTGGCAATCGGTCGAGGAAGTCACGCTTTGGTATCTCTCCACTCATCGTATCATCCCGCCACGATCCAGCGATTCGCTTAGCGCGACTGAAGCGCAAACTGAAACCGTGATCCAGATCATTAGAGCCGCTCACCCGAGCGGCGCAGCTAGCACACGATCCCGTTGACTGCAGCGGTGACGCTCTGACTGCGTCCGAGTTCGTTATCCTGCTGGGCGCCTTCCCAAAGCATGACGACAGGTCAGCGCTCTAGGCAGTGGGCCCACTGGCATCACAACGCCAAGCGAACTGGAACCGTATCGACGCGCCCTTGACCTCTGTCACGCTTGGAACGCCCACGGACGTGCACGGACACATGCAATCCGCTCAAGGTACTATCCAGCGTCCGTGGCCGTTCGCGCGGGACGCGGAGTCCCTGTTTCCAACCGATTCCAAACCAGCTTCTGGACAATATGCGGAAATTCGCAGGCTAGACCCGTATGCTGTTACAGGGTCGAGGCCTGTAACATGACCTGTAACGCGAAAACTCGCAGAAAACCGCCATTGTTACAGCGTTACAGGTGTTACAGGAGTCTAATAGGCAGTGGTGGTTGATGGGGTGAGATACGACCGCGACTAAGACCGTCGGTGGCATTCCGTGGGAGCCGTGACGCGACAGACTATGGCCGGCGACCTGTAACATGTAACACCTGTAACATTGGCGGATTTCTGCGGTTTTTGCCGTTACAGGTTGGTAGGATTTTGCGGAAAACAGGCCGTAATCCCGTGTGGGAGTGAGAAAGCCATGCCTTTTCACTATTTATCTGTGGTTTAGAAAGCAGAGCATTTGGTGGTGTCCGAACGCCTTATTTGGTGATCACGTCCCGACAATTATTGATGCTCAAGGGAGAACACTAACGCCCTGCCGCCAATGGAACCATATCCGATGTTTTCGGAATGGCGGCGTGGATCGTGACCGGATAGTCAGGTTAAAAGGGGTAGGACTTGAAACCGCAGGTTATTCGATTCATCGACGACTATTTCCGTGACATTGAGACCGGCGACGCCGGGATTTTTGCCGGAGCCGGTCTATCAGTGCCAGCCGGCTTCGTGGATTGGCGCGAGCTGCTACGGCCTCTCGCGAACGAAATCGACCTCGACATCATGCGCGAGTCAGATATGGTCGCGGTCGCCCAGTTCCACGTAAACGCCAACGGTATGAACCGCGCGCGCCTCCATCGGGCAGTTGTTGAGGCCTTCTCTAGCGACGCGGCGCCGACGCCGAACCATCGGCTACTTGCGCAACTGCCCATCACAACTTGGTGGACTACCAATTATGACAAGCTCATCGAGACGGCGCTCCGCGAGGCTGGCAAGATCGTTGACGTCAAATACACGGTGCCCCAGCTGGCGGTGACGGCGCCGCGGCGAGATGCCATCGTTTACAAGATGCACGGGGACGTCGAGCATCCCAATCAAGCGGTGGCAACGCGTGACGACTATGAGTCCTACACCGCGACGCGTGGGCCGTTTATCAACGCCCTTGCTGGCGACCTTGTATCCAAGACCTTTCTATTCCTCGGATTCAGTTTTACAGATCCCAACCTTGAGCAGGTCCTGTCCCGGATCCGGCTAACCTTTAAGCAAGACCAGCGGCGTCACTACGCTATCTTTCGCAATCGCAAACGGTCGACCGAGGACGACGACGCCACCTACGAGCACGCACGCGTTCGCCAACAGCTCGTGTTGACGGACCTCGAGCGCTACAACGTCAAAGCAGTACTGGTCGATGAGTACGACGAGGTGACCGAGATCCTAGAGGAACTCGTGAGGAGATATCGGCGTCGCACCGTGTTCGTTTCCGCTAGCGCGGCGGACTTTGCTCCCTGGGGAGAGGAACACGTGACACAATTCATGCGATCGCTTGGCTCGGCATTGGCCAGATCGGGCATGCGTATCGCGACCGGACTTGGACTTGGCGTAGGAAACGCACTCTTCACTGGAGCTGTAGAGGAGGTAATCCGGCGACGATTGGGACACATTGAGGACCTTATCGTCGCACGTCCGTTTCCGCAGGCGATCCCGGAAGCAGATCGAAAGGCAATGTGGGAGGCTTATCGACGCAGCATCATCGGCCAAGCAGGGGTCTCACTCTTTCTGTTCGGGAATAAGGAGGTCGGCGGGTCGGTCGTGACGGCAGATGGAGTCCGCAGTGAGTTTCTGATTGCTCGGGAGCTTGGTTCGGTGACAATCCCCATCGGCGCAACAGGCTCTATGGCAGCAACGTTGGCCGCGGAAGCCCTGGCGTCGCCCGCAGACATGTTGCCGTTGCTCGATGACAACGGCATCGCCGCTCTCACGAAGCTCTCTGCGCCAACCAACGATTTGCAGTCTCTGGTCCAGCCGATTGTGGAACTCGTCTCGACGCTGAAGGCCGGCCAGCGATGACGTTGCGGCAGAGCGATCTCAGGTCGGCGGCCACGCGGCAGACAACTCAAATTGCGCGGTCTGCGAGCGAAGCGACGCGCACTGGGCAGCAAACAGCTTTCCTGTGCCATAGCCATGCTGACCGAGAACTGGTCATCGGCACCGTTGAAACGCTCCGGTCCAGCGGTTGGAACGTGTACGTAGACTGGGCGGACGCGAGTATGCCTGCGATACCGGACGCCACAACGGCGTCGCGCATCAAGGAGCGGATCGTCGCGACCAACTGGTTCCTATTCCTTGCAACCACCAACTCCATGAGCTCGCGCTGGTGTCCTTGGGAGATCGGCTATGCCGACGGCAGGAAGCCAATCGACCGCATCCTCGTAATCCCGACAACGGACGGTCAATTCACCTACGGCAGCGAGTACCTCGGCCTTTACCGCAGAATCGATCGCTCCACTGACGGACTGCTCGCTGCGTACAGCCCCTCCAATGCCGGCGTGTACCTCCGTAACCTTTGACATCAAGGAACCGACGATATGGCCAAAAAATGCTTTCTCAGCTTCCACTACAAGGCCGACAACTGGCGGGTGTCGCAGGTGCGTAACATGGGCGTGATCGAAGAGCAGCCATTGTTGGCCGCAAACGATTGGGAGTCGATCAAGAAAAAGGGTGACAAAGCAATCGAGGAGTGGATCGACAAACACATGGCGGGCAAAAAGTGCTTGGTTGTACTTGTCGGCGAAAAGACAGCCGGGCGCCCGTGGGTAAAGTACGAGATCAAGAAGGCATGGAAGGACGGAATGGGCGTTGTGGGCGTGCGTATCCACGGCCTAAAGGACGCCGACGAAAAGCAGAGCAAAATCGGTGGCGATCCTTTTGCGGGCCTTACTGTCGACGGGAAGGCAGTGGCTGGCGTCGTCCACGACACGCCGTACTCGACCAGCACTAACGTTTACGACTACATCAAAAAGAACCTTGATGACTGGGTCGACGCCGCGATTAAGGCGCGCAAGTGATCATCGGCAAGCGGCAAGACCGACGGCTGAGTAAACGTTGATGGCGCGCCGAACGTTTTTCTCGTTCCACTACGAACCCGACTGTCGGCGAGCTTGGAATGTGCGCAACAGCTGGGTTGTAAGGCCCGCGGAAGAGAGAAGCCGCGGCTTCTTCGATGGCAGCGCTTTCGAGGAGTCCAAGCTCAACGGAGTTCAGGCACTCAAGGGCTTTTTAACGAAAGAACTTGCGAACACGTCCGTGACTTGCGTGCTCGCCGGCACCAATACGTGGGAGCGCCGCTGGGTCCGCTACGAGATCGCGCAAAGCGTGCTGAAAGGGAATGGCCTGCTGACGGTGAACATCCACGGGGTACGGGACATGGACAAGGGGACCAGCGTCAAGGGTTCCAACCCGCTCGACGCCATGGGCCTCTACCGGACAGATCAGGGCATCCACTTCGCCGAGTGGAAAGATGGGAAGTGGGTTCGCTATCTGGATCACACGGACTCGGTGGCCCAGGGCGGTCTCTGGTTCGCCGCCCCGCCCGACAATAAGGTAGTCGCGCTCTCGACGCATTGCTCCGTGCACGACTTCGCTGACGATAACGGACGGACGCTGATCGGATCGTGGATTGAGGCAGCCGCGATACTAGCAGGGAGGTGAAAGGCCGGTATTCGCTGCTGTAGCGCGGACTGTTGCGCGTACCTTGCCGCTCTTTTCACCTCATTAGATCTTCAGCGCGGCTGTGCGGAAATATGCGGGGATTTGTCCGGCGAATTACCCGGACGTCTCCACGTCGCGGACAATCACACGCTGCAGCCCGTATTCTCGATTATACCGCCGAGCCTTCGGCTCAACCTTCCACCCTGGCACCAGCCGCATAGCGCGGCCGAGCATCTGCGCGGCCTGCTGATTGTAGAGCCCGCGGTCCTTCTTCAGGCAGACGACCCAGATCTCAAGCAAACATGTCTCGTTCCGAACGATAGCTTTGCCGTCAGCGTCTCGGTCGTCGTCAACACTGCCACTGGTAATGGGCGTATCCAGCCATGCACCAATCTGACCTGCCTGCCCTTCATCCGCGCTCTCAACCTGAGCTGACTCTTGATGCTGAACCGCGATCGCCTGTGCAGCCGCGCCAGTTAGATAGAGTGGCAAGTCGCCTAATGGCTGCGCGGCACGCATGCCGCGGTAGAGTACGACGGCTTCGGCCCAAAGCTGGTCGACTTCAGCTCGCAGCCGATCAATATCGATCGTCTCGACGTGGCAGCCGATGGGCCAGAAACGACGGTTGCCGGTATCGTCTTTCAGAAATTTGAAGTCGTTGGTTGAGCCGCAAAATATCGATTGGCGCTGATATTCCTGCGCCCTTTTAGCATACGCAAGGCGGACTTTGTCCGTCTGCCGGCTGACGAACCCCTTGATGTGTCGGACGTCGGCGCGGGTAAAACCGGCCAGTTCCGGGATTTCAAGTATCCACGCCTTCTGCATCGCCTCGACCATGGCGCGGGTGTCTGTCATGTCTCCCTCGAGCTCAGCGGCCCAGTTCTTTGCCAGTGTGCTGATGAAGGTGGATTTGCGCCTCCCCTGCAGGCCCTGCAGGATCACGACATAGTCCCACTTGCAACCGGGCTCGAATATTCGAGCAACGCCCGCGGTCATCATTAGCCGGGCGGTGTCACGGCCATAGGCATCGTCGGGTGCGCCCAGGTAGTCGATGAACAGTCGCTCGACCCGCGGCGTGCCGTCCTCCAAGCTTGCGCGGATAGGTACTCCCGCACGGGGTGGAAGCAGTTCTTCTGGGCGACGACATTGATTGCCGAGCGCAAATCCCGGTCGGAAACTCTGATGCCGTACCCACCCTGGGTTTTGGGCGCCTCGATCAATCTGCGTAAGGAATCATCTTTGGCTTCGCTCCAAAAGTCACCGTTCGCGCGATCGCGCAATGTCCAAATCGAGCCGCCAAGTTGGACGAACGGTTTTGCCTGATTCTTTCGGTTCGGCGAACGGATGCCTGGCACGCCGCGCTGCACATTCTCCTGACTGAACTCGTTGAAAGCTATAACGCCTGCGGTTCGCTTATCGTTATCGAGAATGAGGTGGAGGTTGTGCAGGTTAGACTCGATGCTGCCCTTCTCGCTGACCGCCAGAAGAGATTTCCAATCCAGCGCCGGATCGGTCAGTCCGATGTCGAACACGGCGTCGTCCGACGCGCCCGTAATGGCGACGGGCTCGGCTGTAAGCAGCTCATCAAACTCGCCGCCCTCCGTGTTTGAAGTGGGCGTCGCTTCAACGGGCATGCTGACGTCGTCGAGATCATCAAGTTCAGCTATCGCAAGCGCCAGGTTGGCCGCATCCCGCTCCTCCAAATACCATCTGCGGATCGTTGCCATCGTGACGGGCTGCCGACGATTGCGGCCAAACCCCCGATACCGGCTCAGTTCGGCACGCAGACTGCTATCTTTCAGATGGCTTTCGGACTTGGCTGAGTAGCGCATCCACAGGTCGAAGCCTTCCTGCGCCCCGCCGAACTGATGATGCAGTGCTTGGCCGATCATCACCCATTTGGCGCGATCGTCCAGGATAGCTAGCGAAAGGGCGTCGAGCTCGTTTTCCATCTGCCCAGGCTTGAATGTCTTGGGAGGACACGCCTCGAAATCGAACGCCCCGGTCGATGCGACGCCCAATTCTTCGATCGCCTCAGCGTCGATGACAGGACCGCCACCGAACTCCAATCCATCCAGATCGTATTCGTGCTCCCAGCGGTAGGCGATTCCAGTGTTCGGATGGATCGACGGTGGTAAGGCTACCTGGCGCCCAGTTCCGAAGAGATCGATTTCCCAGTCGTACGTCCATCCACCGTTGGCCGTGCGGTGCTTAGTTTCGGACACGGCCAACTTGCGCCCGTAGAACGGCTTGTCGGTAAGGAAATGGAGGTGACGCGACGCACCGCCTGACCCGGACACGACGCACGGTAGTGTGTCACGAATGCCCGGAAACATTCGGTCGAACTCTTCCCACGCTTCGTCAGCAAGATCGGGGAACCGAATGTCGACGTCGAAGACATGGGCGTACATGCCGGCAACATGTGACGGTTCACCAGTCCGCAGGCCGACGTTCAGTCCGTCTCGGTACGTAGATTTCAACTGGTCGACAGTGGCAACAGGTAGCTCTGGCCAACCCCTACCTGCTGCGGGTTCTTTCGTTTTTTCCTTTAACCAGTGGACGGCAAACCCAGCGTCTCGGAGGGCAGTAGCCTGTGATAGAAATGAAGGGTGACGAACAACAGTAAAATGCTTGGGCGAGGTAGCCATAATTCAACTAAGCCTTGTGTCAGGCCCAGAATCTGCTATGTATCTCCGTGTGGACGGGTTCGCAGAATCCAGGGAAGCCGGAGCGGATTGATCCTCGCTCCGGCTTTCTGTTTTTAAGGGTCGACGAAGCCTTACGGCGTGATAATCGGCGACAAGTTCGGCAAGGCAAAGAGGCGCTTTCGCTGCGCAGCAGTTAGCCCCGCGAGGCCACCGATGATCACGAACTTGACCGTCTCGCCGGTGACCACGCAGTCCAACTCGGCCGCCCGAGCCCTTCGCCAGCCGATACAGCGGCTAATGCGCTGCCGATTGACCGTTTCGGCCTTGCCGATGCACTGGGCGACTTCCGGCGGCATGCCTTCTGCTTGCAGTTCGGCAATCCGACGCTGCTGCCACAGTGGCCATGGGATCATGCGGCGCGGCCTCACAGGGCACCTGCGTCGTCGGAAACGCACTGCAGGCGCGCAGACTTCGCGAGCGCCATGACGGTCGAGGCGTCGGCGTGGTCGCTATTCGCCGCAGCCGTAGGTTTCGGGGTCGCCGTTGGTTGCGTATCTGGTTCACTTGCCGCCTTCGCGGGCGTGCCTTCGAAGCCCTGCAGGCCCATCTGGCTGCCCAGCGCTAGCAGCGTAGCCGCGTCGCTCTTGACTGGTTGAGTCATGCTTCGATCTCCTGAATCTCTTCTTCGATCCGGGCGGTAGTTTCTGAGTAGCCTGCCCAATCCCAAGCGCCTCGTCCGGGGCCGGTGTCACAGAAGATATTCTGCCCCGCGGTTTTACTCATGGCGGCGCAAAGCATGGACGCGTTGCCTTCTACGTATGCCGTGGCCTGGCGGCTGTGTAAGCGAAGTGCATAGTCTTCAGCAGCGGCGAGACTCGCGAGTGCCCGACCAAACAGCGCGCCGGCTTCCTGGGCCGTAGCGAGCAACGGCGGCACTACCTCCGACCGGACGTGTTGGCCTTGCGCCCGCCGCCGTTCGGCTTGGGCATGCTCTACATCCTGCAGGGCGCCCGGTAGCTGCTTGTCCACGAACTCCATGATCCGGACGCAGGCTGCCTGCGCTTCGATCAACTCGGCACGTTTCGCGTCTGGCATTTGTTCGTGGAGGCGCGGTAGGCCCAGCACGTCGGCTTCCACGTTGACCATCCGCGCTGCGTCATCTGCCGCGCGGGCTAAGGCGTGGGCGTCGTTCTGGGTCTTAGCCGTGGCTTTCTTGGCCTGCAGGTTCTGCAGCCGCTCCTGCGGGGTCATGCTGCAGCTCTCATGCGTGCCGACAATACGGCTTCCAACCACGGCTGCGGAATGACGGTGGCTTTACCCTGAGGATGCACGCGAACAGGAGCCGGGAAGGTCCCTGCCCTTACCATTTCATATAGGGTGGGCTTCGAAATGCCACAGAACGCGGCGGCTTGAGCGGGTCGCAAGTACGGACCTCGCGGTTCAATATCTTTCCATGGTTGAACAGTAGTGGTCATGACAACTCTCCGACTCGGGTTTCCGATTCGGAGACATACACCACCGGCCTTGTTCAACCTAATATCCGTGGGCAAGGCTTCGCAGGGGTGGGGCAAGTTGATTGTGCATTCGCCAGCCCCGTCTTCTATTTCAACTTTGGGTTGAATTGCAGAATGTAGTCAGACCATTCATTCATCAACTTGCGACGTCGATCGAGAGCCTCACCACGGCGGTATGCACGTCTAACAGCAGACCCAATCACGTGTGCCAGTGATTCCTCCGATAGCTCGTCAGGGTAGCTAGTTTCGTCGGACGCCCAGTCTTTGAATGTCGATCTAAAACCGTGGACGGTGACGTTCACTTTCATTCGTCGCAACAACATGGCCATGGACATGTTCGACATTGGACGGTCCGGCTCCCCACCATGAAAAATAAAGTCGGTGGGTCCCCCACGCTCCATTCCGGAGATCAGTTGCTGAGCTGCGATTGAGAGCGGCACCGTATGCGGCCGGCCACCTTTCATGCGGTCAGCCGGTACGGTCCATAAGCTACCCTCAATCTCTTCCCAGCGAGCTCCGAGGACTTCGCCCGAACGGGACGCGCAATGAATCAAAAACGTCAGTGCCTTGGCTGCCATCGCAGGACGGCCGTCAAGCATCTGCATGAATGACGGCATCTCCGAGTAGGGGAGCGCGCGATGATGTCCGCGTTTCAGTTTGGACCTGAGGGGCAGCAGGATATCCAAATGACCGCGCCATTGCGCAGGGTTTGCGGCGTCACGGCTTCGTAGCCCACGGGCCTTCGCCGCGTTCAAAATCTTTTCGATCCGGCCACGAACGCGACCAGCGGTTTCTGGCTTGTCGGACCAGATCGGACGAAGCACGTCTAAAACGTGATCTGTCGTGATCGCATTGAGATCTAAGTCTGACAGACTGGCGGCATGGGTTTTTAGGCTGCTCCGCCATTGCTGCCGGTGTTTCTCATTCCGCCACCCATGCTCAACGGACGCGATGTAATCCTCCGCATAGCTGGCGAACGTTACTGATTTCGGAATGGTTGGCGATGTGCGCGCAGCTTCGCGGCCTGCAACGGGATCGATTCCGGCAGCGAGATGGTCGCGAGCGGCGCTAGCTAGGGTCCGCGCGTCCGCTAGCTTTACCGTAGCGGCAGACCCCAACCCCATCTCTCTCCGCTTGCCGTCCCATCGATAGATGAACGTCCAGCGCTTTCCGCCGTTAGTCGTCGACAGATACAGGCCACCCCCATCGGCGATCCGGCTGTTATTCTTCGCGTTCCGCACGGCTAACGCTGTGAGTGCGTTCGTTTTAGCCACCTGTGCCCCGATTCTCTGCCCTGATTCGAGAGCCTCTTTAGCACACCGTGGCCGATCTATATAATACGAAGCGCTCGGGAAGATCCTGCACAATCAAGGCAGTAGCTGGGTGCAATTCGCCGTAGATATACGGTGTCATACGATCAGTTCGACGGACACCTCTTCCGCCAAAAGCGCGGTGCCTAGTTGGCTTTCCCCGGCGGAACGACCGGTAGGAGAAGCGGCGCGACGGGGACGCCGTCTTCGACCAACGCCCTGGCTTCGGCGAGACTGGCTTGTCCGTGGATCGTCGCCTGTTTCTCATCACCGAGGTGCATCGCGCGGGCGCGGTCGGCAAACGTCGTGCCGACCCATTCCGACGTTTCCAGTGCCTTGGCCTGCTGGGTGGCAAGCATCTTCATCGCGGCCTTCACTGCCTCCGGAGTCGGTGGCGGCGGCCTGCTGTTGCTCTTGGCCGAGATTGCCGGTGCCATCACCGCCTTGGTAACGGCACCGTCGTCGCAGATCGGACAGCGGACGTGTCCGGCCGATCGCTGGCTTTCATAGGCGTCACTGGAGCCGAACCAGGCTTCGAACACATGCCCACCGCCGCAGCGGAGATCGAAGACGATCACGCGACGGTCGATACGGGCGGGATCGTCCGACGGTGCGCTATTACCGGAATACGCGAGCGAACCTGGTCGACGCGGGCTAGATCGATCTTCGCGAACGCCAGTCCCGCGGCCTCGCCCATGTCGAGCAGGACGTCTCCCCAGGGATCGACGACCAGCGAATGGCCATAGGTCTCGCGTCCGTCCGCATGAACACCGGTCTGCGCCGCTGCCACGACGAACGCCCCGGCCTCGATCGCCCGTGCGCGCAATAGGACATGCCAGTGCGCGGCGCCGGTCGGCTGGGTAAATGCTGCCGGCACCGACAGGATCGTCGCGCCGGCGTCGCTCAGCGCACGGTAGAGGTCAGTGAACCGAAGGTCGTAGCAGATCGACGTGCCTAGCTTTCCCGCCGGCGTGTCGATCACGACGGCCGTGTCGCCACCGACATAGGCCGAAGATTCGCGCCAGCTTTCGCCGCTAGGAAGGTCGACATCGAACAGGTGAAGTTTGTCGTAGCGCGCGCGAACGGCGCCCATCGGGTCGATCACGAACCCACGATTGGCGAACTTGCCGTCCGGGCGCCGGACCGCGAGCGAGCCGAGATGCACCCATAGGCCGCCTTCTGCCGCCGCGCCGCGAACAGCGGCCAATACCGGGTCATCCGCTTCGGCAACGATCGAGGCCGCCGCGCGCGAGCGGTCGCGGTCGATCAGCCCCGACATTTCGGGCGTGAACAGCATCGACACGCCTGCTCCGGCGGCCTCGGCTATCGCGCTTACCAGCGTCGCCGCGTTGACGGCGGGATCGATCCCGCTCGTCATCTGGAGGACGCCGATCTTCGCCATCAGGCGAGCAGCGGGTCGAGACCACCCTTGGCGTCGAGTGCGGCGAGATCGTCCGATCCGCCGATATGCTTACCGTCGATGAAGACCTGCGGCATCGTCATGCGGCCGCCCGACCGCTCGACCATCTCGGCCTTTTTCGGACCACCCATCGTGACGTCGAACTGCTCGGGCTCGACCCCCTTCGATGCGAGGAGCTTCAGCGCGCGCGTGCAATACGGACAGAACGCCTTGGTGTAGATTTCGACTTTAGCCATAGCCCGGGAAATGTGGTCTCGGTCCGAACTTGTCAATCGTCGGCAGCCGACGAAAGGACACGCGCCCAGCACAGGATCGTGACCGACCGCGCACCTGCCTTCAACAGCACCCGGGTACACGCGTCGGCGGTGGCACCGCTCGTGTAGATGTCGTCGACCAGCGCGATCGCCCGCCCGCGTACCCGGTCGGCAGCCGATACCGCGAAGGCGCCCGAGACGGCCTTGGCACGCTGGCGACCCCCGAGTCCGCGCAATACGATGGTCCGCCGCGGACGGACGAGAACGTCGCGATCGTGCGCCACGCCTGACGACTTGGCGATCGCGTCGGCGATCAGTGCGGCCTGATTGAAACCGCGCGTCCATATCCGCCAGCGGTGCAACGGAACCGGCACCAGCAGATCGACATCGGCGGGCAATAGCCGCCTCATCTGGCGCGCCATCGTGTCCGCGAACGCGATCCGCCCGCCGTATTTCAGTCTTAGCGCAAGATCTCGCGCAACCGGTCCATAGGCGACTGCGGCGCGAACGCCGGCGTGGCGCGGCGGTTCGGCGAGGCACGCCGCACACAGAACGCCTTCCCCGCGGTCGAACGCGAAGGGAAGATTGCACCCGGCGCACCACGGCGGTCCGAGAAATCGCATGCTGGTCCAACACACACCACAGAACCGATGATCTTCGGCAACCGGTACGCCGCACCCGGCACAGCGCGGTGGCAACGCGAGCCCCGCCACATAGCGAAACGGGGCGAACATGCTCATCCAGCCCCCTCGTGCCGCAGCCCTGCCCCTTGTCGGGGGCACGCGACCGCGGCACAAGCGAAGACGTGTCCGATATCGTTTCAGAAAATTCCGCCCCCGAGATCTTCGACCGCTCCGCGCGCCGCGCCCGCCGGGACCGTGCCGCGCCGCGCTATGCCGAGCATGATTTCGTGCGGGCGACGATGCTCGACGGGATTGCCGAACGGCTCGATGCGGTGACGCGGGACTTTACCGATATCCTCGATCTTGGCTGTTTCGACGGTGCGCTCGTCGCGCCACCAGGTGCGCGGGTGGCACGCTGCGATGCCGGCTTCACCTTCGCCGCCACGTCGAACGGCGTGCAGGCCGACGAGGACCGCCTTCCCTTCGCCGACGCGTCGTTCGACCTGGTGGTGAGCGCAGGCGTACTCGATCAGGTGAACGACCTGCCCGGTGCACTGTCCCTCATCCGCCGCGTGTTACGCCCCGATGGCCTGTTCCTCGGCGCGTTCGTCGGCGCGGGAAGCCTGCCCGCCCTGCGTGGTGCATTGCGGACGGCGGAGAGCGAGCGCCCCGCCGCGCGGCTTCACCCGCAGATCGACGTGCGATCCGCGGGCGACCTCCTCATGCGCGCGGGGTTCGCCTTGCCCGTCGCGGACGTCGAAACGCTGGACGTAGGGTACCGCGATCTAGGCCGACTGTTCGGCGACCTGCGCGGGATGGCGGCCAGCAACATACTCGCGCAGCGCCAGCCGCTGGCGTCGGGCACGGTCGGTCGGACGATCGCTGCGTTCGCGGATTCGGCGGACGATCGCGGCCGCACCCACGAGACGTTCCAGATCGTGTTCCTGACAGGCTGGTCGCCCGACCCCTCGCAGCCGAAACCGGCAAGGCGCGGTAGTGCGACCGCATCGCTGGGCGCCGCGCTCGGACGCGGCGATCACGGCAAGGTCTAGGCGATCAGCCCTTCGCCCTGGGCACCGCGGGCCAGGATCATGCCCATCGCGTCGAACAGTGAATCCATCGCGACCGGCTTGAAGATGACCTCGTCGGCGCCGGCACCGAGGCAGCGTTCGCGCAGGTCCGGCGCGATATCGGCGGTGACGACGATGATCGGGGTCCTCGCCTTTGCATCGCCACGCGCGCGGATGTGTTCGATCGCAGTGATGCCGTCCATGCCCGGCATCCGCAGGTCGACGAGTATGATCGCGAAATCCTGCTCGTCGATGATTTCGAGGCCGCGTTCCGCGCTTTCCGCCTCGACCATCGCGACGCCTGCGACATCGAGCATATCTCTGACGACGCGGCGGTTCATCCGGTCGTCTTCGATGAACAAAACGTTCACCGACGCCTCCGCGGAATGTCGATCGGCGGAAGATACATTGCAGTCATGACGCGGCCTCTACGCCTCATGCCGCATGCGATACAAGGTCCACTTTTGCGTTGTTTTCCGAAACCGATCCGCCGAACATGGCTGCAACCAGCGTGCTGCCGGTGACCGGTTTCGCGATCACGCGCGTGATCCCCGTCTGCAGCAGTTCGGTAAGCTCGGCTTCGGCCGAGACCGGCCATAACAGTGTCGTCTCGGCACCCGAGACACGGGCCGCGTCTGCGATCCTCGACAAGCCGGCTAGCGCTTTGCCGTCGCCACGAATTGTCGCGTCGTCGATCAGGATTCGATCGACATTGCCGTTGCCTAGGTGATCGACGGCGTCGTCGACCGTTGCCGCGAAAACGACGGGTCCGCCGTGTGGCGCCATCAACGTCCTGAACATGCTGCGCGTGATCGGGTTGCGATCGACGACCAGCGTGATCGGTCGCGTATCCGTTTCGACGGCATCGACCACGGCCGTGTCGGCCCGGACCACCGGCAGAACCAGCGTAAAGGTCGCGCCCTGCCCCACGACGCTGCTGACGGACACGTCGCCACCCATCGCGCGCGCGAGATTGCGACAGATCGACAACCCGAGCCCGGTCCCGCCAAACTGGCGCGTCGTTCCGGGATCCGCCTGTTTGAACGATTCGAAGATATCCTCGATCTTGTCCGCCGGAATGCCGATCCCTGAATCGCTGACGGCAACGCGCAATCGATCGTCGTCGCCGACCTCGATGTTCAGCGCGACGTGCCCGGCCTTGGTGAACTTTAAAGCGTTGGACAGCAGGTTGAACACGATCTGGCGTACCCGTGCGGCGTCGCCCATGATCATCGAGGGGCAGCCATTGAGCGTGACCGTAAACGACAAGCCCTTCGCGCGCGCCTGTTCCTCCCACATCCGCGCGGCGTCGGTCACGGTGGCGCAGACGTCGAACGGAGCGGTCTCGATCGTGAGGTTGCCCGTCTCCATCTTGGCGACGTCGAGGATGTCGTTGACCAGCGCGCGCATCGTTATTCCCGCACCGTGCACGACACCCAGCCGATCGCGTATGTCCGCCGACAGGTTCGGATCCGCCAACATCACCTGTGTCATGCCGAGGATACCGTTCAACGGGGTTCGGATCTCATGGCTGGTCGTCGCGAGAAACTCGGTCTTGGCAGAGAGCGCCTTGCCCAGCGCGCTGTTGGTGATGGCGAGATCGTCGTTCGCGGCGCGGACCTGGTCCCGACTGCGACGGATAGTGACCAACCCGATCGCCAGCAACGCGATCACGACCGCGACCGCCCCACCCGCTCCGAAGAATATGTGACGCTGCGTTCGCGCCTGTGCGCGCTCGAACGCGATGCCGCGCTGCAGTTCGCTCGCCTTCAATTGGCTGATCTTCAGTTCCTGGTTCGCGAAATCGAACCGTGCCGCCATCAACGCGGTCTTCGTATCGGTGGCGAGCTTCGTCCCGGCGTCGTCCAGTCGCTTCAGCGCCTGGAGGTGGACCAGTGCCGACCCGGCATCGCCCGTTGCCTCGAAGATGTCGTACGCGGTCTGGTGGAAGTCGCGGTACGGCATTCCCGTCGTCTTCGGATCGATCCCGACGAGTGCGCTTTCGATCAACCGATTTGCCCGCGGCAGGTCGCCACGTTGCAACGCCAATTGCGCAGCGATCGCCGTCAGACGTCCGGCAAGACTGGGATCGGAAGGGTCGGCCATCGCCCGCCCGTTCGCGATCGCCCGGTCCGCCAGCGTCAGATTGCCGAGCTCCAACTGCACCCGCGCGATGTTCATGTAGATCAGTTCGAGCAGGTTTCGGCTGTTGAGCTGTTTGGCGAGGTCGAGAGCCAGTTTGAACTGTTCCGCTGCCTTCTTGTACTGATGATCCTCTGCAAGGACCAAGGCGCGGTTGTTATAGACCGACACCGCGATATTGACGTCGCCCTGATAGATATCGAGCGCCTGCTGATAATAGCGATCGGCGGTCTGGGGTTCCTTGGCCTGCGTATAGAGCATGGCGATGAAGACCAGCGCGCGCGACTGCCCCCTGGGATCGCCGAGTTTCCGATAGATGGTAAACGCCAATTGGTAATCGATCAGCGCGCTGCCGACATGACCCTGATAGCTGTCCAACCACCCCATCGAGATGAGCAGGTCGGCGTGAAGCTTCGACCTCGGCTGATAGCGCTTCACCGACGCGAGCGCGCCCCGGATCAGCGGATCCGCCTTGTCCGGGTCGTTGATGCGGAGAAGGGCCTCGCCTTGCAACCACTGCGCGGTGGCGATCGCAACGCCGCGCGCGTGCTCGCTGGCGATCTGCGCGCCGTAGCGTTCGGCGACGACCGCCTTCGGCAACGCCTTTGCCGGGTCGACCAGCATCGTCGCATTGGCGTCGGCAACGGTCGCCTCGTACCGGCCGACCGCGACGTCGGGCACCGGAACGTCGGCCGGCTGCGCGGACACCAACGAGAAGGCCACCGCAAGCGACAAGGCCGCGGCAGCCAGCGCTACGATCCACCGATACATCATCGCGATCAGCCTCGCTGCCAGACGGTCGCCAGTCGATTGAACGGCGCGCGTATATCCGCTGCCATCTCCCGGTATTTGCCGTCATCGAGGAAATGGATCAGCGCATCGAGATTGATCGGCCGGCTGATGAGAAACCCCTGAATCATGTCGCAGCCCATTACCGACAGCAAGGCCATCGCGGCCTGGCTCTCGACGCCTTCCGCAACGACCTCCATCTCCAGCGCGTGCGCCAGATCGATCGTCGAGCGGACGATCAGCGGGTCGCGATTCGAGCTGGTGAGCTGCGTGACGAACAGCTTGTCGATCTTCAACTCGCGCGCCGGCAATTGCTTGAGATAGGCCAGCGACGAAAGCCCGGCCCCGTAGTCGTCGATCGCGATGACGATCCCGATATCGGCAAAGACCTGGAGGTTGGCGATCGCACTGTCAGGATCGCGGATGACGGACGTCTCGGTGATCTCGAACCCGAGTTGGGCGCCGCTAGACTCGACCAGCACACACGCACGTCGGACGAAGCGCGCGTCCGCCAGAAGTGCGCCCGCGATATTGATGAAGATCCGCAGGTCGTGGCCTTGCTCTGCGAGAACCTTCTGATCGGCGATCGAACGACGGATCGTCCACAGCGTCAGCGCGACGATATCCTCGGATTCTTCGGCCAACGGGATGAAATCATTGGGCAGCACGAGTCCGCGCGTCGGATGGTTCCAGCGGACCAGCGCCTCGACGCTCGTCACCTGCTGGCGACGGAGGTGGACCTTCGGCTGGTATTGGAGGAACAATTCCTCCCGCTCGATCGCGCGCGTAAGATCGAGCGACAACTCGGCACGATCCATTGCAGCCGGACTGCCGGTTACGTCCCGTGCGATCGCGACTCGTTCGGCGCGGGCTTCGCCCAAGGCATGCTCGGCCTCTTCGATCAGGAGAACCTCGTCGCGGTGTGCCGCCGCCGCCGCGGCGCCGAGCCGGATATGCACGACATAGGGTTCGCCATCGATATCGAACGGCTGTTCGAATGCCGCTTCCACGGCTGCGATGGCGAGGTCGAGCACCAGACGCGCCTCGCTTTCGAAGGCGATTTCCACAGTCTCGCGGCCAGCGACCATGATTCTCGCGCCGGGCAGCGCTTGGGCGATTCGCGCGGTCACGTCGACGATCAGCGTGTCCGCCCTCGGCTTGCCGAGATGGCGTCGCAGCACGGGAAAATTGGCGATCTCCGCAAGCATGAGGAACCGCCACGACGCGTGAGCCGCGTGGTAAACGGCGTCGCGCGTGCGCTCGACCGAAGGTCCGAAATCGTTCCGTCGCGTGTCCGCCCCCGCTGGGCTCACCTTGATATTCGCGTCCGGAATGTCCCTCATTCCACCGGGATAGGCTGGACGCCTAAATATACCCTTAACCCTCTATCCCGCTCGCCAGCCAAGAAATGGTTAACAACTTACAAATCTAATTGTTTAACGACCCGTTAAGATATATGCGGAAACGGCACCCATTGGGTGTCAATAAGGGAGTAAAACATGCTGAATTTCATTATCGCGCTCGTCTATGGCGAACACATTCGCCCCTGGTGAATGACTAAGTCGGTCCGGACGCCTGTGGCACGTCGAATAAGGGCGGGTTTCGGTGTTCGGGCCGACACTCAAGCTTGGCTTTAGTAAGATATGTTACACCTACGTGACGCTATGGGTGCGGACCCTCGCGCGTAGTTGCGACTTCGATCTGCGCGCGCCTTGAGGATTTGAGACTACAAATATCGTAACGAATCAGACCTGCGAATAGACCGCTGGGTACTGATGAACGGCATGGCGCCTGCTGACAGAGACAGGACGATCGCATTTACCGTGGCAACGGACGCAGCGCTTTACGGCGTCGCGCTTAGGCAGCCGATAAAGCATCCGGCCGCGCCTGAGCCGATGCGGGGTTTGAGAACCGCATCGCATCGTCGACCGACCCGAACTTCAGCGCCATGACATCCAGGGCGTAGTTTTGATTGAGCTTCCACGGCTTGCGCTCGCCCTGGATGGGAAGCGACGCGGCGGCGCGCTGGACATAGCCCGACGTGAAATCCAGGAACGCTTCGCTATTCATCGTCGGATCGTCGTTATGCGGGGTCGCCTGGCGCAAACCTCGCTTGGTCATCGTATTGAGCAAGCGGCACATGTAGATCGCCGTCAGGTCCGCCTTCAGCGTCCACGACGCATTGGTATAGCCGAAGGTCGAGCACAGGTTCGGCACGCCGTCGAACATCATGCCCTTGTACTGGAGCCGCCCGGCGAGCTCGATCGGCTGGCCGTCGAGGCTGAACGCGACGCCGCTCATAAGTTGCAGTTCCAGCCCGGTCGCGGTGACGATCACGTCGGCGGGCAGGTCCTTGCCCGAATCGAGCCGGATGCCCTCGGACGTGATCCGCGCGATCGTGTCAGTGACGATCGAGGCACTGCCTGCGTTGATCGCCGCGAACAGGTCGCCGTCGGGGACGAGGCAGACGCGCTGGTCCCACGGATTGTAGCGCGGCGTGAAATGGGTCGCGACGTCGTAGTCGGGGCCGAGATGATCGCGGACCATCCCGATCATCCGCTCCTTCATCTTCGCGGGCTTCTTGCGCGCGAGCCGGTAGAAAAACATGCCCATCAGAACGTTCTTCCACCGCGTGATGCCATACGCGGCCTTCGACGGCAGCTTCCCACGCAACCAGTTCGCGACGCGGTCCTCGCCGGGTCGTGCGACGATGTACGTCGGCGAGCGCTGGAGCATCGTCACGTGCGCGGCGGTCTGCGCCATCGTCGGCACCAAGGTGACCGCGGTCGCGCCGCTACCGATCACGACGACGTTCTTGCCGGCATAGTCGAGGTCTTCGGGCCAGAACTGCGGATGCACGATCCGCCCGGCGAAGCTGTCGGCGCCCTCGAACTTGGGCGAATACGCCTTGGCGTAGTTGTAATAACCCGCGCACATCGACAGGAAATTGCAGGTCAGCGTCACCAGTGCACCGTCAGGTCCGGTCGCCTCGACCGTCCAGCGGGCGTCCTCGGTCGACCACGCCGCCGACTTGACGTGATGACCGTAGCGGATCTTCCGGTCGATGCCATATTCCCGCGCCGTATCCTCGACATAGGCACGGATCGAGGGACCGTCAGCGATCGACTTGGCAGCGGTCCAGGGATGAAAGGCGAACCCCAGCGTGTGCATGTCCGAATCGGAGCGGATGCCGGGATAGCGGAACAGGTCCCACGTCCCGCCCATCGACTGACGGCCTTCGAGGATGACGTAGCTACGATCCGGGCAACGGGTCTGGAGATGGTAGCCGGTGCCGATCCCGGAGATGCCGGCACCCACCACGATCACGTCGACATGCTCGGCCATGCTGCATCCCCTCGCCCCGGCGTTACGCCGTAGGTTTCATAACCGAACCTATCTGACTCCGTTCCGAACTCAATAGTCCTTCGAATATTTGAGGCTGGCGCTCTGGCCGCCGCTCGATCCCGCCGCCGACAACAGGCTCAGGGCCCTAGTCAGCGCGATCTCGAGCTGCGTCGAGGTGAAGCCCTTCGCGTCGGTGACGATCTCCACATAGATGTTGTCGGTCAGGTACTTACCTGCCGCCAGGCTGGTGCCGCGCCCACTCGCTTCGTCCGCGCCGAGCACGCGCAACCGGTCGAACCCGGTCGCCGAGCGCAGCTTGCCTAGCGGGTTGAGGCCGCCACCGCCCGACCCGCGCAGCGAGTTGAGTGCGGATGCCAGCTGGATGGCCTCAGTTGCCGACAGGTTCGCCGGGCTCGCCCCGAACAGCAGGCGGCTGAGTACCTCGTCCTGCGGCAGCGTCGGCGTCGAGGTGAAGGCGATCTGCGGCCGCTGACCCGTCCCCGTCACGTTGATCACGACGGTGATGCCGTTGGTCGTGGTAGTCGCCTGGATGTTGATGTCCGGATCGGTCAGCGCACCGCCACGGAAACGGATCTGGCCGCGATTGACCTCGAACCGCTTGCCCGAGAACGAGTAGGTGCCACGAACGATGTCGAGTCCGCCGGTGACGATCGGTGCGGCGGAGGTACCGCCGATCCGCATGTCCATCTCCCATTCGGATTCGAGGCCCATGCCCGACACGAACAACTGGTTCGGCGCACGCACGCGGAGGTCGAGCTTGAACAGGCCGACCGCTGGCGCTGCCGGACGATCGGTCGGTCGCGCGACGACGACGTCGCTCTTGCGCCGCACGCCGGTCAGCTCGGCCACTTCGGCCTGCCCTTGGCGAATGATCTGATACCGCGCTTCGGGGATCTGGAGATCGCCCTGGATCAGACCGCCGTCGCGACCATTGGTGAGATGGATCGTGCCGCTCGTGGTGGCGCTGATCGCATCGCTCTTGGCGAGCTGCGCATTGTTCAGCGTCGCGCGCAGATCGATCGGGAAGCCGCTATCGGCTGCAAAACCGATCGAGCCCTGCGCTTGCACGGTACCGTCTCCGGCCTTCGCACTGAGTTGCGTCAGTTGCAGGTCGGTGTTCGAGAACCGCCCGGCGATCCGCATCTGCGACAGTCGCGTCCCATAGGTCTCGTTGTCGTACGTCAGATTGTCGGCACGGACGACGCCGTTGAGTTGCGGTGCCTGCAGACGCCCCGAGAAATCGGCGGCGACCGCGATCGGGCCCGACAGCTGCTGGTTGGGGATTGCCGCAAAGCTGAACAGCACCGCGGACGGACCGTTATAGCGGATGCCGCCCGACAGCGGCGCGGCCATCAGGCGCGTACTCCACGAACCCCTGCCCGCTGGCAGCGGCCGCAGGTTCGCGACCATCCGGCCGATGACGGACGTCCCGCGACGGACCAGTGCACGACCCGTGCCGCCTTCGCCGCCAAGCGTCCCGGCAAACACGATGTCGACGGGGTCGGAGACGGCGGCGAGGCCGGACCGCGTGAAATTGGTGACGGTCATGCGTGCGTCGGCGGTCGGCAACGCGGCCGAATTCGCCTGCGAGAAGTCGAGGCTGCCGGTTGCCTTGCCACCGATCCCGAGGTTCGGGACCAGCGCGGACAGCGTCGACAGGTCGAGGCGATCGAGCCGGACCTGCGCGTTCGTGCCACGACCATAGCTGCCAGCCAGGCGCGCCGAACCGCCACCCGCTCCACCGAAGTCGATCCGGGTCGGCGACAGGCGGTATACGCCTCCCGCGGCCTGGATGCGCGCCGGATTGACGGTGCGGAAATCGATTCCGTTCGCCTGGCCCTGTGCGGCGACGAGGTAGTTGTTGGGGCTCAGCTTCGCGTTGACGGCGAGACGGAACGGAACGCCGTTCGACCCCGTCAGCAGCGCCTGCGCGGTGCCGTTGCCGCCGACGTAATTGACCTTCGCACGCGCCGCCGAAAGGACGATCGCACCGTAACGCATGTCCGCAATCTGCGCGTCCGCCACGATCTGCGGCGTCGGCGTCAGTACAGCACTGGCCGAGACGATCGCGCGGCCGATGGTGAAGTCGACCATGCCGGGAATCCGGGCACCGTTGGCACGCGCCGCGACGTCAGCCCGCTGATAGCCACCCTGGTTGGCAAGCCGGACATTACCCGACAGACCCTGCCCCGCGAACCGGAGTGCACCCGCGAACGGACCGGCCGCAGTCTGGACGACGCGGCCACTGCCAACGATCCCGGCGAATACCACGCGGCGCACATCTACCGCGAGCTGCGTACCCGGCGTCACCAGCACATCGGCGGTGAACGGCCCGTAATTGGTGCCGCCGCTCGCCGTGACGGCGTAGGCGCCACCGCGGCCGACGATCCGGGCGTTCAGGTTCACGAGTCCGACGCCAACGCCCGGACGCGGTGCGCGCAGGACGACGGCGGGTGCGGTCGCGCTACCCGTTACGCGTGCGGACAGCGGGCCGTAGACGGTGGAATACGCGTCTGCATTGACCAGTACCGCGCCCGTGGCAGGATCGAACCGGCCCTCACCGCGCGTCACACGGAACTTTGGCGCGTTCATGCGGAGATTGTGGAACGTGACGATGCCCTCGGGACTGTAGCCGATGTCCGAACGAACGATCGCGTTGCCGCCCAGGAAGCTGCGCGCGCCTTCGTTGAAGATCTGCGAGGTCTGCGCGACGATCCGGCCGGTGATCCCGAAGCCGCCGTTCGGCCCCGGTACCAGCTTCGCGTCGGTCGTGAGATTGACGATGCCGATGCCGTCGACGCGGTAATTGTTGACCCGCCCCTTGAGCGCGCCGGTGTAGCGCCCGGTCGCCATGTTCGCGACCACGACCGCAGTCGCGTCGATCTTGTCCGAGCGGATCTTCAGGTTGTCCGAGAGGACGTTGACGCCCGAAATCGCGAAATCGCCATCGATCGCGACGTTGGTCGCAAGACCCCCAACCGCCGCGTTCAAGCCGGTCACGCGACGCGCCCGCGCCTTGACCGGCACGAGAATGCGATCCGAGTTCACACGGGCAAGGCCCTCGGCGTAGAGGTTCTCGACGCCCATATCGCCGAACGAGATCGTCGCCGCGCGAACCTTATAGTCCACCGTCGGCGTCGCGAACGCACCGTCGAAAACGACGCGCGCCGTGACGTCGCGACCGCGCAGGTTCGGCAGGATCGCCCCCGGCGTCAGCAGCTTCGCATTCACCGCGAAATTGCCGAACCGGCTGTTGGAGAGATCGATCAGGCCACCAGCGTCGACTGCCAGCGCGTCCGACTTCAGCGTCATCCGCGTATCGGCCTTGCGGTCGTTCAACGTCGTATCGATCGCCACGTCGAGCTGTGGCGCGGTCAGCCGCTCGACCGGTCCTTCGAGATACAGGCCCGGACGCGTCGACCCGCGCACCTGGATATGCCCGTTCTTCGCGGTCAGCCCGAGGTTCGCCAGTTGCCCGCCGCCCAGAGTCGCAATCGCTCGCCCCTGCCACGAAGCCCAACTGCCGCGACCATCGACGGTCGCAGTCAGCGGCGCCTTCAGCGAACCCATCGTCGCGACCACCCCGCCAACGGGTGCGGTCAGCTTCACGTTCACGTCGAGCTTGTTCTGCTCCGGCACCGCATTGAGCTTCAGCACCAGACGATCGCCACCTGCGATCCCCGGCCCCGTCAGCGCCGCCGCGTTGGTCGTCAACTGCGCGCGCTTGTCGGCGATGTGTACCGCGCCGTCGATCTTCACGATATGCGTCTGGCCGGTCACCGGCTTGGCGATCAGGAAGCGGTCGATCACCAGCCGGTTCACGTCGATGTCGAGATCGGGCAGCAACGGCGCGTTCGGATCGCTCGGCGTCGCGTTCAGCACGGGGCGGCGCTGCAACGTGACCAACGGCGTCGTCAGCGAGCGCACGTCGACATGGTTCCTGGCGAACGCGAACGGGCGCCAGTCGACGGCCAGCTTCGGGCTCGTCAGGAACACGCCCTTGGGATCCGACACCCGCACATCGCTAAGCGTCATCGCGCCGTAGATCGAACCGTCGATCCGCCCGACCTTGATGTTCAGCCCCGACGCGGTCGTATACCCGCCGATCTGGTCCGCGACGAGCCGCCGGCCGGGATCGGTGTTGATCCCGAACAGCACGATCAGCACGAGCGCGATCAGGCTCACGACCAGGATCGCGAGCCACTTCAGGATGCGCTGCCACAGCGGGCGCCGCTCGACAATGACGGTCTGCTCGACCGGGACCTGCTCAGCAGGAAGAGTGCCGTTGTCGGCCATCAGAATGCCTGCCCGATCGAGATATAGAGCGCGACCTTGCCGTCGCCCTCGCGTGGATTGAGCGGCGTTGCGATATCGACGCGCATCGGCCCGAAATTGGTATAGAAGCGCCCGCCGATGCCAGCGCCGTAACGCAGCGAGGACAGGTTCGGCGGTGCTGCTCTCATAGCTGTTGCCGGCGTCGATGAACGGCACGATGCCGAAATCGCCGAACCGGTAGCGCGCTTCGAGCGCGAACTCGTTGAGCGAGCGCCCGCCGACCGGATTGCCGTCGGGATCGAACGGCCCGAGCCGCTGATAGCCGTAGCCGCGCACCGATCCGCCGCCGCCGCCGTAATAGCGCCGCGATGGGGCCAGATCGTCACGATTGACGCCCTGGATCGAGCCGGCCTTGGCGCGACCGGCGATCACGATGCTGCTTGAGACGGGGTAGTAGAACGTCCCCTCGATCATCGTCCGGATGTACGGCTTCACCGATCCCTGCACCGACGTTTCCGGGCTGAGGTTGAGGGTCAGGCGGAAACCCTTGGACGGATTGAGCAGGCTGTCCGACCGATCGAACCGCACCTGGCCCGGTAGCGCGACGATGCCGTAGGTCCGCCGCACGCTCTCGCCGCGACCGAAATCATAGACGCTCTCGTTCGTCCCAACGAGCTCGCCACCGTAATAATAGGTCAGCGGCTTTTGCCAGATCGGCGTCGAATCATAGCTCCAGCGTACGCCGACGCTGGTCGTGAACGCCTCGTACGCGTCGTAGTTCGAATGGTTCGCACCCGCTGTGACGCTGAACGTGCGATCGCGGCGACCGGCGTTCGCGCGGCGGAACGTGCCCGACAGCCCCTGCTCCTGCGTACCCGCGATCACGGACCCGATCAGCGCGCCCTCGTACGGGAACCGGTTGCGGTGCTGCCACGTCCCCTCGGCACGGAAGCCCTGCCCCGTCGAATAGCCGAGATTGCCGCCGAGCGTCCGGACCTTGCCCGCGCTCTGGCGGACCAGCAGGTCGACCTGTTCGGTACCGTCGGCGTTGAGCGTACCCGTCCGCACCGGTTCCACCGACACGGTCGAGAACATCGACGTCGCGACGAGTGCATCGCGCAGATCGTCGGTCATCCGGTTGTCGTAGAGATCGCCTGCCTTGAACCGCGGGAAAACGTTCAGATGCTTGAGGTTGAAGACAGGATCGCCCTCGGTGCGCAACTGCCCGAACGACGACCTAGGACCCGTGTCGACGGGCAAGGTGTACGCGCCGGTCGGGGTCTGGTCGTCGAGCAGAATGTCGCGCTCGCCGACCTTGACGAACGGATAGCCGCGTTGTGGCAGGACGAGGCTGACATTCGCCTCGGCGCCTTCGACGCGCGCAGCCTCGATCGGATCGCCGACCTTCAGCGGCAACTGCGTCCGTACCAGATCGGGCGGTGTCGTCGCGTTCGCCTGCACGGTGACCGACGACAGTGAATAGAGCCGGCCGGGCTGCGCACTGACGGTCGCGCGCAGGCGACCCGCCTTGGTCGTGTCGGCGTTGGGGATCGTCTCGATCGTCGAAATCGCGGTCGCGTCGTAATAGCCGAGCGACTTCAGGAGCCGGACCGCCAGCGCCTCGTCCTCACGAGCGCGTGCCGCGACCTGCGTGGCATTCGCGGCCTTGCCCTTGCCTTCGGACAGCGCGGACAGCGCCTTGTAACGCGCCTCGAGCCCGTCGCCCGCCTCGTCCAGCCCCTTGATCGCGGTGTCGTACCGAATCTCGGGCGCATCCTTGTCGACAATGTCGGCCGCAGTCTGCAGCGGCGTAGTGTCGAAGCTCGACAGCGGCGTCAGCGGCTGCGCCAATTGCGGATCGCTTGGGCCGGTCGGGGGCAGCACGTCGCCGGTCACCGTGGTCGCGGGGGTCGTTGCCGTCGCAGGCGTCGCGGCTTGCGGCGTAGCGGTGGACATCGGTTCGAGCGGTGCGTTGAGATCGCTGCTTAGCGGCGGCAACGAACTGTCGAACTCGGCATCGGGCACGATCGCCGCATCGGACCGCGGGTCGTTCGCCTGCCCGTTCGCCTGCCCGTTCGACTGCGGCCGATCGCTGGGCTTGGGCGCGTTGGGACCCTTGGCCGGGGCGGTGCCCGGCTGTGCGATCTGCGCGGAAACCGGTCCCGCGAACCCCGTAGATGACGCTACCAACGCCAGAGCGAGCCAATGATGCCGGCTAGTCGAAGCTGTCACACGATCCCCTTCATGGGAGGTGTTCGTGTTCGACCAAACCCCCATCTCCGTCCCGTAACGCACGGACGACGGCTTGGTTTCACTAAAATTTACCTCAAACGCAGCCGATCAATCCGCCGACCGGTACGACCACGGTATCGCGGCTCGGGCGGTCGATCCGTAGCGTCGCCGCGGTGACGGTCGCGCCCGCGGTGATGTCGGCACGCGTCGAGATCGCGAGGTCCAGTGTCGCGGTCACGTCGTCACGTCGATACTGCGTGATTCCGCCAAAGCCGAAGCCGATCGGGTCCGACTGGGTCGCACGGGCGAAATCCAGGACCTTGCCGTCGATCGCGAGCCGGATCTGTGCGGGGTCGGCGCTCGCCATCGCCACCATCTGGCGGTTGACGTCGAGCGTCCAGAGATAGGCGGCACATCCCCGCGCGGGAAGTTTCTGCTGCCCGATCGCGCTGAGCGGACTCGCGCCCGGGTTTGGCCCCGGACTTTGCGGAATCGATGGTGTCGCGGCCTGGAGCGCGAGGACGAGGGCAAGCATCATGGCGCAAGACCTATCATGAAGAGCCAGGCCGGATAAGCCGCGATCGCCAGCAATGCGCCGAACGGCAGCGCGGTATCCGCGGCCATCGCCCGCCCCTTGAGATGCGCGGCGAGCACGACGCCGAGCCCGATCATGCTTGCGATCAACAGCACGGCAGGCAACATCTGCCAGCCGAGCCACAGGCCGATCGCGCCGAACAGCTTCGGATCGCCGCCGCCCATACCGTCACGTCCTCGCAAACGTCGATAGCCGAACGCGACCAGCCACAAAATGCCGAAGCCGGCCGCACCACCGATCAGTCGTTCGGCGATCGGCGGCTCGATGCCGAGTGCGGCACTCGCCAAGCCGGCCAGCGCCAGCAACAGCGTGAGACGATCGGGTAGCCAGAACGCGACGAGGTCGAGGCTGGCAAGCGCGAGCAGCAGCCAGCCGAACACCGCACCGGCGATCCCGACCGGCCCCGGCGCAACGATCCCTGCGGCTACGCCGATCGCTAGGGCGGCGAGCTCGATACGCCAGTGCACCGGACTGATCGCTACGCCGCACCCGCGACACCGTCCGCGCAGCACAAGCGCGCTCAGCAACGGCACCAGTTCAACAGGGTTAAGGATCCGCCCGCACCCGTCGCACGCCGACCGGCCCTGCATAACCGAACGATCGTCAGGCCAGCGGATCACCAACGCCGCGATGAAACTTCCGAGGATCGCGCCGAGCACGCCCAGCGCCATCGCCCAGACAGTGACCTCAGACATCGGCGACCTCAGACAGCGGTCATCTCAGACACCGGTCTTGCGGATAAGATAGCGATAGACGCCCAGGAGGTTGATGCCGAACAACACGATGTTCTGCGTGCCGAGCGCCCAGTCCCCGGTCAAGGCCGCCCCGCTCAGCCAGGCGATCGACGAGCCCACGAACAACACGAACCCCCACCCCGTCACGCGTCGCCCGAAATCGAGCGACACCATGAATGCCGCGATCACGCCAGAGGCTGCGGCACACCATTTGAGCGTCGTGATGAGTGTTTCCATGCCGACGGGTCTAGGCGCATCCCGCCCTGCTTTGTATTGCCGCACATCAACCCCAGATACGGGGGCATAAGAATATATGGAGAGTGAAGTGGCCGCCGATCGAGATCCCATCGTCATCCTGTCCTACGCGCGTACGCCGATGGGATCGTTCCAGGGCGCACTTGCTGGCGCTACCGCTACGCAACTCGGCGCCGACGTGGTGCGCGGTGCGGTCGAGCGCTCGGGCGTGCCCGCCGCCGAGATCGAGCGGATCTACATGGGCTGCGTACTGCCCGCGGGGCTCGGCCAGGCGCCTGCCCGACAGGCGGCGATCAACGCCGGGCTGGGCGATCACGTCGAGGCGACCACGGTCAACAAGATGTGTGGATCTGGCATGCAGGCGGCGATCCTTGCCGCGGATGCGCTGGCGGCCGGCTCGGTCGACCTGCTCGTCGCGGGCGGCATGGAGAGCATGACCAACGCGCCGTACCTGTCGAAGAGCCACCGCGGCGGAGCGCGGATCGGCCACGACCGAATGTACGATCACATGTATCTCGACGGGCTCGAGGATGCGTACGAACCCGGCAAGCTGATGGGCAATTTCGCGGAGGATACCGCGCACGAATACCAGTTCACGCGCAAGCAGATGGACGATTACGCGATCGAATCGCTCCACCGCGCGCAGGCCGCGCAGAAGTCCGGCGCGTTCGACCGAGAGATCGTCTCCGTCGATATTGCCGGCCGCAAGGGCACGACGACGGTCTCGCTCGACGAGCAGCCGGCCAAGGGCGACGTCGCCAAGATCCCGACGCTGAAGCCCGCCTTCTCGAAGGACGGCACGATCACCGCCGCCAACGCGTCGTCGATCTCCGACGGCGCGGCGGCCCTGGTCATGACGCGCGCGAGCGTCGCCGAGCGCCTCGGCATCACGCCGATCGCGCGCGTCGTCGCGCACGCCGCGCACGCGCACGCGCCGTCGCTGTTCACGACCGCGCCGGTATTCGCGATGCGCAAGGCGATGGAGAAGGCCGGCTGGTCCGCGTCGGACATCGACCTGTTCGAGGTCAACGAAGCCTTCGCCGTCGTCGCAATGATCGCGATGCGCGACCTGGGATTGCCGCATGACAGGGTGAACATTCACGGCGGCGCGTGTGCATTGGGCCATCCGATCGGCGCAAGCGGCGCGCGGATCCTCGCGACTTTGTTGTCGGCCCTCGAAACCACCGGCCAGAAGCGCGGCCTCGCCTCGCTCTGCATAGGCGGCGGCGAAGCGACAGCAATGGCCGTGGAATTGATGCGCTAGTCCTCTTCCCCCCTCCCTGAAAGGGAGGGGCCGGGGGTGGGTAGGCTTCCGCATCACGCGACACCCGCCCAAACCACGCCCCCCCAACCCCTCAGGGCAAAACCTCACCAGCCTCCACACCCCAAAGCCCGCCAATCTGAACGAACCCCGCCTGCCCCTTCACATCCATCCGGCACCACCCATTCCCGCACTGGCTAATCCGCCCGACCACCCCAGGCGCCGCGCGCCACAGCAACCGGCTCCCCGAAACGGGCTTCTCCCGCAACGCCACAGCCCCAGCCCCCCGCACGATCGCGGTCCGCGTGCCGCTCAACAAATTCGCCTGCATCCAGCCTTCGGTCCCGTCGGGATCGGCGATCCTGCGCCATTGCTTGAAGATCGCCACGACCTTGATCGGCAGATCCTGGCGTTGGTACAGCCAGCTCGCCGGATACGTCCGTGCAGGTCCCGTCCGCATCCGCGCACGGCTAGCCGAGATCGACGCATAATAGGGCACGCTTCGCTTGGTCGCGTCGGGCGCCGCCGCCGCCGGGTCGGGCACCAGCGCGGTGGCAACGAAAACGGAGAGCGCGGCGGCGAGAATGCGCATGGTCATGTCCTAACTGGCGAGGCGACGTCCTATCGCGACGAACCGCTTTCCTCAACCGAAGTTGACGGCCCGACGTTGACGGGCACGAACGGCTTCGCCAAGCCGTCCGCATGACCGACACACGCCGCTGTCCGAACCCGAAGGTCGTCGTCACTCGCGAGCTGGCCGATACGCTCATGGACCGGATGGAGGCGCTGTTCGACACGCACAACAACCGTGCCGACACCAAGCTCGACCGCGACCAGCTTGCCGCGGCGATGGCCGATTGCGACGTGCTGGTGCCGACCGTCACCGACGACATCGACGCGGCGCTCATTGCAGGCGCGGGCGACCGCCTGAAGCTGATCGCGAACTACGGCGCGGGCGTGAACCACATCGACCTGAAGGCGGCGCGGGCACGCGGGATCATCGTCACCAACACGCCGGGGGTCCTTACCGAGGACACGGCGGACATGACGATGGCGCTGATCCTGTCCGTCCCGCGCCGCCTGGCCGAGGGCGAGAAGCTGGTGCGCTCCGGCCAATGGAAGGGCTGGAGTCCCGGCGGGATGCTCGGCCACCGGATCGGCGGCAAGGCGCTCGGCATCGTCGGGATGGGACGGATCGGCCAGGCGGTCGCGCTCAGGGCGCGCGCGTTCGGGCTGACGATCCATTATCACAATCGGCAGCGCCTGCCCGCGGTCCGCGAGGCACAATTGGCAGCGACGTTCCATGCGTCGCTCGACGACATGCTTGCCGCCGTCGACATCGTCACGATCCACACGCCGCTCAATCCCGACAGCCGCAACCTGCTGGACGCGCGCCGGATCGCGCTGATGCGGCCGCATGTGTACCTGATCAACGCGGCGCGCGGCGGGATCGTCGACGAGGCGGCACTGGTCGAGGCGCTGGAGAACGGGCGGCTGGCTGGCGCGGGGCTCGACGTCTGGGCGCACGAGCCGGCGATCGATCCCCGACTGCTCGCCTTACCCAACGTCGTGATGTTGCCGCACATGGGGTCCGCCACGCTGGAAGGGAGGATGGCGTCCGGCGAACGCGTCATCCAGAATATCCGGATGTGGGCGGATGGCCACCGCCCGCCCGACCAAGTGCTCGACGGCTGGATCTGAGTCGGCCGATACAATCGGCGTCGATACTTCGGAACCGATACCGCGGTGCATCATTTGTTGGATATCCCCGGGAAAACAGGAGTATCCGAGATGAAGAAGTTTGCCGTTTCCGCCCTGCTGGTCGCTTCCGCCGTATCGATGAGCGCATGCTCGACGCTCAAGGGCGCGGGCATCGGCGCAGCCGGCGGCGCAGGCGTCGCCGCAGCGACCGGTGGTAGCGTCGAGAAGGGTGCGGCCGTTGGCGGCGCTGGTGGCGCCGTGGTCGGCACCGTCGCCGACTGACCTGAGCGTTTTTGCGGCCCCAGGTCGCGCCCCGGGGGGAGGACACGGAACCTAGGTTCCGCGTTCCTCCCCCCCGCCTGGCAAGTGCCAGCCACCTCCCCCTTGCGAGGGAGGATCAAGACAATTCCTTAAACCGCGCGCATCCAGTGCGTCCGTGCGACCGTTCCGGTCAGCACCTTCGATCCGAACGCCTTGATGATCTTCGCGGCATCCGCGCTGTTCATGAGCACGACCCTCGTTCCACCCGATGGCAGAGTCTCGATCGCGCTGATGATCGCGTCATGCTTCTTGCACATCGCGACGACCTGGGGCTGTTCGACGCTGACGTTCACCGCGCGCGAGATCGGCACGACCGTGTCGCTACCCGTCGTCACGATGCGACCCCTGAGATCACGATGGCAGAATAGATGGTCATGCGGCATTCCCGGCTTGGAGCGGGAGCGCAAAGCATCTCTCAGTCGCAGCCTGCCCGTACGAAGCGCCGCGATGCGTCAGCTATGCGCGCTATCGCGCCGAACGGCAATGGCGCAGCAAGCGTTGCTACGTTCGCACCCGCAGCAACGCGAGGCCGAAACCGATGAAGATCACGCCCGTCATACGGTCGAACGCACGACGCAGCGCCGGTCGTGTCAGCGACCGCGCGAGCGTCCGTCCACCGGCCGCATAGACGCCGTACCAGAAGCTCTCGAACACCGCGAAGGTCGCCACCAGGATCGCGAATTGCGGTACCCGCGGTGATGCGTTGTCGATGAACTGCGGAAGGAAAGCGGCCGCGAACAACAGCAGCTTGGGGTTGCTGATACCGATCGCGAACCCGCCCCGGAACAGCCGCGCGGCAGACCAGGTCGCGGGAAGGCTGTCGCTGCCGACGTCGAGCGGCGACCCTGCCCCACGCCAGGCCTTGATACCGAGGAAGATCAGGTATGCGACGCCCGCATAGCGTAGCGCATCGAAAACGCGCGGCCACGCCGCCAGCAACGCGGACACGCCCGCCGCCGATGCTGCGAGGACGAGGACCAACGCGGTAAGGCACCCGGCCATCGCCGCCATGCTGCGCCGCGCGCCGAACGCGATGCTGCGCGTCATGATGTGCAGCATGTTCGGCCCCGGCGTCCCGCACAACAGGAACACCGCGACCGCGAACAGCCACCATGCGTGCAGCGTCATATGCGGTTCCTATTCCCAGCGGCCGACCTGTTCGATGCTTTCCTCGTCGAAGCAAGGCGCAACCGCATTCGAACGACGGTTCGCCCCTCCCTTGTTCTCCCGCGAAGGCGGGAGCCCAGTCTGGGTCCCCGCCTTCGCGGGGAAACATGCGACTTTAGCCACCGCCTCACATTCAGGTCAGGCGGTGGCTGAAAATTGCACAACGCCCCAGCCTCAATCCCCCGTCAGGATCCGATCCACGAGCTGCCCGACACTCGGCACGAACCCGTTCGAATAGAACGGGTCCTTCTTGAAATTATACGCCGCATGCCCGGCGAACATCAGGTTCTGGTCGATGTCCCCGCCATGCGCGATGTCCTGCAACGTCTTCTGGATGCAGAAGCTTCGCGGATCGGCGAGGCGACCGGTCGAGTTCGTCTCGGTATCCGCCCAGCTCGAGAACGAGCATTGCGACAGACAACCCATGCAGTCCGCCTGATCCTTGCGGATCATGCCCTTCTCGGTCGGGCTGACGAACACGAGCGTATTGTCCGGCGTCTTCAGCGCGTCGGTATAGCCCTCGCCAAACCACTGGCGCGCGCTCAGCAGGTCGTTGCGCGTGACCCAGAAGTTCTTGCCCTTCACGCCGACGTCGAGCTGGAAGATATGATCGCCAGCTTCCTGCGTCGAAAACGCGATCTGGCGCTCGGACCGAGCTTCAAGCGAACGCAGGAACGGATTGCGCACCGCCGACGAATAGAACCCGGTCGGCGAGAATTTGTGCAGCAGCACGTCGCCTTCCTCGATCTGCGTCAGCGCGTCCTTCCACCCCTGCGGGATCGGGCTTTCGCGCGTCAGCAGCGGCCGCGTGCCGAACTGGAACGCGATCGTGCCCAGTTCCGGATTGTCGATCCAGTCGTTCCAGTCGCGCAGATACCAGACGCCGCCCGCCATCACGATCGGCACGTCGTCGCTGATGCCGCCTTCGCGCATCACGTCGCGCAGTTCCTTGACGCGCGGATACGGGTCCTGCGGCTTCAACGGGTCCTCGGCGTTCGACAGGCCGTTATGCCCGCCAGCAAGCCACGGATCCTCGTACACCACCGCCGCCAGCCACTCGGCCGCCTTCGAATAGGCACGCTTCCACAATGCGCGGAAGGCACGGCCGGAACTGACGATCGGAAGGTAGCTGACGCCGTAGGATGCGGTGATCTCGGACAGCTTGTACGGCATGCCTGCGCCGCAGGTGACGCCTGCGACCTTGCCGCGCGTGCGTTCGAGGACACCGTGCAGGATCCGCTGCGCGCCGCCCATCTCCCACAGCACGTTGATGTTGATCGCGCCCTTGCCGTCAGCGATCTCGTAGGCGCGCTCGACCTGCTGGACGGCGCCTTCGATCGCGTACTGGACGAGTTCCTCGTGGCGGTCGCGCCGCGTCAGCGCCGCATAGACTTGCGGGATGATCTTGCCTTCGGGATCGTAGCTGTCGGCGTTGACCGCAGAAACGGTGCCGATACCCCCGGCCGCAGCCCAGGCGCCGGCCGACGCGTGGTTGGTCGCGGCGACGCCCTTGCCGCCCTCAACCAGAGGCCAGACTTCCCGACCGTTATAGACGATAGGCTTCAGGCCCTTGAACACGACGTCACCTCTCCCGGAAAATACGGCCCCCTATATCGCAAGGACGCAGCGTGCGAGCAATATTACGACCTAGGTTAGCGCGCCCGGACGGTTCAGGGCATCTTCGTACAGCGCGCGATAGCGAGCGATCATAACCGCTTCGTCGAATTCAGCCCTCGCCTTGGCCTGGTTCGCCGCGCCTACGGCGGCTCGCAAGGCGGGATCGGCGACCAGTGCCTGCAACGCATCGCGCAGCCTCACCTCGTTGGCAATGTCGGTCACGAACGGTAGATTCTCAGGGGAAACCATCCGCTTGATGTCACCGACCGGATAGCTCGCGATCGGCAGGCCCGCCGCCATCGCCTCGACCACCGAGATCGGAAACTGTTCGCTGCGCGACGACACCGCCAGCATGTCGAAATGGCCGATATAGCGGTAGGGGCGATCGAGAAATCCGGGCAGCACCAGCTTGTCCGCCATCCCCATCGCCGCGGCCGCCTGCACGATGTTCGCGCGCTCCGGGCCCTCGCCGACGATCACGAGGCGCACGCGTCCGGACACACCGCCGACCGCACGGACCAGCGCGGTCAGATCCTTCACGTCGCGTAAGCCAGCCAGCGCGCCGATCACGACTTCCTTGGCATTGCGCGTGAAGCCCGGGATCGCCTTGGGTTCGGGCTTCTGCGCGTAATAGGCCGTGCCGATCCCGTTGACGATCCGGTGCACGCGCTCGCGCGGCTGTTTCCAGGTTTTCAGCGCGATGCCCTCGAGCACCTCGGAGGGCACCGCCAGCGCATGCGCCGCACCCAGCGCGAGCCGTCGATAGATGTTGCGCTCGATCTTGAGCCCGCCCACCTCGTCGGCGTTGAACCCATCCTCGTGATGCACCAGCGGCGGCGCACCCTTGGCGAACGCGCGGCGCGCCATCGCCCCGTCGATCGCACCCCAGTTGTAGGTCAGCACCAGGTCGAACCGTCGCATATACTGCGCGATCGCCTCGTAGCGCTTGACCGACGGCTTGCCCGTCAGCGGCGGCGGGTTCTGCGCGATCTCGTAACGGATACCCTTCGCGATCGAGTCCCGCGCGCTCAACGCGTCGGGTACTCCGGAAATGATGGTGTGTTTCGCGCGATCGCCGAACGCGTTCATCAACCGAACCGCCCGCGCCTCCTTGCCGCCGAGATCGAACGAGGAGTGGAGGTGGAGGATGTTCACGGGAGTGGCCATGGCGGACGCGATGCCGATTTCTCCGCGAGCTTTCAAGAGCTTCCGCATCGGCAGTGATCGCGGTCATAACTTTGGAGCACTATGATGACCGCCTCTTTCCATAAGCCATGACTAGATACTGTATTTCCATTAACTACGTGAATTTCGAGATGTTAGCTTTATGTATTCGTTTCGGATCATTAAACTACGGATATGGACCATGATGTGCACGCAACAACATCGAATCATTGCTAGTCATTACTTCCAAGAAAATCTTAGGAGGGACCTAGCCATGACTCATTATGATTTCGACAGCAAAGCAATCGATAGCGTACTTGAAGCAGCGCAGCAGCACAGCACTGCCCTCAAGCAGTCTTCGGTAAACCATCAGACCGATATCTCATCTGGTGGAAAGCTCGTTCTCGGCGCGACCTGCATCTCCGTCACCGTCCAAAACGGCAAGGTCTGCATCAACCTCCCGCTCGGCTTTGGCTCGGTCTGTCTGCCAATCCCGGCGATCTTCCCGAGCGGCACCGCGGCGCAGGCCTGCCTCGACATCTGCACGACGTGGGGCGTGCCGACCGGGATCAAAGTGAGCGTGTCAGTCGCCGGCCGGACCGTGGTCCAGCAGACGTTCGGCTATTGCTGAATTGAGGGAACCGGGTCGACGCGCTGCGGCGTGCACCGACCCGGCTTCCGTTCACGCCGCGAACACATCCTTGGCGACATGCGTGATCCGGCATGCCAAATCCGCCTCCCCGCTTGCCACCACGTAGAAGTCGCCTGCGTCGGCGATGCCCGTCGTGAAGACCACGTTGTCGACGTACATGCTGTCCTTCAAAGGCTCGGTCAAAGCCGGGTTGGCTTCCAGCAGCGCGCTATGCTCGGTCGCGACGGTGATCGACGGATCGTCCTTGTCCAGGATCGACCAGTACGTCCGATAGATCCCGACCACGCCCGACGGCTCCACCCCATGCCAGAGCGTAAGCCAGCCCCGATCGGTCAGGATCGGCGGCGAACCGCCACCCATTCGCGCGGTCGAGACGGTGGCGGCGTGCGGCCGGATGCCGGGCTTATCGTGCGGCTTCCAGTGCAGCGCGTCGGGTGAGCGCGACAGGTTGATCGACGGGCCGGCACGCCATTCGCTGCCCGGCGGATAGGCGAAATACAGGTCGCCGAGCGGCCGGGTCTGCGCCCAATACTGACCGTCGATCAGCCCCTCGAAGATCAGCATGTCCTTGTTCTGGTGATCGAGGACGATGCCCTCGAGCTGCCAGTCGAGCGCATCGGCGGACGAATACAGCGTCGTCGAATGTCGCTCCGGGCTGACCGAACACGTCGTCATCAGGTAGCGGTCCCCGACCTTTGAAATCCGCGCATCCTCGACGCCGTAGCATTGATAGGATTTCTGCGGGGCGATCGCCTTGTCGTAATGCACCGCGACGACCGAACGCCCCTCGGCATCCAGCTCGACCGGTAACAGCCACGACAGCGAGGTCAGCGCCATCACCTTCCACCCGCCGCCGGGGATCAGGAATTTGCGCGGATCCTTGGTATCCACCATCGACAACGGCCACGCATCGCGCAGATACGCGCCGTCCTGCCAGCGGATCGCGTGGACGTTGCCGTCCTTGATCGGCTGCTTCAACGCTTCGGCGACACGGACCATCAGCAACAGGTTGCCGTTCGCCAGCCGCGTCATCCCCGGATTGAACGCGCCGAGCACATAGGTCTCGGCACCGACCTTCCCCGCCAACGGCGAGCGCGACAGGTCGATGTCGGCGGGAGTGAAGACGAGCTGATCGAACATGCTATTCTCCTTGGTACGTTGTTGCAGACATTACGTCCCAACCATCTTCGTCCCCGTTTCCGTCCGCCCCCCCCTTCCGTTCGCCCTGAGCGAAGTCGAAGGGTGTGCCCCAAGCGACGGTGCTTCGACTTCGCTCAGCACGAACGGAATTGGGAGACCGATCAGGATCGACGACTCGTCATTCCCCTTCGAGCGCCCGCGGCACGATCACGATCTGCTGGATCACCGACCGGGTCGGCTGCGTCAGCAGGAACTCCACCCCGGCCGCGATGTCCTCGGCGCGCAGCATCTGCTCCGCCTCGATCATCTGGCGCTGCTTGTCGTCGGGCACGTCGGGATACTGCATGTCCGACCCGACCTTGCCCGGCTCGACCAGCGACACCCGGATCCCCTTGGGACCGAGTTCGCGCCGCAGCGCCTCCGAGAAACCGGCGATCCCCGACTTGATCCCGGCATACACCGTGGAGCTGGGCCCGAGGATATGCGCGCTCAGCGAGCCGATGATGACCATGTCGCCAATCGGGGCCATCCGGTGCGCGGCATGGTGTGCGCTGAGCAGGTATGCGGTGAAGTCGACCGCGATCGCGTAGCGCAGTTCGTCCTCGGTCATCTGCATCAGCCCACCGGCCGCGACCGCCGCGTTGACGACGGTGATGTCGAACCCGCCGAGATACGCCTCGCCCGCATCGAAGAACGCACGGACCTTGTCGGGGTCGGCAAGCTCGGTGATCATCCCGTCGCCTTCGCCGACCTCTCGGATATGGGCCAGCGCGTCGCGCAGATACCGCTCGTCGCGCCCGCAGACATAGACCTTCGCGCCTTGGGCAGCGAGCATCACCGCGATCGCCCGGCCGATCCCGGTCGTGCCCCCGGTAATGATCGCACGGCGACCCTTTAGCGGGCGGGCGGTCGTGTGGAGGTCGGCGCGTTCGGTCATCGAGTTTCCCGGCTTGTCAGTAGCGTCCACGCCTAACGCGCAGGTTTAGCGGGCTGTCCCTAGGCGCGGATCGCCGCACCCTCAAGCGCACGCGCCAGCAGCCGGTCGATCGGATCCTGCAGCATCGCTTCGCTGAGCGTCGGCGCGTGTCCCACGCCCGGCACCGTCACCAGCTCGGCATGGTCGATCGACGCCGCCATCCGCTCCGCCGTCGCCGCCGACAGCAGGTCCGATCGCCCGCCACGCACGATCAGCGTCGGCACGTCGCGGAGCGAGGCCAGCGCCTGCCACATGTCCGGCCCGGCCTCGTTGCCCGGCACCCGAAACGGCTCGGCGATCTTCAGGTCGTAATCCAGCACGATCCGCCCCGAACTGTTCAACCGGTACAGCCGCTTGGCCATCGCCAGCCAATCCTCGATCGCGAAGTCGGGATAGACGTCACCGTTGTTCTCCGCGACGCAGCGCGCTGCGTGCATCCAGGTCGGAAAGACGCTCGCCTTGCCAACATAGCCGCGGATCCGCGACAGCCCCTGCGCGTCGATCTCCGGCCCCACGTCGTTGAGCAACGCCGCCATCATCCGCCCCCGCGACGGCCCCGCCATCAGCATCGTCACGATCCCGCCGAGCGACGTACCGAACGCGATGTAGCGATTGATACCCTGTTCGATGAGCAACGCCTCGACGTCCTGCACGTACGTCAGCGGCACGTACGACATCGGGTCCTTCGCATACGCGCTCTCGCCCCGCCCGCGAAAGTCGATCGCGATGACCCGCCAGCGCCCTGCCAGCCTTGCCGCCAGCGCATCGAAATCGCGCGCATTCCGCGTCAGCCCCGGCATGCAAATGATCGGCGGCTGCCCTTCCGCTCCGCCCGGATAGTTCCGCGCGTGCAGTCTCAGCCCATCATTGGACCACCAATAGAGGTTTTCGTAAGCAGCCATGGTTGCGTCCTTTGGGTAGCGGCCACCATATCGCCGCATGCCCATCCGCCCGCAAGCCTATCGCCCCGAAACCGAACTCCTGACGCTCGGCGACGGCTTCTTCGATCCCGTAGCCCCCGCCGACTTCCCCGAGACCCGGCTCCGCTTCCGCAACGACCGCGCCGCCGCACAGGTTGGCCTCGACGCGCTCACCGACGACGAGTGGACCCGCCACTTCGGCCGGTTCGAGCCGCTCGCCGACACACTCCCCCAGCCCTTCGCGCTCCGCTATCACGGCCACCAGTTCCGCAGCTACAACCCCGATCTCGGCGACGGCCGCGGCTTCACCTTCGCGCAGATGCGCGACGACCGCGGCCGGCTGATGGACCTCGGCACCAAGGGCTCGGGCCAGACTCCCTGGAGCCGCGCCGGCGACGGCCGCCTCACGCTCAAGGGCGGCGTCCGCGAAATTCTCGCGACCGAGATGCTCGAGGCACTCAATGTCCCCACCTCGCGCACGCTCTCGCTGATCGAGACCGGCGAGCAGTTACAACGCGGCGACGAGCCCAGCCCGACACGCTCCGCCGTCCTCGTCCGCCTCAACCACAGCCATGTCCGCATCGGCAGCTTCCAGCGCCTCGCCTACCACCGCGACGAAGCCGCCTTGCGCAAGCTCGTTGGCTACACGCTGCGCAACCTGTATGACGAAGACAGCGACGACCCGGTCCGCCTGCTCGACCTCGTCGTCGGCCGAACCGCGCGGCTCGCGGCGCGCTACATGGCGGCGGGCTTCGTCCACGGCGTCCTCAATTCCGACAACATCAACGTCACCGGAGAGAGCTTCGACTACGGCCCCTGGCGCTTCGCCCCGACCTGGGACCCTGCCTTCACCGCCGCATATTTCGACCATCAGGGTCTCTACGCGTTCGGCCGCCAGCCCGAGGCGATCCATTGGGACGTGATGCAACTCGCCGTCGCCCTCCGCCAGATCGCCGACAGCGACCCGCTAGTGGCCGCGCTCGACCAGTTCGGCCCGCGCTACCAACCCGAAGTCACGCAGGCGATCCTGTGGCGGCTCGGCGTCCGCCCCCGCGATCCGGACACCGACCAGACCCTCGTCCAGGCCACCGAACGCGCACTCCGCGCTTCGGGCGTCGGCATCGACCGCTTCTTCTTCGACGCATTCGGCGGAGCCCTGCCCGAAACCTACGCCGAACCCTGGGCCGAAGTCCGCGCCGCGCTGGCCTCCTACGAACCACGGAAAGACCGCTCGCACCCCTATTGGTCTGGCGAGCCTTGCAGCATGCTGATCGACGAGGTCGAAGCGATCTGGGCACCGATCGCCGACCAGGACGACTGGACCCTGCTCAACGCCAAGGTCACCGCGATCCGCAACATGGGCGAAGCGCTAGCCGAATAACCGCTCCCCTCCCTGGAAGGGAGGGGTTGGGGGTGGGCCGGCCCGTGAGATGCTCTATCGCCCGCCAAACAGCCGACCCACCCCCGACCCCTCCCTTTCAGGGAGGGGGGAAGAAGGCGCAAAGACCGCCCGCATCCCCAATTGGTCGGGCGAGCCGTGCAACAGGGGCCAAGCGCTAGCCGAATAACCACTCCCTTCCCTGGAAGGGAGGGGCTGGGGGTGGGTCGGCCCGTGAGATGCGCTATCGCCCGACAACCAGCCGACCCACCCCCGACCCCTCCCTTCCAGGGAGGGGGGAAGAAGGCGCAAAGACCGCCCGCACCCCCAATCGGTCGGGCGAGCCGTGCAACATGGGCAAAGCGCTAGCCAAATAACCGCTCCCCTCCCTGGAAGGGAGGGGCTGGGGGTGGGTCGGCCGGTTCGAGCCGCAAACGTCTGAACCCATGGAACCCGGCCCACCCCCGCCCCCTCCCTTTCAGGAAGGGGAGAAGCAGCGCGGCGCATCCCAGTGGAAACCCGCCGCGAATCAAGGCAAAGAGTAACGCATGCCCGACGAGATCATCTCCTACGAGCCGGCCACCGGGGCGGTCCTCTGGCGCCAGCCGATCGGCGACGTCGATGCCGAAATCGCATGCGCCCGCGCCGGCTGGTCGAGCTGGGCCTCGAAACCGCTCGCCTTCCGGATCGAGACGATGCGGCGCTTCGCCAACATCGTCCGCCAGCGCAACGACGCCTTCACCGACCTGATCGCCCGCGAAACCGGCAAGCCGATCTGGGAAGCGCGCGGCGAAGTCGAGACCGTCATTGCCAAGGTCGACATCTCGGTCAGCGCCTATGCCGATCGCACGGCACAGCGCCGGCTGGAAGCGACGATGGGCTCGCGGATCGCCGTCCGCCACAAGCCGCACGGCGTGCTCGCGGTGCTCGGGCCGTACAACTTCCCCGCGCACCTCCCCAACGGCCACATCGTCCCGGCGCTGATCGCCGGCAACGCGGTCGTCTTCAAGCCGTCCGAAAAGACGCCCGCAGTCGGTGCGCTCCTCGTCGAATGCTTCCGCGCCGCCGGAGTCCCCGCGGAGTGTATTCGCCTCGTCATCGGCGGCCCGAACGAAGGCAAGGCGCTCGCCGCGCACCCCGACATCGACGGTCTGCTGTTCACCGGCTCGGCCAGCACCGGCCTCGCGCTCAACCGCGCCTTCGCCGACAAGCCGGAGAAGATCCTCGCGCTGGAGATGGGCGGCAACAACCCGATCGTCGTCTGGGACACGCCCGACCTGCACACCGCAGCGATCCTCGTCATCCAGTCCGCCTTCACCACCGCAGGCCAGCGTTGCACCGCGGCCCGTCGGCTGATCGTCGACACCAAGCTCTATGAGCCCTTGATCGCCACCGTCGACAAGATGGTCGGCCGGATCATCGTCGGGGAGCCGCACGCCAATCCCGCCCCATTCATGGGCCCGGTGATCGACAACGAAGCCGCCGGGCAACTGACCGACAGCTTCCTCGAACTGCTCAAGCGCGGCGGCCGCCCGATCCGCCACCTCGAACGCCCGGTCGAGGACATGCCATTCCTCAAGCCCGCGCTGATCGACGTCACCGACATCGCCGACCGCCCCGATATCGAGCTGTTCGGCCCGATCCTGCAGGTCATCCGCGTCGACGATTTCGACGCCGCGATCGCCGAGGCGAACAACACGCGCTACGGCCTGTCCGCATCGTTGATCAGCCAGACGCCCGCGCTCTACGACCGCTTCTGGGCCAACATCCGCGCCGGGATCGTCAACTGGAACAAGCCGACCAATGGCGCTTCGTCGGGCGCACCGTTCGGCGGCATCGGCTGGTCGGGCAACCACCGCCCAAGCGCCTACTACGCGGCCGACTACTGCGCCTACCCCGTCGTCAGCAGCGAATCCGAAAGCGCCCGCGCGAGCATCGGCATTGGCCTAGCCGACGGGTGACGGCAAAATTGGCGTAGCCCATGATATCGATTGGGGGCTCGGTAAATACGCCATCCGTCATTCCCGCGCAGGCGGGAACCCATACTGGCAAGCTTTGCCGCAGGATTGCATTCGTCCGAGGACATGGGTCCCCGCCTCCGCGGGGATGACGAGTGGTCGTCAGGCCTGCCGACCCGGCGCAAAAGCAATCCTACCCACCGCCAAAGCATCATTCGGTTGCAGCACAGCGCCCATCCGCCCATCTCCGGTCGCATGGCAAGCCTCCTAGACCCTACCGCCCGCGGGCGCGTCATCCTCGTCGGGGCGGGCCCGGGCGATCCCGGTCTCCTGACCGTCCGCGCGGTCGAGGCGTTGAAGACCGCCGACGTCGTCGTGCATGACGGACTGATCGACCCACGCGTGCTCGACATCGCGCCGCCGTCGGCACAGCGCATCTCGGTCGCCAAGCAGCGCGCACGCCACACGCTGCCGCAGGAGGCGATCAACGCGCTGATCATCGCGCACGTGAAGACTGGCGCGATCGTCATTCGCCTCAAGGGCGGCGACCCGTTCGTGTTCGGTCGCGGCGGTGAGGAAGTCGAGGCGGTCCGCGCTGCCGGCCTCCCGGTCGAGGTGATCCCCGGCGTATCCGCTGCGCTCGGTTGCGCCGCCGAAGCGATGCTGCCGCTCACCCACCGCGATCATTCCAGCGCGGTCAGCTTCGTTGCAGGCCAGTGCAAAGGTCTCAGCGACCAGAACTGGGCCGGACTTGCTGGCCAAGGCCGCACGCTCGTCATCTACATGGGCATCGCGTCGGCTACCGACATTGCCGACAAACTGATGGCCGATGGTGTCGCGCCCGACATGCCGGTTGCCGTGCTCGAGCGCGGCACGTTGCAAGGCAGCCGGGCGATCCGCACGCTACTGGCCGACCTCGGTGCGATGGTGACTCGCGAGGCCGTCAAAAGCCCCGCGATCATCGTCGTCGGCGAAGTCGTCGAACTGTCGGACGCCGAAGACAAACTCGCCCGCTGGGCTCGCGTAGCAGAGGACGCCGCCGCATGAAGCTGTTGACCGGAAACGACCTTCCCACCGGCGATGTCGTGTGGTGGACCGGCAACGGCTGGTCGCGCCATGTCGAGCACGCGGTCGACGTCGGCGTTGCAGGTGAATCCATCCTCCAGGCCGAGGAAGGCGCACGCCGCGTCAACGTGCCCTATTTGATCGGGGCGACGCAAACCGACGAAGGCCCCCGCCCCGCCCACATCAAGGACCGCATCCGCGCTTTAGGCCCGACGATGCGGCCCGATCTGACCCTCAAACCCGCCGACCCGACCGCCGGCAGCTGGGTGATATGATTCACGCAAAGCCTGTCCTGAGCGAAGTCGAAGGAGCGCGATGGCGCGAAGAGGTTAGCGAGAAGGTGTTTCACGCGGAGACGCGGAGACGCGGAGGTGTTGCGCTTGCCGCGCAGCGGCCTTCACACTCGCTAGCCGCTTCAGCTTTGCTGCCCGCAAGCGCGGGTGCTTTCTCCTCCGCGTCTCCGTGTCTCCGCGCGAACAGAATTCTTCTGAATCTCTTCGCGCCATCGCGCCTTCGCGTGAACCAATCCTTCTCCGGAACCCCGCATGTATAAATACGACGAATACGACCAGGCGATCGTCGACCAGCGCGTCGACGAATTTCGCGATCAGGTCCGCCGCCGCCTCTCTGGCGAGCTGACCGAGGATCAGTTCAAGCCGTTGCGGCTGATGAACGGCCTGTACCTCCAGCTGCACGCATACATGCTGCGCGTCGCGGTGCCGTACGGGACGCTCGACGGCCGTCAGATGCGGATGCTCGGGCATATCGCGCGCAAGTACGATCGCGGCTACGGGCACTTCACCACGCGGCAGAACATCCAGTTCAACTGGATCCAGCTCGACCAGACCCCGGACATCCTCCAGGAGTTGGCGACGGTCGAGATGCACGCCATCCAGACCAGCGGCAACTGCATCCGCAACATCAGTTCGGATCAGTTCGCCGGCGCCGCCGCGGACGAGGTCGCCGATCCGCGTCCCTGGGCCGAGCTGATCCGCCAATGGTCGACCTTCCATCCGGAATTCACGTACCTCCCGCGCAAATTCAAGATCTGCGTGATCGCGGCGGACGAGGATCGGGCGGCGATGCGCCTCCACGACATCGGCATTGGGCTGCACGTTCGCGACGGCGAACTCGGCGCGAAGATCTATGTCGGGGGCGGCATGGGCCGCACGCCGATGATCAGCCACGAGATCCGCGACTTCGTCCCCGCCGACGACCTGATGAGCTATCTCGAAGCGTGCCTGCGCGTCTACAATCGCTACGGCCGCCGCGACAACATCTACAAGGCGCGGATCAAGATCCTGCTCCACGAGATCGGCCCCGACGAATATTGCCGTCAGGTCGAGGAGGAGTTCGCCGCGGTGAAGGGCTTGGGCCTCGATCCGCCGCGCGCCGAACTCGAGCGCATCACCAGCCACTTCGGCGCGCCCGATTTCGACCAGAACGCGTCGACCGATATCGACCGCAGCGATCCCGACTTCGCCGTCTGGCTCGACCAGAACGTGAAGGCGCACAAGCAGCCGGGCTATGCGATCGTCAACATCAGCCTGAAGCCGATCGGCGGCATCCCGGGCGACGCGTCGGCGGACCAGATCGACGTGATGGCCGACCTCGGCACACGCTACAGCTTTGACGAACTGCGGGTCACGCATGCGCAGAACATCGTCTTGCCGCATGTTCGCAGTGCCGACCTGCACGCGGTGTGGTCGGCGCTGAACGACGCCGGGCTCGCTGAGGCCAATCTCGACCTGATCAGCGATATCATCGCCTGCCCCGGCCTCGATTATTGCAGCCTCGCCAATGCGCGCTCGATCCCGCTCGCACAGAAGATCGCGACCCGCTTCGGCAGCCTCGATCGCCAGCGCGACCTAGGCGAACTGAAGCTCAAGATCAGCGGCTGCATCAACGCGTGCGGGCATCATCACGCGGGCCACATCGGCATTCTCGGCGTCGACAAGAAGGGCACTGAGAATTACCAGCTCTCGCTCGGCGGCTCGGGCGCAGAGGACGTCAGTCTCGCGAAGATTACCGGCCCCGGCTTCTCGGAGGACGGCGTGGTCGACGCGATCGAGCGCGTTACCGACCGCTATCTTCAGGTCCGCGAGACCGGCGAGCGCTTCCTCGACACCTACCGCCGCGTCGGCTTCGAGACGTTCAAGGAGGCGATCTATGGTTGAGTATCCGGACCAGACGCTGCTCCGCTTCCGCGACGACGAGCCGCATGACGAGCCCGCGGTGACGCTCGACTCGTTCATCGGCCAGAGCAACGCGGCGGCCGTGCGGTTGGAAGCGGGCGACGATGCACGCGCGCTGTTGCCGCAGATCGACCAGCTCGCGCTGATCGAGGTGAGCTTTCCCGGCTACCGCGACGGGCGTGGCTATTCGTCCGCGCGCATCCTTCGTGAGGCGGGGTATACCGGCGAATTGCGGGCACAGGGCGACGTGCTGGTCGACCAGATCCCGCTGATGCGGCGCTGCGGGTTCGACAGCTTCGCACCCCAGGCACCGATCGACATCGACGTGCTGCGCGCCAGCCTGGAGCGCTACGACACGCCGTACCAGAAGGCGGCGGACGGTGCGGTGCCGGTGTGGAAGCTGCGCCATGGGTGAGCCAGCACGCAAGCTCGACATGATCGACGTGACGCCCGCATTCACGCGCGCCGACGCGATGGCGATGCAGGACCGGTTCGAGGGCGTCTCCGCGCAGGAGATGCTGTTCGAACTGCTGGTCGGTGAGTTGCGCGGACGGATCGCCGCGGTGTCCTCGTTCGGCGCCGAATCCGCGGTGCTCCTCCACATGATCGCCCAGGTCGACGTCGAAGTTCCCGTTATATTCACCAACACCCAAAAAATGTTCGGCGAAACCTTGGCGTACCGCGACGAGCTTTCGGAGAAACTCGGGTTGACCGACCTGCGCGTGTTTCGTCCCGATCCGCGCTTGCTGGCGATCAAGGACAAGACGGGGTTGCGGTGGTCGTACGATCCGGATGGGTGTTGCGATCTTCGCAAGGTGGAGCCGTTGCGTCGCGCGCTCGCCCCGTTCGATGCGTGGATTTCGGGGCGTAAGGGGTTCCAGTCGGGGACTCGTACCGCGCTCCCCCGCTTCGAGGAGGACGAGGGCCGCTTGAAGATCAATCCGCTCGCCGACTGGGACAAGGCCAAGCTCGACGCCTATTTCGCCGAGCACGAACTGCCGCGGCATCCGCTCGAGGCGCAGGGGTATCTCTCGATCGGCTGCGCGCCTTGTACGACCAAGGTTGCGCCGGGAGAAGACCCGCGCGCAGGCCGCTGGCGCAGTTTCGACAAGGTGGAATGCGGCATCCACGCGCCGACCGATTACGATCCGATGATTTGATCCAATTCCTTCGCCCCTTCGGGGAGAGGGAGTTGGGATGCAACGTCCCGAGCCTCACTCCCCTCTCCCTTCCCACCGCAAGGGCGGCGGGGCCCTTCCCTCTCCCCGGAGGGGTGAGGGACTTAAGCAATCAATACTCCGCGAGATCCGAGAACTTCGTGATCGTCGGGTCGAACTTCATCCGCACCTTGCCGGTCGCGCCGTGGCGCTGCTTGGCGATGATCAATTCCGCCAGACCATACACCCGCTCCATCTCCGCCGCCCACGACGCATGGTCCTCGAAAATCTTCGAGCTATCCCCTTCCGCCGGCCGCTTGGGCTCCTTCGACGCGACGTAATAATCCTCGCGGTACACGAACCAGACCATATCGGCGTCCTGCTCGATCGAGCCGGACTCGCGCAGATCCGAGAGCATCGGCGTCTTGTCCTCACGTGATTCGACAGCGCGCGACAGCTGCGACAGCGCCAGTACCGGCACGTTCAGGTCCTTCGCCAACGTCTTCAGCCCGCGCGAAATCTCGGAAATCTCCTGGACGCGGTTGCCGTCCTTGCTCTTGCCCGATCCGGACAGCAGCTGGAGGTAGTCGACCACCACGAGCCCGATCTCGTTGTTGTGGCGGCGCTGCAACCGGCGCACGCGCGTATGCAGCGCGCCGATCGACAGGCCGCCGGTGTCGTCGATGAACAGGGGCAAATTCTCAAGCTCAGCAGCGGCGGCGGCCAACTGCGCGAACTCGGTCCGACTGATCTTACCCATGCGGAGCGATTCGGACGAGATCTGCGACTGTTCGGCGAGGATACGCGTCGCGAGCTGATCCGCGGACATTTCCAACGAGAAAAACGCGACCTTCGCGCCGACCGAGTCCTTAGGGGCGATCCCGTCGGCCATGTCGCGCATCCAGCGCCGCGCGGCGTTGAACGCGATGTTCGTGGCGAGCGACGTCTTGCCCATGCCCGGACGACCGGCGAGGATCATGAGATCGCTGTGATGCATGCCGCCGATCTTGGCGTTGATCGAATCGATGCCCGTGGTGACGCCCGACAGATTGCCGCCGGAGTTGAGCGCGCGCTCGGCCATCTTGACCGCCGCAGTCGTCGCCTGCGCGAACGACTTCACGGTGTTCTCGGACCCGCCATCCGCCGCGACCTTGAACAGTTCTTCCTCGGCGAGCTCGATCTGCGCGCGCGGATTGACCTCTTCCGAGGTATCCATCGCACGGTCGACCAGCGTCCGTCCGACCGAAACGAGCGCGCGGAGCATGGCGAGGTCGTAGATCTGCTGCGCGAACTGGCGCGCGCCGATCAGCCCCGCACCGCTGCCCGTCAGCCCGGCCAGATACGCCGGCCCGCCAAGCTCGCGCATACCCTCGTCGGCATCAAACATCGGCCGTAGCGTTACCGGCGTCACCAGCATGTCGTTGCCACGCAGCGTCTTGATCGCGGCGAAGATCCGCCCGTGGACGGGTTCGAAGAAATGACCCGGTTCGAGCTTGTCGACGAGATCGTCCGCCAGCCGGTTGTCGATCATCATCGCGCCGAGCATCGCGGCTTCCGCCTCGACGTTGCGGGGAAGCTGTTGGGGTTCGGGGACAGCGGGAACGGGGAATGCGAGAGTTGCCATCTGCTTCACCTACGCGATGGACGGGTCCTCGTCCAAGCTGCTCGCGCCGGAATGCTGGGGATAAGTGACAGGGCGAATGCGCGCCGCTATCGAACCGGTATGGCCGACCCGCGGATCATCGATGTGCAACTTGACGAGACCAGTCTCGGCTGGCGCTCGCCCGATGTCGAGCAGGAGCGGCGGATCGCAATCTTCGATTTGATCGAGGGCAATCACTTCGCCCCGCAGCGTGCCTACCCGGACGGCTATGCCGGCCCCTACAAGATCAAGCTCCAGTCGGAGGAAGGACGCCTCGGCATCCATATCCACCGCGAGAACGACACGCATCTCGAGACTTTGGTGCTAGCGCTCGGCCGTTTTCGCCGCCCGATCCGCGACTATTTCGCGATCTGCGACAGCTATTACCAGGCGATCCGGCAATCCTCCCCGGCGCAGATCGAAACGGTCGACATGGCGCGCCGCGGCGTCCACAACGAAGCCGCCGAGCTGCTCAAGGAGCGTCTCGACGGCAAGATCGAGGTCGATTTCGACACCGCGCGACGGCTGTTCACGCTGATCTGCGTTCTCCACATCCGCAACTAGAAGACCCATGGCTCACGGACTTTTGAAATTCGCGGCCGCGCTGGCCGCAACCGGCTTTGTCGGTATCTGCGGCTGGACCGCGGCAACTGGATGGCACCCCAACGTCAAACACTATCCGTTGCAGGGCATCGACCTTGCGGAGAACCCCGGCTCGGTCGAATGGGGCACGGTGCGCGCGAGTGGTGCCGACTTCGCCTATATCGTCGCGACGTCGGGCACCGACCGCCGCGATCCGACATTTGAGGGGAATTGGGCGGCGCTTCCCGAGGCCGGCCTGCGACGCGGTGCGGTCCATGTCTATTCGCTGTGCCAGCGCGCGGACGAGCAGGCGAACGCTTTCAACACCTTCGTGCCGCGTACGTCGGACGCATTGCCGACCGCGGTCGATATCGCGTTCCACGACGACTGCACCGCGCGGCCCGACCGCGCGACGCTGATCGCCGACATCGCGCAGTTCGTGACCATGGTTGAAACGCACACGAGGCAGCCGGTGATGCTGCGAATCAGCAAGGCAGTGGACGGGAAATACACGCTGTCGGACGCGGTGCCCCGGCCGCTATGGGCGGTGGAAAATATCCTCAAGCCCGACTACACCGCGCGACCGTGGCGGATGTGGCGGGCGAGCGATTTCCGCCGTATCGACGGGATTGAGGGACCAGTGAATTGGGACGTGGTGGCATCGTGACTGATCAAGCAACGCAACTCGTGGCCGCAGCGCGCGACGCCTCGCGCAACGCTCACGCGCCCTATTCGCGGTTCGCGGTCGGTGCGGCCGTGCTGCTCGATGACGGCAGCGTCATTACCGGCGCGAACTTCGAGAACGCCAGCTATGGTCTGTCACTGTGCGCCGAAACCGTCGCGATCGCCACGGCCAGCGCTGCGGGTCGGCTGCGCGATATCGTCGCGATCGGCGTGATCGGCGGCGCGATGGACGCCGAGGGCCGCGTAACCGGCGGTTCCCCGGTGAGCCCCTGTGGGCGCTGCCGTCAGATCATCAACGAGGCCGCGCAGATGGGGAAGCGCGACCTCCCCGTGCACTGCGGCGCGGCGGAAGGCGATGCGATCCGCACCTATGTCGTATCTGAATTGCTTCCCGACGCGTTCGGTCCCGCCGATCTCGGGATCAGCTAGGCCGCGCGTCCGGTTGGAAAGCCGCCGGTACTGCCTTTCCGGCGATGCCTGGCATGATACTCGACGCGGCCGAACAGCAGATCGAGATCCTCGCGGCTGACGTCGAGCGTCTCGCCGAGATCGGCTAGCGCCTTGTCCAGGTCCTCGGCCTGCAGCGCAGCATTGATCGGCGCAGGTGCGATCCCGGCAACACGGTGCGGATAACTGTGCCCGGAGAACCGGTGGAACAGGACTCCGCACAATGTCAGGATGACCGAGTTCACCCCAATCGGTATGAGTACGAACGCGAAGCCAGCGTCGAGGACGGCAGGGCCGCTGACGATCGCGGTCAGCGCCACCGCGCCAGCAGGCGGATGAAGCGAGCGGGTCAGCGACATCACGAGGATCGCCGCGCCTACCGCGAGCGGCGCCGCGAGTTCGGGCGCCGGTACGAGCATCCTTACGGCGACACCCACGAGCGCAGAGACCGTGTTTCCGCCGATCACCGGCCAAGGCTGTGCGAGCGGGCTTGCCGGGACGGCGAACACGAGCACCGCGGCGGCTCCCATCGGTGCCGCAATCAGTAGGAATGCGCCGTGCGGGTGAACGAACGCTGCACTGATTACGCTGGTTAAGCCGATGCCGAGCAGCGCGCCCAGACACGCCAGGAGGCGATCCTTGAGGTTTGCTCCCGCGAGATTGGGATCGAAGAATTTGCGCATGCGGGACACCTGTGAATGATGCCTCGCCCTTATGGCCAGATCGTCGGCAAGTCACGGCGACCATGTCCGACCGGGTCAGGCTTGAACGACCTTTTCGTAAAATCCTCGGAACCGCATGCTGGGCGCAAACACGTAAGTCTGGCCAATAACGGTTTGACCGACCCCCATCACCAATATGCCTTCAGGCCTCATAGCCTTCGCGATTTTCGGAAACACCGCGCTCTTCGTGTCGGCGGACGAGTACAGCAGCATGTTGCGGCACAGGACGATGTCGAACTGTCCGGACGGTGGCGGATCGGATACTAGGTTCATCCGGCGGAATGCGATCATTCCGAGGAGTTCGGGTTTGGCGATCCAGTCGCCTCCGGCCGTGTCGAAGCAGCGGATCATGCGACGCACCGGCAGGCCGCGCTTGATGTCGAACTGCAAGAACCGGCCGGACCGCGCGCGCGCGATCCCGGCGTCAGACACGTCCGTGGCGAGGATCTCCGGCATAGGCGCTCCGCCGGCGTGCCGCTCGGCGAACTTCATCGCTAGCGACAGCGGCTCCTGCCCCGTCGAACAGCCTGCGCACCAGATACGTGCTCGACGGCTATCGCGCTCCGCTGCGGCGACCGCCTCGGCAAGCATTTCGAATACCTGCGCATCGCGGAAGAACGAGGTCTCCTGATTAACCAGCGCATCCACGATCGAGCGCCGATCGATCGGTCGCCCTGCAGCAACTGCGTCACCAACTGATCGAGATTGTCGAGTTTGCAGGCGCGCAGCAACGGTTTCAGTGCGGTGTCGAGGTGCCATGAGCCATATGCGGGAATCTGCTGACTGGTGCTGACCACGAGCAAGGCGGTCAGGATGTCGATCGTCGTCTGCGATGCCGCAAGTGACGAAGCAGTGCCCGACATCATTGCCGACGCGCGGTTGCGACCAGCCGATCGATCGCGCCGGGGGCCAGCACCGCGTCCGCGACACCCGCCGAGCCGATCGCCCCCGGCATGCCCCACACGACCGAGCTTTGCCGATCCTGCACGACAACGCAGCCGCCGCTATCGTGCACGCGCCGCGCACCTCCGCGCCGTCGCGCCCCATGCCGCTCAGCACAACCGCGAGCAAGCGTGGACCGTAGACGTCGGCGAGCGAGGCCATCATCGGGTCGACCGCGGGTATGAAGCCGCTTGCCACCGACTCGTGCTTGAGACGGAGCGCTGCTCCGCCTTCGGACAGTTTCACGGTTTTCAGATGCGCATCGCCCGGCGCGATGCTGATCTGACCCGGGCGAATCACATCCGATCGACCGCCACGTCGCAGGACGCCCGGCAAGCAGCGCAATCTGAGAGGCAAAATACGGCATGAACGATACCGGCAGATGCTGTGTGATGACGATCGGCAGGTGGAACTCGGTGGATAGCTCGCGAAACGCCTGGCTCAGCACGTGGAGGCCGCCGGTCGGGGCACCGATCGCGACCATGTTATAGTCTTCGCTCGTCGACACCGCGCGTCTCGGCAGCACCTCCTCCTCGGAAGGATGCGCGGTGGGCTAGCGCGACACCGATTCTGGTGGCATCGGCCCCTGATATTCGCGCAGCATATCGAGCTTGCTGACGAGTGCCGAACCAAACCGCGTGGACAACGCGCTCGTCGAAGGCTGGGTTAGCGTATCGGCCACGCCGAGCGCGAGCGCCCGGACCGCGGTAGCCCCGCCCTCGTCGGCACTCGACGACACGATCATGACCTTCGCGCCCTGCCCCGCCGCAATCAGTTCGGGCAACGCGGTAAGCCCATCGATCCCAGGCATCTCGATATCGAGCAGGATGAAGTCGACCTCTGCGCACTCCAGGACCGTCAAGGCCCCAGCGACATTGCCCACCGCGCCGACGACCGAGAACCGGTCGCTTGTATCGATCAGCCGCGCGATCACTGGGCGGGCGACCACCGAATCGTCGACGATGAGCACCCGTGCCGCATCGGCGATATCGCGACCGGCGTCTTCCGAACGAAGCGCCGTCAGCGACGAAGGGTGGGACGTGCCGGCCACAATCGAGGCCGGATCAAGCCATGCCGACGATCTGGAGCTTCGATTCCAGCGTGTCACGGTCGAACGGCTTCATGACGTATTCGTCGGCGCCCGCCTCGATCGCCGCACGGATATACGCCATCCCATTATCGGTCGTGCAGAACACCACCTTCGGACGCCGCGGCACGTCCGCCTCGCGCAGCGCACGGAGGAAATCCATACCGCTCATTACCGGCATGTTCCAATCGAGCAGGATCACGTCGGGGATCGACGCCATGCACGAGGCCGATGCTTCGCGACCGTCACAAGCTACGGAAACGGTGTAGTCCAGCGTCTCCAGAATATGACGTGCGACCTTGCGGATCACGTTGGAATCATCGACGACGAGATAGGTCTTCATGGAAAGCCTTCCGGGGTAGATCGTGAGTTCCATCTACGCAGAAAAGCGTAAGCAGCGGGCTAAGCAGCCGAAATATCAGGTTCTGGCGACAGCAACTGGAATAACGGCCGCGAGATCGAGGATCAGCAGCGGTTCCCCGTCGCGTTCTAGGAGGCCGATCCCGGCGTCGGCCCACCCGCCGTCCAGCGCCAGACCCGAGGACAGCGGTAGCGGCACGAACGGCGCCACGTCCTCGACCGAGTCGACCAGGAAGCGCAGTGATGTCCCTCCGTCACCGTGATCACTGCGCGCCGTACCGTCTCGGACGTCGGCGTCAGACCGAGCGCAGTGCCGGTGTCGATTACCGTTACGACCCGGCTGCGCAAGGCCGCCAGCCCGCGGACGAACGCGCCGGCTAGGGGCACGGCAACGATCTCCCCGATATCGACCACCGGATCGACTTGTGCCGCAGCAACAGCGACGCCCCGACCGGCGATATGCGGCACCAGGAAAAGTTCGGTCACTCCGACCTCCGAGCCGCGAGGGCCGGTATCAATGCCGGCCGGTGGTGGCGGTAGATGCTCGCATCTTCGGCATCGTCGGCACCATCCGCGCTTTTCGAGCGTCGCAACGTTACTAGCGGCGAACGCGTGTCGCGCAACGGCGTATCCTCTATCGCCAGCGCAACCGCAGCGGTCTCCCATTGGCGAGCGCAGTGACGCACCGGTAGCCGGACGCTTCCAGCGCGGGCTTGAGGAACGTCTCCCTCCAGCCCGAACCGTCGACCTGCAACAGGCATATCCGCGTCGATACGATCGTCACCGGCAGACTCGAAAACAGCGCGTGAGGACCAATTAACTCGACCGGTTCGCCCGCGATCAACACCACGCCCGATCGGACCTACGCCACGGGCAGGTGCAATATCGGCGGGCAGCTCGACGATCTCGATCGCCTCGGCGATTGCATAGGCCATCTCGCTAACCCCGTCGGTCAAGCGGAGCACCGAGACGTCGCGCCGCGTGCCCAGATCGCCGACAGCGTATAACGGAATGATCGCTTCGCCGACCGTCAGCCTCATCGCACCTGCAGACCAGCGGATCGCATCGTTCGAAACGGGCTTGATACGGTCGATGACGGCGAAGGCGATCGCGCGGCGTTGTCGATCGAGATCATCGAACAACAGCACAGGGACGCCTGGCACAGCCGCTTCGGCATCGATGCATTGATGGCCGCGCGCGGCGCAAAGCGAAGGCCGGTGATTGCGGCTATGCCAGAGGCGTCGAGCAGCAGCATCGGTAACCCGTTGTCCGGCAACGTCATTCCCGTATAGATACCGGCCGCCATCACTGCCGGCGACGCGGGCTTTACGACCAGTTCCTCGGTATCCAGAACAGTATCGATGCCGAGCGCGTAATCGCCCTCACGTGTCGATACGATGACCAGTGTGGGTGGCGCAGTGCAGCCGAGCGAGAAGAGCGTTGCCAGCGAGACGAGAGGCATCCGGCGCCCCCGCACCGTTGCGGTCGCCGCATCACCGATCGTGTCAAACCGCACCCGATCGCCGCGGACCATGACGATCTCCCCCATCGCCTGACGCGGCAGAGCAAAACATTGCGAGCCGACGCCCAAGACGATCGTCGACAGGATCGAGGGGTCAGCGGTACATGGATGACGATCCGCAAACCTCGCCCGGGATCGTTTGCCAGCACCACACGGCCGCCGATCTGCTCGATATTGGCACGTACCATGTCCATGCTTATGCCACGGCCCGACCTTGCCGTAACCGCATCACGGCTCGACAAAGCAGGAGCGAAGATCAATTCCGGTTGCGACGCCTCGCTCATCGCGGCGAGTTCGGCCTGATTATACAGTCCCTTTTCGACAGCCTTTGCGACGATCCGGGCGACGTCTATGCCCCGCCCATCATCGCTGATCTCGATGAGTATCTGGTTGCCCGACTGACGCGCGGATACAACCAAACGGCCGGTTTCGGGCTTTCCCGCCATGCGACGGGCCGCCGGGGTCTCGATGCCGTGATCGATCGATTTGCGAATTATATGGACGAGTGGATCGCGCATCAGTTCAATCATCTCGCGGTCGAGCTCGACATCGGCCCCCTCGATCACGAGGTTCACCGCCTTGCACAGCTCCGCGCTGGTATCGCGTACCATCCGTGGCAGTACCGAGAACAGCGCCTCGACTTTTGCATGCGGGTTCGCGTCACGGTATCGCGCATGTCCACGACGGTCAGTGACAGCGCGTTCGAGTGCCGCCTCGACCTTTGGATCGATGTCGCCGTCGCGGAGCCTGCGGCGAGTTCGTTGCGAGCCAGCACCATGTCCGACATGCCGCTCATCATGTGATCGAGCAGGTTGACGTTCAGTCGGACGCTGCGGCTGGCGCTGCGTCCAACGGGCATCGCAGCAACGAGCACCTTGGGTAGTGAACTGGCGTAAGCGCGGCGATCAACAAGTCCTCGCGCGCCTCGTTCAGCGGTGCGCCGGCATCGAGCGCATCGACGATCGCGGTGATCCGATCGGCGATCCCGAATACCGCGTCGACGAGCGAAGTATCGGGAACGCGTTTGTCGTCACGGACGCAGCGAGCACGTCTTCGGCCGCATGGCTCAGTCGGGCGAGCCGCGGGAGATCGAGGAAGCCGCAACTCCCTTTGACGGTATGGACGAAGTGCAAGATCGCGTCGAGGCGCGTGCGATCGGTAGGATCGGCTTCCCATGCGACGATTTCGCCGGAGATTCCCTCCAACGTTTCGCGCGTCTCGGCGATGAATTCCTCTAACAGATCGTCCATGCGAGCCCCGCGTTCCGAACCTGCCATGCAGGGAGAAGGTTAAGGGTGCTTTATTCCTGCTGCGGCTGCGATCACTTACCGCGCGTCGAACACCGCGCCGAAGATCATGATGCCGTCGGCGGGTTCCGATACAATCACCGTACCGCCCGCATCCTTGACGAGTGTGTTGATCATGTAGGCGGCAGCCGCGCGCGGAGTGACGTCGTGTACGCCCTCGCCCTCAACCAGGGTCCGGCGGATTTCCGGGTCCAGCACGATCCGACCGCCTTCGATCTTCACGACAATCTCGAGCCGGCTATCATTCTCCTCGCCGCCCACTTCCATCGTGCCGCCACGTACCAGCGATTCGGTCGCGATCAGAGCAAGGTTCAGCAGGACCTTCACTGCCGATTTGGGCATTGCCGGTGTTTCGACACCCCAGACGAAATTGATCCGCTTGTTCTCAGCAACGAGGCCTTCGATCGCATTGCGTGCCTCGTGCGTGTCGACATGTTCGCCGAACCCGCCGGCAGCGCCGAATGCCAGGCGGAAGAATTTCAGCTTACTCGCGGACGCGCGCGCGCTGTCGGCGAGCAATTCCATGACCCGCTCGCGCATCGCCGGATCGGTCTCGTCGGCAAGCAGTTCCAGCCCGTTGTTGAGCGCACCGACCGGTGACATCAGGTCGTGGCACAGGCGCGAACAGAGCAGGCTTGCGAAGTCGACAGGGCTGACCGTCATGAAATTCCCCTAATTCTGGAGGGCCTTGTGGCGGGGGTGCGGCAAGTGCGCAATGCCAACTTTTGGGGTTCGAGTGCCTTATGGGTCGGGTCGACAACGCTATTTCTGCCATGCCTGTCTGGAAAGGATTGAGGATGCTTCTTCGCCCATCCCTGGAGGGGAAGGGTTGGGGGGTGGGTTGATTTCCGCATGTTTAGTGCGTCGTGGATTAAACCGGCCGATCCACCCCTGGCTTATCCCTTCCAGGCAGGGGGGGGGAAGGAGAATGGCGCTCCCCTCAGACATGCTCGATCGTCTCTTCGACGAACGCGCCGATCTCCACCGACCGCCAAGAGCGCGCGATCCCACTGCCGAGGATCAACCAAACCGCCCCATCACCCATCGCCTGCGCCGCATCGCGCGGAGACGGAACCGGCAGACCAGATGGATGCGAATGATAATGGCCGATTACGGGGACGCCCCCTCCCCGCGCCCGCCGATGCGCGGCGAACAAGGCAACCGGATCGATTTCGAACGCCCGCGCAGGATTCGCCGCGACGTTCGCACAAGCCTCCGCCGTCTCGATCCGCTCGGCCGCCCCGAACAGCAGTCCACAAATCTCCGCGTGGGGCGACGCGCCGGCCGCCGCGATCAATCGTTGAACCAATTCGCTTGAAATCGTCACGCTCATCGCCACATCGCTACGACATGGACCGGGGGGTTTCCATCGTCGAAGCATCGATTACGCCGGCCACCGATGGCTGGAGGCTTGATCGTGCGCTAGCCGAAGTGCTGCCAGACATGTCGCGCGAGCGGTTGAAGGCTTTGATTGCCGCGGGTCAAGTGACGCTCAACGGCCGCGAATGGCGTGATTCGGCGAAGAAGACCGCCGTTGGCCAGGTGTTCGCTGTTGATATCCCGCCGCCCACGCCACTGCACAACGAAGCGCAGGATATTCCGCTGGTCGTCGCCTACGAAGACGACGAGTTGATCGTGATCGACAAGCCCGCGGGCCTCGTCGTCCATCCCGCAGCAGGTAATTTCGACGGCACGCTAGTCAACGCCCTGCTCCACCACTGCGCCGGCAACCTGTCTGGAATTGGCGGCGTCGCGCGGCCCGGGATCGTCCACCGGATCGACAAGGATACGTCGGGGCTGATGATCGCCGCTAAGACCGACCGCGCGCACGAAGGCCTCGCAAAGCAGTTCCATGACCACAGCATCGATCGTCGCTACAAGGCCATCGTCGGCGGCATCCCACGCCCACTGAGCGGCACCGTGAACGCGCCGCTCGCTCGAAGTCCGCAGAACCGCAAGAAGATCGCGATCGTCGAGGGCGGCAAGCGCGCGGTGACGCATTTCTCGACCATAAAGGCATTGCGCAAGGCGGCACTGATTGAGTGTCGGCTCGAAACCGGGCGGACGCATCAGGTCCGCGTGCACATGGCGTCGATCGGCCATGCGTTGCTCGGCGACCCGGTCTATGGTAGAACAAATCAAGCTCAGAGGTCGCTGCTCGAAACGCTCGGTTTCCGCCGGCAGGCCTTGCACGCGGCGCATCTGGGGTTCATCCATCCGGTGAATAGCATCGCTTTGGCGTTCGAAAGCGAAATGCCCGCAGACATGCAGGAACTGTTCACCCAGCTTGACGTATAGATAATCGACACCATGCCGCAGTGCGGCAATTGGGGTCAGCAGAAAGGGATTACGACAATGGCAGCCCGCTCCAACGTTCCAGCGACGATTCCTGCGCTCGGCAGCGAGGCGGGTCTCAATCGCTATCTCGCCGAGATCAAGAAATTCCCGCTGCTGAAACCCGAGCAGGAATATATGCTCGCCAAGCGCTTCCAGGAGCATGGCGACACCGAGGCTGCGGCGCAGCTGGTGACCTCGCATCTTCGTCTCGTGGCGAAGATCGCGATGGGCTATCGCGGCTATGGCCTGCCGACGTCGGAGCTGATCTCCGAGGGCAATATCGGCCTCATGCAGGGCGTGAAGAAGTTCGAGCCCGAGCGTGGTTTCCGTCTCGCGACCTATGCGATGTGGTGGATCCGTGCGTCGATCCAGGAATACATCCTGCGGTCGTGGAGCCTCGTTAAGATGGGCACCACTGCGGCGCAGAAGAAGCTGTTCTTCAACCTGCGCCGGATGAAGAGCCGCCTCGACGCGTTCGAAGACGGCGATCTGCGTCCCGAGCACGTTACCAAGATCGCGACCGATCTCGGCGTTGCGGAGACCGACGTCGTCAGCATGAACCGCCGCATGGCGATGGGCGGCGATACGTCGCTCAACGTGCCGATGCGCGAGGACGGCGAGGGTCAGTGGCAGGATTGGCTGCAGGACGATGCGCCATTGCAGGACAAGATCGTCGCCGATGCGCAGGAGGCCGACGTTCGCCACTCGATGCTGGTGTCGGCGATGGACGACCTCAACGAGCGCGAGCAGCATATTCTGACGGAGCGTCGCCTGACGGATGATCCGAAGACGCTCGAGGAACTGTCGCAGGTCTACGGCGTATCGCGCGAGCGCGTCAGGCAGATCGAGGTGCGCGCGTTCGAGAAACTGCAAAAGGCGATGATGCGCATCGCCGGCGAGAAGCGCCTGCTGGCTGCTTAAGGTGGCGCGCACCGTCGTAGTCGGCGGCGGTGCAGCCGGTATTGCTGCGGCGCGTACGCTGCACGACGCCGGACGCGACGTTCTGCTCATCGAGGCGAGCGACCGCCTCGGCGGCCGAGCCCACAGCTTGTCACTGACCTCCTTGTTCCCCCGCGAAGGCGGGGGCTCATACTGGACTCCCGCCTTCGCGGGGGACCATGTCGACGCCGGTTGCGGCTGGCTGCACTCTGCCCAACGCAATCCATGGACTTCGATCGCAGAGGCGACGGGTTTCACCGTAGATCGCTCCGACGCAAACTGGCGCACCCAGTGGCGCGACCTCGACTTCCCGCCCGAAGACCAAGCGTCCTCCGCCGCCGCCTACCGAGCCTGGAACGAACATGCACTCGTCGCCCTCGAAGGCCCCGACCGCCCCCTCTCCGACTTCATCGCTCCGAATAATAGATGGCTCCCGAAGATCGACGCGATCTCCGGTTATGCCAATGGTGCGAACCTCAGCCAGGTCTCACTCCACGACTGGGCCGCCTACGAAGAAGCCGCCACCGACGACAACTGGACGGTCAAGGAAGGTTACGGCACACTGATTGCCAGCCACGCCATCGGCCTGAATATCCGCCTTTCGACACCCGTTACCCGCATCGACCACAGCGGCCGCGTCCTCAAACTCGACACCCCCGCCGGAACGATCGACGCTGACCACGTCATCGTCTGCGTCCCCACCACCGTCCTCGCGAAATCGCAGATCGTCTTCGACCCGCCCCTCCCCGACAAGCACACCGCGGCGGCCGATCTCCCGCTCGGGCTCGCGGACAAGGTATTCCTCCACGTCGACCGCCCTGAATGGCCGACCAACGCGCACCTGATCGGCAACCCGTACAGCGCGTGCACCGCCAGCCACCGGTTGTCGCCGTTCGGCTGGCCGATCGTCGAGAGTTTCTTCGGGGGCGATTGTGCGGAGATGCTGGAGGACGGCGATGCGGCGCAGTTCGCGATCGACGAACTCGTCGGCCTGCTCGGCAGCGACTGGCGCAAGCGCTTCACGCCGCTCGCCGCGACCCGCTGGCGCAACGAACCCTTTATCGGCGGCAGTTACAGCCATGCGCGCGTCGGTCGGGCCGGACAACGCGCGGTTCTTGCCGCACCGGTCGATGGCCGCATCCACTTCGCTGGCGAAGCATGCCACCCGTTCGACTTCTCGACCGCGCACGGGGCATACGAGACCGGCGTCGCGGCGGCACGGGCGCTCATTGGCGAGTCCGTGACGATCGCATAAGGAACGCCGATGGGCTTCCTCCGCATCTTCGCCAAGATCGTCTTCACGCTCGTGCTGGTCACGGTCGCCTGGGTCGGGCTTTACCGCTTCGTACCTGTGCCGTTCACCTGGACGATGATGGGCGACCTGATGTCCGGGCACACGATCACCAAGGACTGGATGCCGCTGTCTGAGATGGACCCGGACATGGCGCGCGCGGCGATCGCCGGGGAGGATTCGCGGTTCTGTTCGCATCACGGGTTCGATTTCAAGGCGATGGCGGGCGCGGCGGCGCGGAATGCGCAGGGCGGGCGGATCCGCGGTGGCTCGACGATCAGCCAGCAGACGGCGAAGAACGCGTTCCTGTTCCAGGGCGGCGGCTATGTGCGCAAAGCGTTCGAGGCGTATTTTACCGTGCTGATCGAAGTGCTGTGGCCGAAGCGGCGGATCATGGAGGTGTATCTGAACATCGCCGAGACCGGGATCGGGACATACGGCGCGAACGCCGGGGCGATCCGGTATTTCAACCACGACGCGTCGAAACTGTCGCCGACCGAGGCCGGGCGAATCGCCGCGGTGCTGCCATTGCCGAAGAAGCGCGCTGCGATCGACCCGCATGGGTTCGTGCGGAAGCACGGGAATACGCTGTCGCGGCGGGTTTCGGTGGTGCGGAACGACGGGTTGGACGGCTGCCTGCGCACGTCCTGACAAACACCGTCACCCCAGCGAAAGCCAGGGTGACGGTGCAAGGTTAGGTTGCAGATATCAGAACGGCAGCTTGAAGCCTGGTGGCAGCTGCAACCCGCTGGTCATCTTCGACATTTCGCTGCCCGACACTGCGTCGGCCTTCGCACGCGCGTCGTTGAACGCTGCCGTCAGCAGGTCCTCGAGCATCTGCTTCTCGCTCACTTGCATCAGCGAATCGTCGATCGCGATGTTGATGATGCGGCCCTTTGCGGAGGCCTTGATCTTGACCAGGCCGCCGCCGGATGCGCCCTCGACCTCGATCGTGTCGAGATTGGCCTGCGCCTTTTCCATCTCGCTCTGGACGTTCTGCGCCATGGCGAGGATTTCATCGATATTCTTCATGCGTTGCTCCTTTGACCTGGCCACGATTCGAGCTGAGCGTCCGGAAACGCAGCCACCGCGGCCTTCATGATGGGGGATTCGAGAATAGCCTGGCGCACCGCGGCGTCCGCGGCGTCCTGCGCCTCGCGCAATGTCGGCTCGCCGGGTGCGTCGACGATCGAGACCTTCCACGCCGTTCGCGTCACCGCCTTCAACAGCGTGTTGAGTTCGGCGAGCGTGTCCGCCGAGACCGGGCGGCTGCCGCTGAGCGCGAATTCGGGCGGCGCGTAGCTTACGACACGCGCACCGTGACGGAGGCGCGCGGCAATCGCGAGCCCGCCCGATTCGTCGAGCAGATCGACCAGCGCCTCAAACGTCGGCGGCAGGATCGGGCCGGTGGCCACGGGTTCGGGCGCCTTCGCAGCGGATGCCGCGTTCCAGGGCGGCGCTTCGCCGGACGGGGACACAGGTGGCGGCGGCGGTGACGACGCTGGTGCGGCCGCGGGGGCGCTGCCGCTGGCGATTTGCCGCGCCAACTCGCCGGGGTCCGGCAGCGTCGAGGCGTAAATCGCGCGCAGCAGCGCCATCTCCGCCGCCTCGATCGGGAGCGCCGCCTTGGCGACCTCGTCATGGCCCTTGAGGAACAGCTGCCACAGACGGTGGAGCGCGGGATAGCCGAGCGACGCCGCCCATTCCTCGCGCGCCGCACGCTCTTCCATCGGCTGCGCGGCATCGGGGGGCGTGCCGACCTTGGTCAGCGTAATGCCGTGGACGGTTTCGAGCAGCGAGCGGAGTACCGACAGCGGGTCGACGCCGTAATCATATTGCCGGCGCATCGAGGCGAGCGCCCCTGCCCCGTCGCCCGCGAGGATCAGCGTCAGCAGGTCGCGCACCGCGCCGCGATCGGACAAGCCGAGCATCTGGCGCACGGCATCGGCCGTCACGCCACCGCCTTCGAGCCCGGCATGCGCGATAGCCTGGTCAAGGATCGACAGGCCGTCGCGCGCCGAGCCCTCCGCGGCGCGGGCGATCAGCATCAGCGCCTCGGGCTCGGCGACGACGCCCTCTTGTTCGGAAACCCAGGCGAAGTGCTTCGACAACTGTTCGGCGGAGATGCGGCGCAGGTCGAAACGCTGGCAGCGTGAGAGGACCGTCACCGGCACCTTGTTCACTTCGGTCGTCGCGAACAGAAATTTCACATGGGGAGGTGGTTCCTCCAGCGTCTTCAGCAGCGCGTTGAACGCGTTCTTCGACAGCATGTGGACTTCGTCGATGATGTAGATCTTGAAGCGCGCGGTGACCGCCGAATAGCGCGACGCGTCGATGATCTCGCGGACATCGTCGACGCCGGTATGGCTGGCGGCATCCATCTCGATCACGTCGATATGGCGGCCTTCGGCGATCGCGCGGCACGGCTCGCAGATGCCGCAGGGGTCGATCGTCGGGCCACCGTCGCCGTCGGGGCCGATGCAGTTGAGCGCCTTGGCGATCAGTCGCGCGGTCGAGGTTTTGCCGACGCCGCGGACGCCGGTCATCAGGAAGGCGTGGGCGAGCCGGTCGCGCTTGATCGCGTTGCCGAGCGTCTGGACCATCGCGTCCTGGCCGATCAGCTCGGAAAAGGTCTGCGGACGGTATTTGCGCGCGAGCACGCGGTAGGCGACGTCCCCTGTTTGGGCTGGCGCCTTAGCCGGCTGCGGGGGTTCGCCCAGGTCGAAGGAATCTGACATTGGGGGCGTCATAGCGGGTGCTGCGCGTGCTGTCGAAGGGGAGTGAAGTATAGGAAGTATAGATGCTGGGAAGAGTCTGTACTTCGCTTGGCGCGGCGGCTTGCGGGGGCGGTTTTGGCGGGGGTGTGGTGCATCAGCCGGGCTTGGCACGGGGTGATCGTGTAGGACACTGGTTTGGAACGTTTGGGGAACGGGTGGTTGCGTTCCGGGTCGCGAATGGTGTCGGCGACTTACTGAGAAGAGAAGGTAGCGCGCTGCGGCTAAGCCGCATCGTCAGACGGCGCTTTGCGCCGCTGGCCGCGCTCATGTCAGCTTTCTGACATTCGCGGTGGGAGCCGGGACGACCCGTAGCTGAGTCGTTGTGGCTGCTTCCTTCCGGATCTGACCAAGTTGGCGACGACCACGTCCGCCCGACTCCCGCGGCGCATATGGCGGGGTCGGGCGGGATGATCAAGCCGCTTTAGGCGCGGGCTCGGACTTAGCGGTTGATGCGGACCGTGCGGCAGACGCGCTGGCGGTGATGGTTGCGGTAGACGTTGCGGCAAACCTGGCGCGTGCGCACGGCGTGACGACGATAGCCCGGGCGGTTGCCGTTGTGACGCACGACGGTGCGCTCATGGACGACGGTGCGCTGTGCCGATGCTTCGGCGGCGATGCCGACCGGAGCGAGCCCGGTGAGTGCGACGAGACCGGCGGCGGCGAGGGTGAACAACTTCATGATAATCTCCTACTGGGTGCGAACTCCGCTGAGCCCTGCAACCTATGTTAATAAACTAGGCTCGGTCGTTACGGTTCCGTATCAGCGCGCGATTTAGCGGCGGAAGCAGCGACGGACCGGCCCGTAATAGCCACGTTCGATCCGGCATACGACGCGCGTGCGGCCATAGCCGCGGGGTCCGCGATACCCGTAGCCGCCACCACGATACCCGCCGCGGTAGCCGCGATAGCCGTGACGCGGACCGTCCCAGCCACGACGGCCGTGCCAGCCGCGGTTACCGCGCGGCCCATGCCAGCCGGGGCCGCCGCGTGGGCCGTCCCAGCCGTGGCGCTGGGCGTCGGCGGGGGCTGCGGCAAAAACGGTTCCCGCGGCCAAGGCACCAGCGGCGAACATTGCGATGATCTTCATGTCCGGTACTCCTCTCAAGACCTCGTACATTGAGGCGATGAGGGGATAATCCGCTTCCGGCCGTGCACGTTCCATGAACCGGCCGTTGTCTTCCTGTAAGCTTTGCTGTCCGAGTTTGGCTGACTTAGTTGGGGATCCGCACGGTAAGTCCGTCGAGCGCGTCGGTCAGCCGGATCTGGCAGGCGAGACGGCTGGTGCGCGTCGCATCGTGCGCGAGATCGAGCATGTCCTCCTCGTCCTCGCTCGCGGGCGGCAGTCGGGCGAAATCGGCGGGGTCGACGATGACGTGGCAGGTCGCGCAGGACAGCTGGCCTTCGCAAGTGCCTTCGAGTGGCTGGTTATGCGCCTGCGCGGCATCGAGCAGGCGGTCGCCGGGGTCTGCGGCGGCCGTGGTCGCGGTGCCGTCGCGGGCGATGAAGCGGACGATCATGGCCATTGCGCCTCGGCTGCGGCGACGATCGCATCGATTGCGTCGCGGAGTTCGGTTTCGGTGGTGTATCGGCCGAAGCCCAGGCGGATGCTGGAGCGCGCTTCTTTTTCCGTGAGGCCGATCGCGCGGAGGACGTGGCTGGAGCGGCCGGAGCCGCTGGCGCAGGCGGAACCGGCGGAGAAGGCGATGTCGCGCAAGTCGGACATGAGGCGATTCACGTCGAGGCCTTCGCGGCGGATGTTGAGGTTGCCGTGATAGCGGAAGTCGGTCGCGCCGTTGATCGTCCAGCCGGGGCCGAGGCGGTCGAGCGCGAGCGACCAGAGACGGTCGATGTGCGCGGCATCCTGATCCTTGCGGTCGGCCATGAGTTGCGCGGCAACGCCGAAGCCTACGCATAGTGCGGGCGAGAGTGTGCCGGAGCGGCCGGGGGCTTCCTGTCCGCCGCCGTGCATCAAGGGGGCGAGGTCGATGCCGTCTCGGATCCAGAGTGCGCCGATGCCCTTGGGGCCGTGGATCTTGTGTGCGGAGATGGCGATGAGGTCGACGGTGCTTGGGATTGCTACCCGGCCATAGCCCTGGACCGCGTCGCAGAGCATCAGCGCGCCGGCTGCGTGGGTGGCGTCGGCGAGCGCGGCGATCGGCTGGATGACGCCGATCTCGTTGTTGACGAGCATCGCGGCGACGAGGCCGGTGCCGGTGGGGATCGCGGCGCGGGATGTGTCGGGGTCGACTGGCGTAGATCGACTTTCGACTTCCCCCCTCCCTGGCAGGGAGGGGCTGGGGGTGGGTTGGCCAGCTTTTGCCGCCGTCGTTCGATCATACGGAAGCCGACCCACCCCCGACCCCTCCCTTCCAGGGAGGGGGGAAGAGTCGTGCTGACTGCCGGCACCTCGACTGTCACTCCCACCAAGGCCGTCTGCGCCGACTGGGAGGATCGTGACGCGGCGCCCCCTCGCCGCCTCCGCCGCGACAGTGTCGAGGACGGCCGCGTGTTCGGTAGCCAACGTCACGATCGGTCCGGTCGTGCCCTTGATCGCCCAGTTGAGCGCCTCGGTCGCGCCGCTGGTGAAGGCGATGCGGCCACCGGGGGGGAGCAGTGCGGCGACCTGGTTGCGGGCGACTTCGACGGCGGCTTTCGCGCGGCGGCCTTCGCGGTGGGGGGAATGCGGGTTGGCGTGTTGCGATTCGAGCCAGGGGAGCATCGCGGCGAGCGCTTCGGGCGCGAGGGGGGTGGTCGCCTGGTAGTCGAGATAGGTCATGCGGCTCGCCTTATGTCGGTGGCGATGCGCGTCCAGGCCTCGGCGAACTTGGCGACATCTTCGGCCGTCGTGGTCCAGCCGAAGCTGACGCGGACGACTTCGGCGGCGGCTTGCGCGGAATAGCCCATCGCGGCGAGGACGTGGCTCGGGCGCATGCTGCCGGACGAACAGGCGCTGCCCGCGGAGACGGCGAACCCGGCCATGTCGAGGCGGATAAGCTGCGCGGCGGAGCTGATTCCGGGCATGCGGTAGGAGGCTATCGTCGGGATGCGCGGGGCGTGGTGCGCGACGATCTCACCGCCGCCTGTGAGGATCGCTTCGTCGAGCTTGGCGCGGAGATCGGCCATGCCGGCGAACCAGTCTCGCGGAGCCTCCAGCGCGGTGGCGAAGCCTAGCGCGCCGGGGAGGTTCTCAGTGCCGCCGCGATAGCCGCGTTCCTGTCCACCGGTCGGGTCGAGGAGGCCGAGGTCGCGGACCAGCAACGCGCCTATGCCGGGGGGGCCGCCGAGCTTGTGCGCGGAGACGATGATGAGGTCGGCGTCGGGGAGCGGGAGCTTGCCGGCGGTCTGCGAGCAGTCGGCGATCCAGAGGCCGGTGGGGCGATCCTGCAATACGCCGGTTTCGCTGTTGGCGGACTGGAGCGCGATCGTCTGCGTGGTCTGGCTGGGGGCGACGATTCCGCGGTCGTCGACGTTCAGCGTTATCGGGCGTTCGGCCGCCCGGAGCACCGCGTCGTGTTCCACCGCGGCCACGCCGAGGCTGGGCCGCCCTTTCAACGCAAGCGCCGCGGACTCGCTCGCGCCGCTCGTCAGGATCACGTGGTGCGGCCAGTCAAGCGCCTTGGCGATACGCTTCCGCGCATCCTCGAGCGCAGCCCGTGCCGCGCGTCCCTCGGCATGCGGCGAGGACGGGTTCGCCCAGCGCGCCATGCCGTCCGCAACCGCCGCCATCGCCTCGGGGCGCATCGGCGTGGTGGCAGCGTGATCGAGGTAGATGCGGGACAGGACCGGTTCCAATTGCGAAAAGGGGCTCGAACGCTATATAGCGCGCATAATCAGGCACTCTACCCGAGTGCGTATCCCAGCTCGCGAGTGCCCATGCCAGAAGTCATTTTCCCCGGCCCCGAAGGCCGTCTCGAAGGTCGTTTTGCGCCGGGCCCGCGTCCGCGCGCGCCGGTCGCGATGATCCTGCATCCGCATCCGTCGGCCGGTGGCACGATGAACAACGCGATCGTGCAGCAGCTCTACAAGACCTTCCAGCGGCGTGGCTTCGCGACGCTCCGGTTCAACTTTCGCGGTGTCGGCAAGAGCCAGGGCGTGTTCGACAACGGCGTCGGCGAATTGTCCGACGCTGCGAGTGCACTCGACTGGGTGCAGAGCTTCCATCCCGAGGCACAGACGACCTGGATCGCGGGCGTCAGCTTCGGTGCGTGGATCGGCATGCAGCTGCTGATGCGCCGTCCGGAGATCCGTGGGTTCATCTCGGTCGCTCCGCCGGCGAATTTGTACGACTTCACGTTCCTAGCGCCGTGCCCGTCGAGCGGGATCATCATCCAGGGTGAAGCCGACGAGGTCGCGACGCCCGGTGCTACGCAGAAGCTGGTCGACAAGCTGCGGACGCAGAAGCATATCACGATCCATCACGACACGATCCCGAAGGCGAACCACTTCTTCGAGCATGAGATGCCGGAGCTGATGGGGTCGGTGGACAAGTATCTGGATATGCGGCTGGACCCGAACTCGCCGATTAGGTGATTCTGTCCTTCTCCCCTCGGGGAGAAGGTGGCGCGACAGCGTCGGATGAGGGGGAGTTGGGGATAGATATGCTCTCCCCAACCCCCTCTCCCTTCCCACCGCAAGCGCGGCGGGCCCCTTCCCTCTCCCTGCAGGGGCGAGGGAGTTAGAGTGTCCAGATCGCTACGTTGGCTAGCAAAACGGCGGCCATTACCAGCATCAGCACGCCTTTTTTCGTGTCCTGCTTCTTCACGATCAGCGCTACTCCGCCGATCAGGCACGCGAACATTCCCAGCATGGCGATGGCGGGCGCCGCGGCGGCGATCGAGGTCAGTGCAGGGTTCATGCGGCCATTGCCTTTGCGTACGCGGCGAGGTCGACGTTGCCGCCGGAGAGGATGACGAGCAGGCCGGGTTCCAGCTTTACCTTGCCGGCGAGCACCGCGGCCAGCCCGACCGCGCCGCCGGGTTCGATCACCAGACGCAGTTTCTCCGCGGCCCAGCGTTGAGCAGCGGCGATCTCCGGCTCGCTGACAGCAACGCCAGTCGCGTCGCGGCGGGAGAGGACGTCGAAGGTCAGTGGCGACACGCGTAACGTCTGGAGCGAATCACACGCGGTTGGCGGCGGGTTGGGGCCGACGGGTTCGATCCAGGAGGCCTCGAGCGAGCGGCGCATGTCGTCCCAGCCTTCGGGTTCGACGACGGTGATCGCGCTGTCCTTCAAGGCCAGCGCGATGCCTGCCGAGAGGCCGCCACCGCCGCACGGGATTATCACGCGGCTGGGGGTGCCCATGCCCAGCTCCGCCATCTGCGTTGCGGCCTCGATCCCGGCGCTCCCCTGCCCCTCGATGATCCACGGATCGTCGAAGCTCGGCACCAGTGTCGCACCCCGTGCTTCGGCCAGTCCGGCAGCGATCGCCTCGCGGCTTTCGGTTGCGCGGTCGTAGGTGACCACCTCCGCTCCCAGCGCGAGCGTCGATTCGCGTTTGAGTCGAGGCGCATCCGAGGGCATCACGATCGTTGCCGAGATGCCGAGCCGCTTGGCTGCCCAGGCAACGCCCTGCGCGTGATTGCCCGAGGAAAACGCGACCACGCCTTTTTTCCGCGCGGCTTCGTCCAATGCGGTGAGCCGATGCCATGCACCGCGAATCTTGAAGGCGCCGATCGGTTGCAACGATTCGGCCTTGAACGCGACCGGCACACCTTTGATTTCGCTCAAAAAGAGCGGCGTCGGCGGCAGGATCCGCGCGATCTTTTCCGCGGCGTCCCGTACCCCCGCCCGCGTTGGCTGTCGCAAAATCGTCACACACTGGCTCCTATGCGCCCAACCCTATTTACATGGGGGGCAAGCGACCGTAGATCGCGCTTCCGCTGCCCCATGGGACTTCCAACCGCAAGGCAGTGTTTTCGTAATTTGTCTCAGGACATTGGAGGTCCCTTGAATTGGTCAAGCATCATATCGCGCTGGGGTTAGCGAAAGCCCATTCGACCGCCGACACCTCCCGCATCGGGAGCGGCATCGACATCGCTAAAGGGCGCCCGGTCAACCCGGTAACGCTCGTTCGTCCGCACGCTGCTGCGCGCGCCGCTCGGTTCTTCGTCGAGAAGTTCCCGGGTCGCTCGATGTATGCGGTCAAGGCGAACCCGTCTCCCGAGCTCCTGCAGATCCTGTGGGACAACGGCATCACGCATTACGACGTGGCGTCAATCGCCGAGGTGCGCCTGGTCGCACGGACGCTCCCTGAGGCTACGCTCTGCTTCATGCACCCGGTCAAGGCCGAGGAAGCGATCGCCGAGGCGTATTTCACGCATGGCGTCCGCACCTTCAGCCTCGACAGCCTGGAAGAGCTGGACAAGGTCGTTCGTGCCACCCGCGAAGCCACCGACCTGACGTTGTGCGTGCGTTTGCGCGTGTCGTCGGAGCATTCGAAGCTGTCGCTGGCGTCGAAGTTCGGTGCAGCGCCGCATGAAGCCAAGGAGCTGCTGTTCGCGGCCCGCCAGGCTGCGGACGCGCTAGGCATCTGCTTCCATGTCGGTTCGCAGGCGATGACCCCGGAGGCCTATTCGAACGCGATGGAGCGCGTCCGCGCGGCGATCGTCGAGGCGGCGGTCACGGTCGACGTGATCGACGTCGGCGGCGGCTTTCCGTCGTCGTATCCCGGCATGGAGCCCCCCCCGCTCGAGCATTTCTTCGAGACGATCCATCGCGCGTTCGAATCGCTGCCCGTCAGCTATTCGTCCGAGCTGTGGTGCGAGCCGGGCCGGGCATTGTGCGCGGAATATTCGTCGATCATCGTGCGCGTCGAAAAGCGTCGCGGGACCGAGCTGTACATCAACGACGGCGCGTATGGCGCACTGTTCGATGCGGCGCATATCGGCTGGCGTTTCCCGACCGAGTTGCTCCGCGAGCCGGACAGCCGCGCGAAGGACATGGAGTTCAGCTTCTATGGTCCGACGTGCGACGACATGGACTATATGGTCGGCCCGTTCATGCTGCCGGCGGACACGCAGGCGGGTGACTATATCGAGATCGGCATGCTGGGCGCGTACGGCTCGGCGATGCGGACCGCGTTCAACGGGTTCGGATCGGACGAGACGGTGATCGTTACGGATGAGCCGATGGTCTCGCTGTATGACGAGCGGTTTCAGGACCTCGCGTCGAACGTCGTCAAGCTGTAATCAACACCAAGTAATCGCTCGCTCTTCGTCTTCCCCTCCCGCTCGCGGGAGGGGACCGAGGGTTGGGCGCGCGTTTTCCACATCCGGAGCGTTCGCGGCGAGCGGGCGCCCACCCCCTAGCCCCCTCCCGCAGGCGGGAGGGGGGATCAGGAGAAATTAGACATGACCGAAGACACCCGCATCGACGCGCAGCGCAAGGCGGAACTCCTTTCCACCACCGTCGAGCATATCGACATCAAGAGCTTCGACGCGCGGCCGATCGTCGACGCGATGAAGAAGATGTCGTTCACCAGCCGCGACCTCGGCCGTGCGACCGACATCTACAACCAGATGCTGGCCGACAAGGACTGCACGATCTTCCTCGTGATCGCGGGCTCGACCTCGGCCGGCGGTTGCATGGACCTGTATGCCGAGCTGCTGCGCAACAACATGATCGACGGCATCGTCGCGACCGGCGCGACGATCGTCGACATGGATTTCTTCGAGGGCCTCGGCCATAAGCATTACCAGGCGCTCGAAGTGCCGCACGACGACGTGCTGCGCTCGCTGATGATCGACCGGATCTACGACACGTACATCGACGAGGAAGAACTCCAGCACGTCGACCACACGATCTTCGAGATCGCCGAGACGCTCGAGCCGCGCGCCTATTCGAGCCGCGAGTTCATCCGCGAGATGGGCAAGTATCTCGTCGAGCACGGCAAGAAGGAGAACAGCCTCGTCAAGCTCGCCTACGAGCATGACGTGCCGATTTTCTGCCCGGCGTTCGTCGACTCGTCGGCAGGCTTCGGTCTGGTCAAGCACCAGGTCGACGCGGTGAAGGCGGGCAAGCCGTACATGGTCCTCGACGCGATCGCCGACTTCCGCGAGCTGACCGAGATCAAGATCAAGGCGGGCACCACCGGGCTGCTGATGATCGGCGGCGGCGTGCCGAAGAACTTCATCCAGGACACCGTGGTTTGCGCCGAGATCCTCGGGCACGACGACGTCCAGGTGCACAAGTACGCGGTGCAGATCACCGTTGCCGACGTGCGCGACGGTGCGTGCTCGTCGTCGACGCTGCAGGAAGCGGCTTCGTGGGGCAAGGTGAACACGGGCATCGAGCAGATGGTGTTCGCCGAAGCCGGTTCGGTGATGCCGTTGCTGGCGTCTGACGCGTATCATCGTGGGCTCTGGAAGGACCGTCCGGTCCGCAAGTGGGGCGCGAGCTTCGACAAGGCCTGAGGCTGGCTGATCCTCCCCCGCTAGGGGGAGGTGGCGCGAAGCGACGGAGGGGGGCGGCGATACAACCGGTTTGCCCTTTCCTCCCCCTCCGCCAGGCAAGTGCCTGCCACCTCCCGCTGGCGGGGGAGGATCAGAGATAGCGTTGCCCCTTCCGGGCAATTGATGCAGCCTCCTCCGGGTAACCGGGGGAGGCTTTTTCATGCATAGCGAGATCCTGCGACCGATGGTCGTCCTCATCGCGTGGACGCTCGTGATGCTGGGCTGGATGCTCGTCACCCGGCTACCGGCGATGAAGGCGGCGGGCGTCGACATGGGTACGCTCGTCGGGACCAAGGCCTCCGATGCCGACCGGTCGTTGCCGCCTCAGGCGCAGTGGAAGGCGCACAACTACAATCATCTGATGGAACAGCCGACGCTGTTCTACGCGGTATGCGCCGTGCTCGCGCTCAGCGGCACGGGCAACGGCGTCAACGCGTGGATCGCGTGGGCCTATGTCGGGCTGCGGATCGCTCACAGCCTGGCGCAGGCGACCAGTAATCGCGTCCGCATCCGCTTCCTGTTCTTCATGCTCTCGAGCGTGATGCTCGCCGCGCTCACGCTGCACGCGGCTTTGGCGGTGTTTTGAGGTGTCGATGCGAATAATCGCCGTTCGCGTCATACGCCCCTCCCCCGGCGCCGATCGATCGTCTAGAAATCCGGCATGACCTTCGACCGCCGCTCGCTCCTCACCCTTCCCCTCGCCGCTGGGCTGACGCTACCGGCGTTCGCGCGGACAGGTGCGCAATCGACCGCTGGCCAGCCTCGCGCAACGGATTTGCCGATGTGGCCGCCGGCCGAGCGATTCGCGCTGTGGCCCGGTATTCCGCAGGGCGCGCCGAACCCGTTGCCGGTCCCGCAACCCCGCATGCCGCGATACCCCGACGGCTATCGCGATTTCCAGATGCGCGGCGTGGTGCGCCCCGAGGTCGGCGTGTTCCGGTCTGCACGTCCCGACGGCCGCGCGGTGCTGATCGTGCCCGGCGGCGGCTATTCGATCACGTCGCTGCGCAACGAGGGCATCGACGTCGCGCACGCACTGAACGCGTTCGGGATCACCGCGTTCGTGCTGAGCTATCGCTTGCCGGGCGAAGGTTGGGCGGATCGCGCCGATGTACCGCTGGCCGACGCTCAGCGGGCAATGCGGCTGATCCGCGCCAACGCACGCAGCTATGGGATCAGGGCGGAGAAGCTTGGCGTGCTCGGCTTCTCGGCTGGCGGACACCTGGCAGGGTCGTTGACAATATTGCCCGACTACAAGGCCTACCGGACCGTCGACGCGGCCGATCGCCATTCCGCCCGTCCCGCCTGGGCCGGACTCATGTATGCGGTTTCGAACATGGATCCGGGCCGCAGCCATGGTGGGTCGCGCGCGAACCTGCTCGGGCCCGACCCGCTGCCCGTGGTGCAGGCGCGCTATGCGATCGACCGCCAGCTCAAGGCCGGCGCTCCACCCTTGTTCCTCGTCCATGCCGAGGACGACAACACCGTTCCGGTCGCCAACAGCGTCGACACGCTCGCCGCCGCACGCCGCGCCGGTATCCCGGCCGAAGCGCACTTCCTGCAACATGGCGGCCACGGCTTCGGCACGCGCCTGTCGCCGCGTTCGCCGGGGTCTTTGTGGCCGCAGCTGTTCGACCGATGGATGGGCGAACTCGTTTCCGGCTGATGGCTTTGGCGCGATGCTCGGCAGAGCTTGCCGGGTTACAGGGAGCTTGCGGCCTGACGACGCGTTGATCCCGCGACGGGAGACTTGCGATGACATTGCCCTTTGCCGAACCACGCAATGTGTTTCACGAAAACGGGGAGGTCATCATCGACGGCCCCAATGGCTGCGTGATCGCGATGACGCCGGAAGCCGCATTGCGGACGGCCGGACGTCTAGACGAAGCCGCGCTGAACGAACTGATCGCTCGCGTTGCGAACGCTGCTGGTAGCCGGCCGGAGTGAGTGGATACTGGTAGCCTCAGGCGGTCGTGACGAGCGTCAGGGTTCCGTCCGACCCGAGGGTGGTTGAAATACCGAGATAGTTCGGCACGTGCGGATGGAGACCGCGAACGCCGTGCCCTGGCCGATGCGTCGCCGTGATGACGAGCACGTCAGCGCCAGCGGCTTCGCCCGCGGCGATGCCGGCGGCCGCATCCTCGAACACCAGGCAATCGCCTGCGGCGACGCCGAGCCGTTCGGCGGCGACCAGGAAACAGTCGGGGGCGGGCTTGCCGTTGGGGATGTCGTCCGCGGCGATCATCGTTGCGGGGATCGGCAGGCCCGCTGCCCTGAGGCGGACTTCGGCGAGCGCGCGCGGGGCCGAAGTCACGATCGTCCAGCGTTCGGGTGGCAGGCTGGCGAGGAACGCGGCTGCACCGGCGATCGGATCGATGTCGTCCACATCCACCATCTCGGCAGCAGTGATCGCGGCGGCTTCGGCGACTGGGTCGACGCCGGGGAGGTTCAGGCGTCGGACCGTCTCGACCGACTGTACGCCGTGGATCGTCGGCACGAACGTCGCGGCGTCGAGGCCGTGCGCGATCGCCCACTTAGTCCAGGTGCGCTCGGCGGAGGCAATCGAGGTGAGGATCGTGCCGTCCATGTCGAACAGGAACGCGGCGTAGCTGCGGGTGGGGAGGGTCATGTGGGCGCTCGTGATGGGGTTTGGGTTGGGGAGCAAGGTCGCTTACTCCAATCACTCGTCATTCCCGCGGAGGCGGGAACCCATATGGGCTGACGGTGGAGGTCGATCGAGATCGTATAGATTATGGGTCCCCGCCTGCGCGGGGATGACGATGGTGTGAGGTGGTAGCAGTGACCTGAACCCGTTACGCAAAGAAAAGGCCGCTTCGGTTTCCCGAAGCGGCCTGTATTCTCACATCAAGCGAAAGCTTAGATGTCGTCGCCGAGCGCGCCCTTGACGCTACCCTTGACGTTCTGCGCAGTACCCTTGGTCTGCTGCGCCTCGCCTTCGGCTACCAACCGGTCGTTGTCGGTTGCCTTGCCGACGGCTTCCTTGACGTTGCCTGCGACCTTGTTGCCGGCTGCTGCAACCTTATCGGTGAACTCGCCCATGAAGGCCTCCATTGTCTATGCGAACCCGACTGCCGGGCCGCTTGATCTTGCGAAGGTATAACGGCTGTCTTTACCGTGGGTTCCGTGACGTTTGCGTCATGACCGGGTTTGCGATCAGGCGGGTCAGATCAGCCCCGCCAGCGGGCTTGACGGGTCGGCATAGCGGCGTTGCCCCATCCGCCCGGCGCGATAGGCGAGCCGCCCCGATTCGACCGCGGCCTTCATCGCCGCCGCCATCATCAGCGGATCCTTTGCCTCTGCGATCGCGGTGTTCATCAGCACGCCGTCGCACCCGAGCTCCATCGCTACCGCCGCATCCGACGCGGTGCCGACGCCCGCATCGACCAGCACGGGCACCCCTGCCCCCTCGACGATGAGCCGGATCGTCACGCGGTTCTGGATGCCGAGGCCCGAGCCGATCGGTGCGCCGAGTGGCATGATCGCGACCGCGCCGGCATTCTCCAGCCGCTTGGTGGCGATCGGATCGTCCACGCAATAGACCATCGGCTTGAAACCCTCGTTGGCGAGGATCTCGGTCGCGCGCAATGTCTCGACCATGTCCGGATACAGCGTCTTCGCCTCGCCGAGCACTTCGAGCTTCACCAGCTCCCAGCCACCAGCCTCGCGCGCCAGTCGCAGCGTGCGAATCGCCGATTCGGCATCGAAGCAGCCAGCGGTGTTGGGGAGGTAGGTGATCTTCTTCGGGTCGATGAAGTCGGTCAGCATCGGCGCGTTGCGATCCGACACGTTGACGCGGCGGACAGCGACGGTGACGATCTCTGCGCCGGATGCCTCGACTGCGGCGGCATTCTGCGCGAAATCCTTGTACTTGCCGGTGCCGACTATCAGCCGCGACTTGAACGTCTGCCCAGCGACCGTCCAGCTATCCTCGTGGTCGCCGCCACCGACGAAATGCACGATCTCGAGGTCGTCGCCGTCCTCCACCATCACGTCGGCCAGCGTCGAGCGCGGCACGACCTCGAAGTTCCGCTCGACCGCGATCTTCTCGGGCACGAGGCCGAGTTCGGTCGCAAGTCCTGCCAGCGAAAGTCCGGCGGAGACGCGCTTGTGCTCGCCGTTGACGGTGATCGAGACGGTGCCATCGGAATGGGGCATGGGTGTGTGATCCACTATACTGCAAAGGCGCGGCTCGACTTGTCGCGAGACGGGCCTGTAAGGAATGGCGTGACGCGCATATAGAGGCCGCACCACAGCGCCCGCAACCGACCCGTAACCGAAAGGCCACCCTTGCCCGATACGATATTCGTCCTGAACGGCCCCAACCTCAACCTGCTGGGAACGCGCGAGCCGGAAATCTATGGCGACGAGACGCTCGACGATATCGCCGGTATGCTGGAAGACCGCGCCCGCGAGCTCGACCTGGAGATCGACATGCGCCAGTCGAATCACGAGGGGCACCTCGTCGACTGGATCCAGGAGGCGCAGGCGCGCGGTGCCAAGGCCGTCATCCTCAACGCCGGTGCTTTCACGCATACTTCGGTCGCGGTGCACGACGCGATCAAGGGCGTGAAGACGCCGGTGATCGAAGTGCATCTTTCCAACCCCCATTCACGCGAATCGTTCAGGCATGTGAGCCTGGTCGGGCAGGCGGCGAAGGGAACGATCGCGGGTTTCGGCGCGCTTTCGTATCTGCTCGCGCTTGAAGCCGTCGCACGGTTCTGACAGGAGGCCCCGCCATGACCGACAATACAGAAAACACCGGTGCGATGCAGGTCGACGTGACCCTGGTGCGCCAGCTCGCCGAACTGCTCGACACCACGCAGCTGACCGAGATCGAAGTCGAGGACGGTTCGCGCCGGATTCGCGTCGCGCGCAAGGCCGCCCAGGCCGCACCCGTCGCGCACTACGCGCCGTCGCCCGCTCCGGCCCCCGTCTCGGCGCCGCTGTCGATCCCGCAGGCCGAGGTCGGCGCGTCCGCTCCCGCGATCAGCGCAAGCGCGGTCAAGTCGCCGATGGTCGGCACCGTCTATCTCGCCGCCAACCCCGAGGCGAAGCCGTTCTCGACGGTCGGCCAGAAGGTCGCTGCCGGCGACACGCTGCTGATCATCGAGGCGATGAAGGTGATGAACACGATCGTCGCGCCATCGGCTGGCACCGTGACCGCGATCCTGGTCGAGAACGGCCAGCCGGTCGAGTTCGACCAGCCGCTGGTCGTGGTGGAATAATGCCGCAAATCAAGAAGCTGCTCATTGCGAATCGCGGCGAGATCGCGCTGCGGATTCACCGTGCCTGCCACGAGATGGGCATCAAGACGGTCGCGGTGCACTCGACCGCCGACGCCGACGCGATGCACGTGCGGCTCGCCGACGAGGCGATCTGCATCGGACCGCCGTCCGCCGCCGACAGCTATCTTAACATCCCGAACATCATCTCGGCCGCCGAGATCTCGGGCGCGGACGCGATCCATCCGGGCTACGGCTTTCTCAGCGAGAACGCGCAGTTCGCCGAGATCGTCGAGCTGCACAACATCCTGTTCGTCGGTCCCAAGCCCGAACACATCCGCACGATGGGCGACAAGGTCCAGGCCAAGCGCACCGCGGGCGCACTCGGGTTGCCGCTCGTCCCCGGCTCGGACGGCGCGATCAGCGACATCGCCGAGGCCAAGCGGATCGCCGAGGACATCGGCTATCCGGTGATCATCAAGGCGGCATCGGGCGGCGGCGGTCGCGGGATGAAGGTCGTCAACGATGCCGACGATCTCGAGACGCAGATGCAGCAGGCCGGCAGCGAGGCGAAGGCCGCGTTCGGCGACGCCACCGTCTACATGGAAAAATACCTCGGCAATCCGCGGCATATCGAATTCCAGATCTTCGGCGACGGCAACGGCAACGCGATCCACTTGGGCGAGCGCGACTGCTCGTTGCAGCGCCGCCACCAGAAGGTGCTCGAGGAAGCGCCCTCGCCGATCATCACCGCCGAAGAACGCGAGCGGATGGGCGGGATCGTCGCTAAGGCGATGGCCGACATGGGCTATCGCGGCGCGGGGACGATCGAGTTCCTGTGGGAAGCGGGCGAATTCTACTTTATCGAGATGAACACCCGGCTCCAGGTCGAGCATCCCGTGACCGAGATGATCACCGGGCTGGATCTGGTTCGCGAGCAGATCCGTGTTGCGGAAGGCCATCCGCTGACGTTGCGGCAGGAAGACGTGCAGTTCCGCGGGCATGCGATCGAGTGCCGGATCAACGCCGAGGACCCACGCACGTTCGCGCCGTCGCCGGGGCTGGTGAAGGTGTATCATGCGCCGGGCGGGATGCATGTCCGCGTCGATAGCGGGCTGTACGCCGGGTATCGCGTGCCGCCTTACTACGACTCGATGATCGCCAAGCTGATCGTCTACGGGACGACTCGGCAGGGTGCGTTGCGGCGGTTGCGGCGGGCGCTGGAGGAGATGGTGATCGAGGGCGTCACGACGACGATCCCGCTGCACCGTGCTCTGCTCGACGATCCTGAGTTCCAGGAAGGCGCGTATACGATCAAGTGGCTGGAAGAGTGGTTGGCCAAGCAGGGGGCTTAGCCGTCTGACGTCCCCCCTCCCTGGAAGGGAGGGGCGGGGGTTGGGTCGGCCGTGGGGCTGGCCGGACGTTCCCTCGAAACCGACCCACCCCCTGCCCCTCCCTTCAAGGGAGGGGAGTTTTGACGGAGCATTCGTGAAGGCGACGATCTACCACAACCCGCGTTGCTCCAAGTCCCGCGAGGCGCTCGCCTTGCTGCAAGAGGTGGGGGCGGACGTCACGATCGTCGAATATCTGAAGAACCCGCCGTCCCGGTCCGAGCTGGTCCGCCTTTACGACCGCGCGGGCATGACACCGCGCCAGGGTCTCCGCATGGCCGAGGATGGGGCGAAGGCGGTCAAGCACGGTGACGCCGAGGCTATCCTCGATGCGATGATGATCGACCCGCTGCTGATCGAACGCCCGCTGGTCGAGACCGACAAGGGCGTCCGGCTCGGCCGCCCGATCGCATGGCTGCACGAGATCCTGTGACCGCTTCCCCTGCCCTTGCATTGCGCACGCACCTACCGCGTGCCGCAATTTCAGGCAGCAAGATCGACGATATTCCGTGGTTGCCCGAGAGGGCCGCGGCTGGCACGCTTGGTGCAAGGCGCCCGCAAGGGCGGACGGCTCGCTCGCAAGGGCGAAGGTTTCAACAATCGGGGGCGTACCTGTGAAAAAGATCGAAGCCATCATCAAGCCGTTCAAGCTGGATGAGGTCAAGGAAGCGCTGCACGAGATCGGCGTGAGCGGCATCACGGTGACCGAGGCCAAGGGCTTCGGCCGGCAGAAGGGCCATACCGAACTGTACCGCGGCGCCGAATACGTCGTCGACTTCCTGCCGAAGGTGAAGCTCGAGGTCGTCGTCGAGGACGGGCTCGCGCAGCGCGTCGTCGAGGCGATCGCCGCGGCCGCGCAGACCGGCCGGATCGGCGACGGCAAGATCTTCGTCATCCCCGTCGAGAGCGCACTTCGCATCCGCACCGGCGAGCGCGACGACGACGCAATCTAGCTTCCGGCCACACATACGGCGTTGACGGCGCGTGATGAGATCGTCATTTGACGCGGCGCAACATTGTGTGGAAATCCAGTTCCATACAGCAATTAGATTCCCCCGCACCGCGTGGGCAATCTCCTAAACGAAGGGCAAGCATCATGGCGAATTCGGCCTCCGACGTTCTCAATATGATCAAGGACCAGGAGATCGAGTGGGTCGATCTGCGGTTCACCGATCCCAAGGGCAAGTGGCAGCATCTGACGATGGTCGCGAGCCTGATCGGCGAAGACGAGCTGACCGACGGCCTGATGTTCGACGGTTCGTCGATCGAGGGCTGGAAGGCGATCAACGAGAGCGACATGACGCTCAAGCCCGATCTCGACGCGGTCTATGTCGATCCGTTCTCGGCCACGCCGATGATGATCCTGATCTGTGACATCGCCGATCCGTCGACCGGTGAGCTGTACGCACGCGATCCGCGCTCGACCGCCAAGCGCGCCGAGGCGTATCTGCTGACCACCGGTGTCGGCGACACCGTGTATGTCGGCCCCGAAGCCGAATTCTTCATGTTCGACGACGTCCGCTTCGAGAACAGCTATTCGACGAGCTATTACAAGATCGACGACATCGAGCTCCCGGGCAATTCGGGGCGCGAATATGAGGGCGGCAATCTCGGTCACCGTCCGCGTGCCAAGGGTGGGTATTTCCCGGTCGCACCGGTCGACTCGGCCGTCGACATTCGCGGCGAGATGGTCTCGACGATGATCGAGATGGGCCTGCCTTGCGACAAGCATCACCACGAAGTCGCAGCCGCACAGCATGAGCTGGGCCTGACGTTCGGCACGCTGACGCAGACCGCGGATCGCATGCAGATCTACAAGTACGTCGTCCATCAGGTCGCCCATGCGTACGGCAAGACCGCAACGTTCATGCCGAAGCCGATCAAGGAGGACAACGGCTCGGGGATGCACACGCATTTCTCGATCTGGGAAGGCAAGACCCCGCTGTTCGCCGGCAACGGCTATGCGGGCCTGAGCGACATGTGCCTGTATTTCATCGGCGGCATCATCAAGCATGCCAAGGCGGTCAACGCGTTCACCAACCCGTCGACCAACAGCTACAAGCGCCTCGTCCCCGGTTACGAGGCACCGGTTCTGCTCGCTTACTCGGCGCGCAACCGCTCGGCATCGTGCCGTATTCCGTACGGCACGGGCCCCAAGGCCAAGCGCGTCGAAGTGCGCTTCCCGGACGCGCTGGCCAACCCTTATCTTGCCTATGCAGCGCTGATGATGGCCGGCATGGACGGTATCCTGAACAAGATCCATCCGGGCGAGGCGATGGACAAGAACCTGTACGACCTGCCCCCGGCAGAGCTCGCACAGGTCCCGACCGTCGCGGGCTCGCTCCGCGAGGCGCTCGACTGCCTGCTGGCCGATCATGACTTCCTGCTGAAGGGCGACGTGTTCTCGAAGGACCAAATCGAAAGCTATGTCGAGATCAAGCACGCCGAGGTAGCGCGCTGGGAGATGACGCCGAGCCCAGTCGAGTATGACATGTACTACAGCGGCTGAGCTGCCGTGCCGGCAGCGGTGCGCGAGAGCGCACAGCCGCTGTCGGCCGGCGTCGCGGGTAGCGACGACCGACGGCGTGGCTTTGCCACGGCGCTGAGTGAAAAGAGGGCGCGCGGAGCAATCCGGGCGTCCATTTTCGTAAACCCTCTCCTGCAGGGGGAAGGTGGCTGGCGCAGCCGGACAGAGGGGTATCTCCCTTTTACGAAGTGCGGATACCCCTCCGTGAGCCAAGAGGCTGCCACCTCCCCTTGCAGGGGAGGATCACGTTGCAGGCGCCCCCTTCCGTCATTCCCGCGCAGGCGGGAACCCATACTGGCTTACCATGCGATAGAAGCGCGAGCGGTCGAGGATATGGATCCCCGCCTGCGCGGGGATGACGATGGGGTTGGGAATGACGAAAAGGTATGGGCCCAAGTGCGTCCGCGCCGAGCTTGTTTCCCCGCGAAGGCGGGGATCCAGTCTGGGCTCCCGCCTTCGCGGGAGAACAAGAACGGGTAGCATCGGTTAACTTCGCTCGCTGGGTTCGATTGATCGACCGCTCCCGCCACCCATATCCCTAACAAGAGCCCCCCAAAAAAATCCAAGGAACACCCGTGACCGAAGACAGCGGCAACAGCGCCGGACGTGCGATCCCGAGCGGCCGCCTCGCCCGCCTTGGCGTCTTCGGCAAACTCGCGGGCGGGGTCGCCGGCGGGGTCGTTGCCGAGGCAGCGCGCCGGCTTGCCAGCGGCGAACGCCCCAGGATCGGTGACCTCCTCCTCACCCCCGCCAACGCCACCCGCGTCGCAGACCAGCTCTCCCACCTGCGCGGCGCGGCCATGAAGCTGGGACAAATGATCTCCATGGATGCCGGCGACATGCTCCCGCCCGAGCTTGCGACTATTCTCGCACGGCTGCGCAACAACGCGCACCACATGCCGCCGCAGCAGCTCGACCGCGTGCTCGCCGCCGAATGGGGCAAGGACTGGCGTCGCCGCTTCGCGCATTTCCAGGCACACCCGGTCGCTGCCGCTTCGATCGGCCAGGTTCACCGTGCCCGCCTGCCCGACGGCACCGAGCTGGCGATCAAGGTCCAGTATCCCGGCGTGAAGGAGAGCATTGACGCAGATGTCGACAACGTCGCGACGCTGCTCCGCGTGTCGGGGATGCTGCCCAAGTCGCTCAATATCGCGCCGCTGCTCGACGAGGCGAAGAAGCAGCTTCACGAGGAAGCCGATTACCTCCGCGAGGCGCAGATGCTCGCGCGCTACGGCGAATTGCTCGCCGATCAGCCGCAGTTCGTTGTCCCCGCTCTCCATTCCGATCTCACCACGCCGCGCGTCCTCGCGATGAGCTTCGTCACCGGCGTACCGGTCGAAACGCTGGAGACCGGGCCGCAGGATGTCCGTGACCGCGTGATGCACGACCTGATCTCGCTCGTGCTGCGCGAACTGTTCGACTGGCGGCTGATGCAGACCGACCCGAACTTCGCCAATTATCGCTGGCAGCCCGAGACCGAGAAGCTGGTCCTGCTCGATTTCGGCGCCGCCCGCCCCCTCCCGGCCGAAACCGGCGAAGGGTATCGTCGCCTGCTCACCGCGGCGCTGGCGGGCGACCGCGACGCGGTGCGCGAGGCCGCCATCGCTGCCGGGTTCCTCGGCGAAGCGGCGGTGCTGCAACACCGCGCGCTGGTCGACCGGATGATCGACGTGATCCTTGCAGAACTCGCCAAGCCGGGTCCGTTCGACTTCGGCGACCGCGCGTTCGTCGGGGTCCTGCGCGAACAGGGCACCGAGATCGCGCGCGACCGCGATACGTGGCACCTGCCACCGATCGACACGCTGTTCGTCCAACGCAAGATCAGCGGCACCGCGCTGCTCGCCGCGCGGTTGAAGGCGCAGGTCGACGTCCGCGCGATGGTCGCCGCCTATTGCGTGGACGATCGATCTTGACGCCTATCGCAACCGAAGCGCCTTTCGGACCGCGTCCCAGCTGACATATTTGAAGTTCTGCGTGGCGGGGGCGTTGTCGCCGTCCTGCGCTACCAGCAACCCATGTGGATAGGCCGGACCGAAATCGCCGAGCATCAGGTCGATGCCGTCGGTATCGCTGGTCCCGTCGATCGTGCCGCTTCCGATGCGGAAGCGGCCGGCATAGGTGACGCCCGGCAGACGGTAGAGCGTGTAGGCGTTGTCGCCCTGGCTCGACACGACGAGATAGCCGCCGCTCTTGCCGGAGGGCGCAAGCGCGAGGCCCTCCGCGTCGGCGACCAGCGTCTTGCCGTCGACCTTGGCGATCGGGGTTGCGATCGACGGTGCGGACGGATCGGCGTCGAAGCGCCAGAGGCCGACATCTTCTTCCGCGACGTAGAGTTGCCCGGTGCGATCGTCGACGACGCAGCCTTCGGACTGGGTGCCGAGCTTCATCGAGCGGACCGTCGTGACCTTTGGCGATGTCCCGGACAGATCGATCGCCACCTGATCGATGCGGCCATCCTTCAGCACGACGAAGCCGAACAGCGCCTTGTCGCTGGCACGGGTCCAGAGGCACATGCCGTACGCCTCGCCCGCGCCGACCGGGAAGCGACCGAGCGGCACAAGCTTTGCCGCCGCCGTATTGAGCGTGAACAGCGACACATGCGCGGTAGACACATCGGCGCGGTCGCTGGCGGCGGCGATCACCCGCCCGCCGAGATCGCGCAGGTCGACATTGTTGAGGCGGGCGGCGGGCGTGAAGCTCAGTCGCTTGCCAGCCAGGCTGTAGACATGGATGCCGGCCTTTTTGTCGGTGCCGATGACGAGGCTCTTTGCCGGATCGGCAGCGTTGCGCCAGATCGCGGGGTCGTCGGCGGCATCGGCGGCGGTGTCGACCGGATCGGTCTCCGCGGCCGCAGCGACCATCGGTGCCACGACTTCGGTCGGTGCCGAGGTCGTCGCGCAGCCCGCGAGTAGCAGCGCGGCCAACGAAAGTATCCGCATCAGAACGTTACCCGCACGCCGCCGGTGTAACGCCGGCCGAACGTCTCATGCTCGATCGTGTAGGCCGGCGTGCCGACATAACGACGGCCCGGACCGTTCAGGAGATTGGCGAAATCGGCATAGATCTCGAAATTCCCGTTGATCGCGTAGCGGACCGATGCGTCAAGTTCATTGTCCTTGGCCCAATAGAAATCGCCGCCGTCGACACCGCGGACGACGCCGCCGACGTCCGCGACCGAACCGATCGCGTCGAGCCATGCCGAGCGGTTCTGGTATGAGACGCGGGCCGAGAAGCCGTATTTTTCGTAATAGCCGATCAGATTGTAGATCGCGTCGGATGCACCGGGCAGCGGCACCTTCCGCGACGGGATATCGCCCGTGCCGGGCGTGTCCGCGCGGCTCTTGTTGATCGTCGCGTTGAGCTGGATGCCGAAGCCACCCATCCAGTCCGGCAGGCCGAGATCGGCGGTAAACGGGTCGAGCTGCTGCTGGATCGCGCCCTCGATACCCATGATATAGCCCTTGCCGCCGTTCAGGACGGTCGAGAACTGATATTGCGAACGATCGCTGCCGCCGCTGTTGAGGATATTACTGCCGAAGGTCTGCACCGAGTCGAACAAGACGTTGGTGACGTCCTTGTAATAGGCGCCGATCGACAGGAAGCCGCGCGGCATCGTGTAATATTCGACATAGGCGTCGATGCCCTTGGCCTTTTCGGGTTTCGCGTCGGGGTTGCCGCCGGACACGGTCAGGTTGGCGTCGTTGTACGTCAGGTTCGGACGAAGCTGATCGTAATCGGGCCGTGCGGCGCCAGTGTTGAACGACAGACGCGCCTTCATCCGGTCGTTGACGTCCCAGTTGAGGTGGAGGCTCGGATAGACGAGCGTCTGGCTCGATTTCGCCTCGACCGGCGTCGCCACGCTGGTCGCCGCGTCGATCGAGAAGGCGCGCGCGTCGTTGCGGATATGCTCGACCCGGGCACCGCCGACGATGCTGCCCCAGTTGGTCGTCGTGGTGGCCATCGCATAGGCCGAATAGACCCGCTCGCCGACCTCGTAGAAATTGGCGTCGACCGGCTGGTAGCTGGCGACGCTCCTGGCCTGATCGACCAGCCCGAGCACCTTGTCGCGGTCGAAATACTGGAAGGTATAGCCGAGCGGGATTTCGCCCTGGAACCCGCCGGGTTTGGCGATCGCGGAATAGTTGGTGGAGATCCCCGCGGCGGCGAACTGCGCCGCGCTGTTGATGTCGAGCAGGTTCTCGTTCGCGGTCTTGGTGCGGTCGTCATAGCGGACGCCGGCGGTGAACACCGTCTGCGCGCCGAACAGCGACGCCTCGCGGCTGATGTCGAGCTTCGCGGTGTAGGCCTCGGTCACGTCCTGCGCCTTCAGCGAGCGGAGGCGGGTCAGCGACGTCGGAAAATCCTCGATCGCGGTCACCTGTGCACCGCGCGAGAACGTACCGTCGGCGTTGCGGATCGTGCGGAACAGCTGGACCTTGGCAAGCTGCGGGTCGGTCAGGTCATAGCCGACGGTCAGCCGGTTGGTGGCGTTCGCGAAGCTCGGGCTCTCGTAGTTCAGCTGCGCCGGTTGGGTACGGTCGTCGATCGAGCGCGTGAAGTTGCCGCGCCATGCGACCTTCCACTCGCCGAGTTCGTGATCGCCGCCGACCGTGTTGGTGAACACCGACTGCTTGTATTTGCGCACCGTGAAGTTCGCGTTGAGATCGACGCCGTAGACCGTGCCTAGCAACGGCGTGTTGCCGGTGCAGACGTCGGCATAGCCGGTCGTGCCTGACGCTGGCCGTGCGTTGACGGTGCAGGCGGCGCTGCCGGTCGGCGCACGCGACTGCTGATCGTCGAGATCGAAGATGTAGTTGTTACGCTGCTCGTCGTCCGCGAACGCCGAGTAGATCGTCTCCGCGAACAGCTTGTGGCCGGGCGCCGGGCGCCAGTCGAGCCGGGTCGACAGCGAATAGTTCTTCCGCGTCAGGCGATACAGCTTGTTCTCGGTCTCGCGCGCCCAGTTGCGCGTCTGATAGCCGGGGCGCTTGTCTTCCTTGACCGCCTCGAAATCGGTCTCGAAATTGTCGGTGACCATGCCGCGGCGGTACAGGCTGGCGGACGAGACGATGCCGAACTCGCCGATCCCGGTGTCGATCCGGTCGGAGACGACGAGCGAGCCCTCATATTCGGTCTTCTTGCCGAGTTCGACATAGCCGAGGCCACCCTTGGCCTGCACCTTCATGCCGGGATAGTCGAATGCGGAGCGGGTGATGATGTCGACATTACCGGCGATCGTCTCGCCGGTCATGTCGGGGGTGACGGCTTTCCGCACGACGATCTGCGAGGCGATCGCCGACGGGATCGAGTCGAACCGGGCGTCGCGACCTTCGGGGCTGACGACGTTGATGCCGTCGATCGACAGCGTGGTCCAGTTGATCGGGGCGCCGCGCAGCGTGATGTAGCGCGCCTGGCCCTGGTCGCGCTGGACGCCGACGCCGGGGAGGCGGCTGACCGCCTGCGCGACGTTCTGATCGGGCAGGCGACCGATCGAATCCGAAGCGATGACCGAGACGAGCGACGGGCTGGTGCGCTGGATCTGGAGTGCGGCGGCTTCGGATTCCGCGATCGGGCGCGAGCCCGAGACGACGATCTCGTCACCCTCGCCCGCGGTCGCGCCCGTGGCGGTCGTCATCGCCACGTCGAGCGTCACGGCGGCATCGGCAACGGTCACCGTCCGGCGCGCGTCGGGAAAACCGACATAACGGATCACGAGTTCGTGCGTACCCGCAGGGACGCCTACCAGCGAGAACCGCCCGGTACGATCGACCACGGTCGACAGTTCGAGCGCGGGGATCGAGACCGATGCGCCATCGAGATAGTCCCCGCTGCCCGCCTGGGACACGGTGCCGGTGATCGCGCCGGGTGCGCGCGGCGCGCCGACCGGCGTTGCAGCGTCGGGACGCGCATGGGCGCTCGCAACGGTAAGCGGGATCAGCGCGCAGCCGGTGAGCAGCGCATGCGCAAGGACGCGACCGCGAACGCGGGTCGACAGGTTCGATTTCATGGTATTCCCCCGGGTGGTCCCGACTTCTTCAGCCGGCTTGGGAGGCGCGGTAGCTGCCGCGCATGGCAGCGCCGTTACGTCAGCATGACAGCACCATGACAGCTGCTTCGGCCGCCATCCGACCGCACCGTCATAGTGCGCAGCGCGTGGAAGCGGCAGGCTGGTACGGACTCACGCAAAGCCTGTCCCGAGCCAAGCCGAAGGCGCAAGGAGGCTAGAAGAATGGGTTCACGCGGAGACGCGGAGACGCGGAGGTGCTGAATACGGGACCAACGGTCCCCCTCATCATCGACATCCGAAGTGTTACGCGACGGTCGTACCGCGCGGGACACCTCCGCGCCTCCGCGCCTCCGCGCCTCCGCGTGAACAAACCTTCTTCGCGCCTTCGCGCCTTCGCGTGAACCAATCTTCTTTCGTGAGCAACGCTCGGATCAAGGCAGGAGCAGCGTGCTTCCCCAGGTCTCGCCGCTCTCGACCGCGCGATGGGCTTCCGCGGCGTCTTCGAGGGCGAAGGTCTGGCCGATCTCGGGGGTGATCGCGCCGCTGTCGAGCATCGCGAACATGCGGGCGATGCCGGCCTGCCTCTCCTCGGACGTGACGTAGTAATCGAACAGCGTCGGGCGGGTCACGAACAGCGAGCCCTTCCGCGCCAGGACGCCGATGTTGACGCCGTCGACCACCCCGCCGGCATTGCCGTAGCTGACGATCAGGCCGCGCCGCGCCGCGCTGTCGAGCGAGGCGTTCCACGTCGCGCCGCCGACGCCGTCGAGCACTATTGGCACGCCCTTGCCGTCGGTGATCTCGCGCACCCGCGCGGCGATGTCCTCGGACTTGTGGAGGATGACGTGATCGGCGCCCGCCTTGCGGGTCCGCTCGGCCTTGTCCTCGCTGCCGACGCTGGCGATGACGGTCGCGCCGATCGCCTTCAGCCAGCCGACCAGGATGTGGCCGACACCGCCCGCGGCCGCGTGGACGAGGACGGTCTGGCCTGCCTGTATCTTGGCGCAGCGCTCGACCAGGAACTCGGCGGTGGTGCCCTTGAGCAGCATCGCCGCGGCGGTGCGGTCGTCCAGCATGTCCGGCAGCTTGAAAAGGTCCTTGGCGGGAACGTTGCGCTCGGTCGCGTAGGCGCCGCGCGATGGGCCGAAGGTGCCGACGCGGTCGCCGGGCGCGAACCCCGTCACGCCCTCTCCGACCGCCATAACCACGCCCGCCGCCTCACTGCCGAGCCCCGAGGGCATGTCGACCGGGTAGACGCCGCTGCGATGGTAGGTGTCGATATAGTTGAGGCCGACCGCGGTGTTGCGCATCCAGACCTCGCCCTTTGCCGGCGGCGGCAGTTCGACGTCATGCCACTGGATCACCTCGGGGCCGCCGGTCTTCTCGATGAATGCCACTCTCGCCATGCCGGCCTCCTGATGAAATCTGCCCCCACACTACGGCATGCGTTTCGGGTTGCAACCGATCGGCGGCGAGCCCATTCCTTCGCCCGATAAAACGTAGCGACACGATGCGGAGAGGCATGATGAAAAGCTATTTGCAGCAGTATATCGACGGCGCTTGGGTCGATAGCGAAGGCGGCACCGTCTATCAGGTGATCGACCCGTCGACCGAGCAACCCTGCACCGAGATCACGCTCGGCACGGCCGCCGACGTCGACAAGGCCGTCGCGGCGGCACGCTCCGCCTTCGAGAGCTGGAGCCAGACGAGCGTGCAGGAGCGGCTTGATGTGCTCGGCCGGATCATGACCGAATACAAGGCGCGGATGCCCGATCTGGCGAAGGCGATGTCGCAGGAAATGGGCGCACCGATGGCGCTCGCCTCGATGGCGCAGGCGCCCACGGGCCTCGCGCATTTCTCCGCGACCGCGAAGGCACTGGCGGCGTTCGAGTTCTCGGAGGTCATCGGCAAGGCGACCGTAGTGCACGAGCCGCTCGGCGTCGTCGCGATGATCACACCGTGGAACTGGCCGCTGAACCAGATCTGCGCGAAGGTCGCGCCGGCGCTGGCGGCGGGCGACACGATGATCCTGAAGCCGTCCGAGGAGGCGCCGTCGTGCGCCGTGATCCTGGCGGAGATCATGGATGCGGCAGGCGTACCGGCGGGGGTGTTCAATCTCGTCAACGGCGACGGTCCGGGGGTTGGCGCGGCCCTGTGCGCGCATCGCGACGTCGATATGGTGAGCTTCACCGGCTCGACCCGCGCGGGGATCGCGGTCGCACTGGCAGCGGCACCGACCGTGAAGCGCGTGCATCAGGAGCTTGGCGGCAAGGCGGCGAACCTCGTGCTGGAGGGTTCCGATCTCGCCACGGTGCTACCGCCGACGGTCGCGGGGGTGCTCGCCAATTCGGGCCAGAGCTGCATCGCGCCTACCCGGCTGCTGGTACATGCGAGCCAGGTTGCCGAGGCGACCGCGATCGTGAAGTCGATGATGGAGCAGACCAAGGTCGGCGATCCCGCCGAGATGGGCCAGCATATTGGCCCGGTCGTCAACAAGGCGCAGTTCGACAAGATCCAGGGGCTGATCCAGTCCGCGATCGACGAAGGTGCGACCTTGGTGACGGGCGGCGTCGGGCGGCCGGACGGGCGCAATGCGGGATATTACATCCAGCCGACGTTGTTCACCGACGTGCGGCCGGACATGCGGATCGCGCAGGAGGAAACCTTCGGCCCGGTCGCTACGATTACCGCGTATCAGGATCAGGACGAAGGCATCCGCATCGCCAACGCGACGGAGTACGGACTGTCGGCGACGATCTCGGGCGACCCGGCGGCGGCGGCGAAGGTCGCACCGAAGTTGCGCGCGGGGCTGGTGACGATCAACTCGTGGAGCCCGGACATCGGCGCGCCATTCGGTGGCTACAAGCAATCGGGCAACGGCCGCGAGAACGGGCGCTACGGCCTGACCGACTTCATGGAGGTGAAGACGATCACCGGTCTGCCGGGTAATGTGCGCGAGGGCAAGCCGGCGGAAGCTGGGGCCTGACCCTGCAACCCTCCGTCATCCTGACGAAAGTCAGGATCCAGAGCCGATGGGACGGCGCGCGTAACTCTGGATCCTGACTTTCGTCAGGATGACGGGTGACTCAATGCATCGGCCAGACCGCGACGATTAGCGGGGTGCCTACCAGCAACACCAGCAGCGACAACGGTGCGCCGAGCCGCGCGTAGTCGCTGAACCTGTACCCGCCCGGCCCCATCACCAGCGTGTTGCACTGGTGTCCGATCGGCGTGAGGAAATCGCACCCCGCCCCGACTGCCGTCGCCATCAGGAACGCCTCCGGCCGAAACCCGAGATCGCCGGCGAAGGTGGCGGCGATCGGTGCCATCACCAGCACCGTCGCGGCGTTGTTGAGGAACGGCGTCACCGCCATCGCCGCCGCCAGGATCAGCGCGACCGCGCCCCAGGGCGGCAAGGTTGCCGCGGTCGACGACAGCCACGTCGCGATCACCTCCGACGCGTCGGTGGTACGCAGCGAATCACTGACCGGGATCAGCGCGCCGAGCATGATCAGGATCGGCCATTCGACATGGTCGTACGCCTCGCGCACCGGCAGCACGCCGGTCGCCATGATCAGCCCCGCCGCGGCGAAGAACGCGACCGCGACGGGCACGAACCCCAGCGCGGTCGCACTCATTGCCACCGCGAGGATGGCGATCGGTAGCCAGCTACGCTTCGACACGCCGAGCCGCATCTCGCGCTGCGCCAGCGGAAGACAGCCGAGATCGCGCAGTTTGCTCGGCAATTGCTCAAGCGGCCCTTGCAACACCAGCACGTCGCCGGCGCGGAGTTCGGTGTTGGCGAGACGGCGGGAGAGGTGCTCGCCCTGCCGCGAGATCGCGATCAGATTGACGCCGTAGCGTGCCTGCAACGCGAGCCTTGCGGCAGTGCGCCCGACGAGCTGTGAGCCGACGTTGATAACCGCTTCGATCACGCCGACCTCGTCGTCGTCGTCCTCGTCGGCCTTTTCGCGGTCCTCACCTTCGAGCTTCAACCGGTCGCGCGCGATCACGCGTTCGAGCGCATCGGGTTCTCCGCCGAGGATCAGCGTGTCGCCGGCGCGCAGATGCGTGTGGTCGTGCGGTGCGCTGCGCATCCCGGCGCGGAGGATTCGCGTGATCGTCACCTCGCGGTCGTGGCGGTCGAGGAACGCATCGACCGTATCGTCGACCGCGGGAGACCCCTCCGGGATCATCGCCTCGGTGATATAGCCCTTGATGTCGAGCGCCTCGCCCATCGTCGCTGCCGCCCGGCGATCGCGGGGCAGCAGCCGGTAGGCGAACCGCAGATAGATCAGCCCCATCAGCGTCAGGCCGAGCCCGACCGGGGCATAGTCGAACATCCCGAACGGATGCCCGGTCATCTGTTCGCGCACGCGGCTGACGATGATGTTGGGCGACGTGCCGACCAGTGTGATGAGCCCGCCGAGCAAAGATGCGGACGCCATCGGCATCAGGAAGACCGAGGGCGACGTATCGTTCTTCTTCGCCATCTGGAACGCGGCGGGCATCAGCATCGCGAGCGCGCCGATGTTCTTGACCAGCGCGGAGGCGAACCCGACCGACGCGGTCAGCAGCAACAGTTGCGAGCGGACCCGCGTCACGCGCTTGGCGAACTTGGCCAGAGCACGTTCGATGATTCCCGAGCGCTGCACCGCCGCCGAGATCACCAGCGCCGAGCCGACGATGATGACGATGTCGTCGGAAAAGCCCTTGAACGCGTCCTTCGGGCTGACGATGCCGAGCGCGATGCTGGCGAGCAGCGCGAGGATCGCGGTGACGTCGTAGCGAAACCTGCCCCAGATGAAGAGCGCCATCATCCCGAACAGCGTGGCGATCGAGAGATACTGGGGAACGGTCATCGGGTCTCCGCATGTGGACCCATAGTAAGCGCGGGCTCACGGCGGTTGTTCCGCGCGCGAGCCCGGACCTTAGTCGAGGTTAGGACGAAGCCAGCGCTCGGCGGTCTTGAGGTCGGCGCCACGGCGTGCGGCGTAATCCTCGAGCTGGTCGCGACCGACGCGCGCGACGCCGAAATACTCCGCCTGCGGGTGGCCGAAATAGAAGCCCGATACCGCGGCGGTCGGGAACATCGCGAAGCTCTCGGTCAGTTCCAGCCCGGTCGCGGTCTCGGCGTCGAGCAGGTCGAACAGGATCGGCTTGAGGCTGTGGTCCGGGCAGGCGGGATAGCCCGGTGCGGGGCGGATGCCGCGATACTGCTCCTTGATCAGCGCGTCGTTGGTGAGCTGTTCCTCGGGCGCATAGCCCCATAGCTCTTGGCGAACATGCTTGTGGAGGCGTTCGGCGAAGGCTTCGGCGAAGCGGTCGGCGAGCGCCTTGAGCAGGATGTCGTTGTAATCGTCATGCCCTGCCTTGAACCGCGCGATGTGCTCGTCGATGCCGTGGATACCGACTGCGAACCCGCCGAACCAGTCGTCCTGGGTGTCGATGAAATCGGCGAGACACATGTTGGCGCGGCCCTCGCGCTTGGCGATCTGTTGGCGCAGCATGGGGAGGCGGACTTCTTCCCCCCCGCCCGCTTGCGGGAGGGGGTTGGGGGGTGGGCTCGCGCCATCCTGAAGCGTGCCGATGGAGGAGAGCGCGTGCCCACCCCCGGCCCCTCCCGCTTGCGGGAGGGGGGAAGCGGTGACCACAACATCATCGCCCTCACGGCGCGCCGGCCACAGCCCCGCGACCCCGCGCGGGGTCAGCCACTTCTCCGCGACGATCGTATCGAGCATCGCCTGCGCATCCGCATACAGCGCACTCGCACTCTCGCCGACGACCTCGTCGGTCAGGATCGCTGGGAAGTTCCCTGCCAGTTCCCATGCGCGGAAGAACGGCGTCCAGTCGATATAGTCGCGCAGATCGGTCAGGTCCCAGTCCGCGAATACGTGCACGCCGGGTTTCACGGGCGCAGCAGGCTTCAACGAAAAGTCCGCCACGAACTTGCGCTCCCGTGCGGTAGCCAAGGGCAGCAATTCGCTCTGCCCCTTGTTCGCGCGCGAGATCCGCACCGCCTCATATTCGTCCGCGGTCTTGGTCACGAACTCGTCGCGGATCGTGTCCGACACCAGCGTCGAGGCAACGCCCACCGCGCGGCTGGCGTCGAGCACATGCACCACTGGACCGTCGTACGCGGGCGCGATCCTGAGCGCGGTGTGGACCTTCGAGGTCGTCGCGCCGCCGATCAGCAGCGGCATCGTCATGCCCGCGCGCTTCATCTCCTCGGCGACCGTCACCATCTCGTCGAGGCTCGGCGTGATCAGCCCGCTGAGCCCGATCATGTCCGCATCGTTCTCGTTCGCCGCTTCGAGGATCTTCGACCACGGCACCATCACGCCGAGATCGACCACGTCGAAGCCGTTGCACTGCAACACCACGCCGACGATGTTCTTGCCGATGTCATGCACGTCGCCCTTGACGGTCGCCATGATGATCTTGCCCTTGCCGCGCGCGCCGGGCTCCTTGGCCGCCTCGATATACGGCAGCAGATGCGCGACCGCCTTCTTCATCACGCGCGCCGACTTCACGACCTGCGGCAGGAACATTTTCCCAGAGCCGAACAGGTCGCCGACGACGTTCATGCCGTCCATCAGCGGACCTTCGATGACCTCGATCGGGCGGCCGCCATTGGTCTCGATGATCTGCCGCGCTTCCTCGGTATCCTCGACGACGTGAAGGTCGATGCCCTTGACCAGCGCATATTCGAGCCGTTTGTTGACGCCGAGTGAGCGCCATTCCGCCGCCGCCTTCTCGGCGACCACGTCGGTCCCGCGATAGCGTTCGGCGAGCGCTACCAGCCGGTCGCCGGCCTCGGGATCGGTGTTGAGCACGACGTCCTCGACCGCCTTGCGCAGTTCGGGATCGATGTCGTCGTAGATGTCGAGCTGACCGGCGTTGACGATCGCCATGTCCATACCCGCGGGGATCGCGTAGTACAGGAACACGCTGTGCATCGCCCGGCGCACCGGCTCATTGCCGCGGAACGAGAAGCTGAAGTTCGACAGCCCGCCCGAGATATGGACGTGAGGGCAGCGTGCCTTGATCTCCTTGCACGCCTCGATGAAGTCGACGCCGTAGTTGTTGTGCTCCTCGATCCCCGTCGCGACCGCGAACACGTTGGGATCGAAGATGATGTCCTCGGGCGGGAAGCCGATCCCGACGAGCAGCTTATAGGCGCGCTCGCAGATCTCGACCTTGCGGTCCTTGGTGTCCGCCTGCCCGACCTCGTCGAACGCCATCACGACCACCGCCGCACCGTACGCCATGCACTTGCGCGCCTGCGCCAGGAACTGCTCCTCGCCCTCCTTCATGCTGATCGAATTGACGATCGGCTTGCCGCTGACGCACTTCAGCCCCGCCTCGATCACGCTCCATTTCGAGCTGTCGACCATGAACGGGATGCGCGCGATATCGGGTTCGGCGGCGATCAGTTTCAGGAACGTCGTCATCGCGTGATGCGCGTCGAGCAGCCCCTCGTCCATGTTGACGTCGAGCACCTGCGCGCCGCTCTCGACCTGCTGGCGCGCGACCTCGACCGCGGCGGGGTAATCGCCGGCCATGATCAGCTTCTTGAAGCGCGCGGAGCCGGTGACGTTGGTGCGCTCGCCGATGTTGACGAATGAGGAGGAAGAAGTGGTGGTCATCTGTCTGGTTCTTCCCCCCCTCCCGCAAGCGGGAGGGGGTCGGGGGGTGGGCGCCCGCCATCCGCGGGCCTAATCGTTGGAGGGGAGCGCGAGCCCACCCCCTGCCCCCTCCCGCTTGCGGGAGGGGAAAGAAGTCAGGCCGCCATCGTGAACGGTTCGAGGCCGGCGAGTTTGGTCCGTACTTCCGGCCGCGCCACGACCCGCGGCTCTAGCCCGCGCACACCATCCGCCATCGCCTTGATATGCGCCGGCGTCGACCCGCAGCAGCCGCCGAGCACGTTGACCTGTTTCGCCACCGCCCACTCGCCGACCAACCCCGCCGTCGTCTCCGGCTGCTCGTCATACTCGCCGAGTTCGTTGGGCAGGCCAGCGTTCGGGTAGACCATGATCAGCGTATCCGCGATCGCCGACAGCGTCTTCACATGCGGCCGCAACTGCTCCGCCCCGAACGAACAATTCAGCCCGATCGTGATCGGCTTGGCATGCCGCACCGCGTGCCAGAACGCCTCGACCGTATGCCCCGACAGGTTACGCCCGCTAAGATCCGTCAACGTCATCGACATCATGATCGGCACGTCGCGCCCAAGCGCGTCGCCCGCCTCGATCGCCGCCATGATGCCGGCCTTCGCGTTGAGCGTATCGAACACCGTCTCGATCAGGATGAAGTCGACTCCGACCCCCTCGCCGCCCTCTAGCAGCGCGTCGATCTGCTCGCGGTACACGCCCTTCAAGTAATCGAAGTCGATCTCGCGGAACCCCGGATCGTTGACGTCGGGCGACAGCGACAGTGTCTTGTTGGTCGGCCCGATCGCGCCGGCGACGAAGCGCGGACGACCGTCCTTCGCTTCGTATTCGGTCGCGAGCGCACGCGCGATCCGCGCGGACTCGACGTTGATTTCGCGCACCAGATGCTCGGCGCCGTAATCGGCCTGCGAGATCACGTTGGCGCTGAACGTGTTGGTCGAGACGATGTCCGAACCGGCTTCCAGATATTCGCGCGTGATCGTCTCGGGGACTTCCGGCTTGGTGATCGCCAGGATGTCGTTGTTGCCCTTCTGGTCATGGCTCAAGCCGAGCGATCCCGCATAGGCCGCCTCGTCGAGCTTCCAGTTCTGGATCTCGGTGCCGAACGCGCCGTCGGTGATCAGGATGCGCTTGGCGGCTTCCGCGTTGAAACGTTCACGTGGTGTCATCGTATTCACTCCCCCCTCCCGCGAGCGGGAGGGGTCGGGGGTGGGCGCCTGATATCCTCGGGCGGTAACGTTGGAGGAGAGCGCGAGCCCACCCCCGGCCCCTCCCGCTTACGGGAGGGGGGCAGAAGTTAGGCCGCGGCGACCTTTTCAACCGGCTTCGCGCGAACACCCAGCATGTGGCAGATCGCGTAGGCCAGCTCCGCGCGGTTGAGCGTGTAGAAGTGGAAGTCCTTCACGCCGCCCGCATAGAGCCGCCGGCACATCTCGGCCGCGATCGTCGCCGCAACGAGTTGCCGGGCAGCGGGATGATCGTCGAGGCCTTCGAACAGCCGGTCCATCCACGCCGGGATTTCCGCGCCGCAAGCGCCTGCGAACTTGCGCGTCTGGGCGACGTTGGAGACCGGCAGGATGCCCGGCAGGATCTGCGCGGTGATCCCCGCCGCCGCAACCCGGTCGCGAAACCGGAAATACGCCTCGGGGGAGAAGAAGAACTGCGTGATCGCGCGGCTCGCACCCGCGTCGAGCTTGCGCTTCAGATTGTCGAGATCAGCATCATGGCCGCCCGATTCCGGATGGCATTCGGGATACGCCGCGACCGAAATCTCGAACGGGTGCAGCTTCCGCAGGCCAGCAACAAGAGCCGCCGCATTCTCATACCCACCCGGATGCGCCTGATACGGCTGGCCGAGCGTCGGCATGTCGCCGCGCAGCGCGACGATGTGGCGCACGCCTGCCGCCCAATACTCCTCGGCGACCTGGTCGATCTCGGCCTTGGTCGCCTCGACGCAGGTCAGATGCGCGGCCGCATTCATCGACGTCTCGCGCTGGATCCGCGCGACCGTCGCGTGCGTCCGCTCGCGCGTGGAACCGCCAGCGCCGTAGGTGACCGACACGAAATCGGGGCCAAGCGGCTCCAGCGTCCGGATCGCGTCCCAGAGCTGCGTCTCCATCTTCTCGCTTTTGGGCGGGAAGAATTCGAAGCTGATACCGACATCGCCCGCTAGGTCCGCGAACAGCGGTTCCTCAAGCGCGCGCCGCGCTTCGGCCAGTTGGGGGATCGAAATGTTCGTCATGCCGCCTTCACCTCACGCAAGCTCGCGCCGATCTGCCGGCCGAGCCATAATTTTACCGTCAACTCACCGCCCTCGAGCGTCTCGACCCGCGCCGTCTGCAAGCCCGCCGCCTCGAACCACGCCGCCATCTGCTCGTCCGCGAACCCGAGACGCGTGTGCGCATCGCGCACCCGCAATTCCTCACGGTCGTGGCTTGCAAAGTCCGCGATCAACAGCCGCCCGCCGGGCGCGAGGACCCGCGCCGCCTCACTCACCGCCGCGCCGGGCTGCTGCGCGAAATGCAGGACGTGGTGCAGGATCGCGACATCCGCCGCGGCATCCGCCATCGGCAGCGCGTAAAGGTCCGCCTGGCGCAGTTCCGCGTGCGTCATGTCGTGAAGCTTCGCCCGCGCAAGCCGCAGCATCTCCGAACTGCGATCGATCCCGAGCGCGACCGTAGCCCGTCCGCCGAACAATTCGAGCATCCGCCCGGTACCCGTACCGATATCGATAAGCGTCCCTACCGGAGCGTCGCCCAGCACGAGTGCCATCGCCGCCTCGACCTCGCTATCGGCGACGTGCAGCGACCGGATCGCGTCCCATTCGTCGGCATGCCCCTCGAACCACGCCGCCGCACTCGCCGCCCGGTCCGCGCGCACCGCGGCAAGCCGTGCCGCATCCGCCACCGCCCAATGATCCGGTTCGGCCTTCGCCCAGACATCCAGCGCCGCCGCGACCGGTTCGACCACGTCGGGCGCACCAAGCGCGACGAACACCCAGCTGCCCTCCTTGCGACGTTCGGCAAGCCCGGCATCGCACAGGATCTTCACATGCCGCGACACGCGTGGCTGGCTCTGCCCGAGCACCTGCGCGAGTTCGCCGACCGACAGCTCCATACGCCGCAACAGCGCCAGAATCCGCAATCGGGTCGCATCAGCCAATGCACGGAAGATTTCGAGCGCCATCGTCATGACCGGTCATATAAAGAATTCTTTATATGAGGTCAACGCGAGCGTGAGCGTCTTCGACATCAGGTGCGAGCCGGAGCGGCTTGTCGCATCCGCGACGGTCGTGACGGATCGGAAACGCCTTGTCCGCGTTCGATTGCGCTATGGGCTGTGATTTTGCTGGTCCACAAGACGACGTTTACGGGAGTAGATACGTATGAAGAAGTTCCTGATCCCCGCCCTGGCCCTGACCGCCGGCCTCGCCGCCTGCAGCAACAACGCGCAGGACGAGACTGCACAGGCCGCCAACGCCATTGCTGCCGACGCGAGCGCGACCACCGCCAATGCCGTCGACGACGTCAGCGCCGCCAGCGATCGCGCGCTCGGTTCGGCCGAGCGTTCGCTCGACAATGCCGCTGCCCGCCTCGACAACTCGACCGACAATCTCGATGCCAAGACCGACCGCGCCGGCGACCGAATCGAAGCCGGCGCAGACCGCGCGGGCGCGTCGATCAACAACGGGGCCGACCGGGCCGCTGACGCCACCGGCAACGCGCTGACCCGCGCCGGCAACGCGATCAAGGACTAAATCTTGCCAGGGCGCCCCCACTCCACCGTCACCCTAGTGCATGCTGAAACCTCCCGGTTCGGGTCACGACGACCTCTCCGGGAAGATACCGGCTTTCGCTGGCATGACGGTGCGATGTTGGGGGCGCTGTTTGTCATCTCCGCGCTGGCGGCCTGCTCTCCGGCCACCGAACCCGGCGCCGTTACGGCGGACGAAGCGCATCAGTTGAACGAAGCCGCTGCGATGCTAGACGCCAACAGCGTCGATCTGAACGCGGTTGCCGCTGCGCCCGACGATACCGAAATCTCCTCGAATCAAAGCGATCAGACCCGATGACTCTCCGCCGCCTCGGCTCGACCGATCTGAAGATCGCCCCCCTCGTCCTCGGCGGCAACGTGTTCGGCTGGACCGCCGACCGCGCGGCGAGCTTCGCCGTGCTCGATGCGTTCGTCGCCGGCGGCGGCACGATGATCGACACCGCCGACGCATACTCGGCATGGGTCGATGGTCACAAGGGCGGCGAATCCGAAAGCATGATCGGCGAATGGCTGAAGACCAGCGGCAGGCGCGACGACGTGCTGATCGCGACCAAGGTCGGCATGCTTCCCGGCGAAGGCGGCGAGAAGCTCGCCCCCGCGCGCATCGTCGCTGCTGCCGAAGCGTCGCTCAAGCGTCTCGGTACCGATCGGATCGACCTTTATTACGCGCACCAGGACGACGAGTCGCAGCCGCAGGAGGCTGTGCTCGAAGCGTTCGGCAAACTGGTCGACGCTGGGAAGGTCCGCGTCATCGGCGCGTCCAACTTCCACGCCGCCCGCCTGAAGTCCGCGGTCGAGGCCGCCAAGACGTCCGATTTGCCTCGCTATCACGTGCTCCAGCCCGAATATAATCTGGTCAGCCGCACCAAATTCGAAGGCGAATTGCAGGATTATTGCGTCGTCGAAAATATCGGCGTGCTGCCGTATTACGGGCTCGCGTCGGGGTTCCTCACCGGCAAATACCGCACCAAGGAAGACCTCGGCCAGAGCATCCGTGGCGGCCGAATGGGCGAATTGCTCGAAGGCACCGGCAAGGCGGTGCTCGACGCGATGGACTCGGTCGTGGAAGCGACCGGCGCGACCCATGCACAAGTCGCGTTGGCATGGCTGCTCGCCCAACCCGGCATCACCGCGCCGATCGCCAGCGCCACCAGCGTAAAGCAGATCGAAGACCTGTTGCCGGCGATGACGCTGGAGCTGACCGAGGACCAACTGGCCGCCCTCACCGACGCGGGCGCCTGACCTATCGATCCTCCCCCCCAGGGGAGGATCGATCTAGGTCGTTCGGTCCCTAGTCCCCCGCGAACGTCAGCGCCGATGTGCGCCTTTCCCGTTCGTTGATCAGCAATGCCCGGCCCGCGGGCGCGATCGAGCGTTGCGGGCAGTCGTTGCGGAAGCAGGCGCGGCAACCCAGGCCGATCGGCATGGCCCTCCCCGCCAGATCGAAACCGCTCGCCGCCGCCAGCACGCCGGCTTGTGATGCCGCCACACCGAGGCCGATCGCAAATTCGGCATGGACCGCGCCAAAGCGACTGCCCTGCGGTGTCACCGTTCGCGCCATCGTCAGCCAACGCGCGCCGTCTTCAAGTTCGACGAGTTGGACCATCAAACTGCCGGGCCGGTCGAATGCGTGATGCAACCGCCACAGCGGACAGCGCCCATCCGCCTCGACCAGCGCCGCACCGCTTGCGCCGGGATAGCGCTTCGATGCCTGCCCCGCGCGGTCGATCCGGATCATGAAGAACGGCAGCCCGCGCGCGCCCACCCGCTGCAACGTCGTCAACCGGTGCGCGACCTGTTCGAAGCCTGCCCCGAACCGGCGTTGCAGAAGCTCGATATCGTAGCCGGTCGTCTCGCACCCGCGCAGGAACCGGGCGTACGGCATCATCAGCGCGGCAGCGAAATAGCCGAGCAGGTGGCGGCGATAGAGCCGCTCGGCGGCGCGATCGGTGAAGCCTGCGCCCTTAGCGAGCGCATCGATCTCCGCCTTCGCCTCGATCTGGCCCAGCTGAAAGGCGACCGCGAACGTCCGCGAGGCAGGGTCGAGCATCTCGCTCAGCTGCAACTGGCGCGCGTGGAGGTCGAGCCGGCGCAGCATGTCCGGCAGCACGTCGGCCGGCAGCACGCGGATCGTCAGACCGTGCCTCGCACGCAGCCGTTCGGCGATCGCGCCGTACAGATCGCCCGCACCGAGCCGCAACTCGTCCGCCAGCGCTTCGGCTGTCGCATCTAGGTCGGCGAAATGGTTGCGCCAGCGTTCGATTTCGCGCCGGACGAGCGTCACCGGATCGTCGCCGCTTCCGACTGCCGTGCCCCCACCGATCCGGTCGAACACGCGCGCGAACGCTGCGGCTCCACCGGGCGCGCTGGCCAACCATTCCTCGACCTCCGTGCGATCGATCTCGAGATCGGCGAACATCGGATCCGCCAGCCGTCTGCGGATCGCATCCGCACCGCCGCCCGGTTCCCCTGCCGCAAGCGCTCGCGGATCGAAGTCGAAGCTCTCGGCGAGCTTGATCAGCAACGTCGCGGAGATCGGTCGCTGATTGCGCTCGACCAGATTGAGATAGCTGGGACTGATGGACAGGATCTCGGACATCGCCGCCTGCGTGAGCCCGGCGCTCCTGCGCAAGCGCCTGATCGCATGTCCTGCGAGCAATTTACGGTCTGCCATCGCCCAATCTCCTGTCACGATCTTTACAGACGGACAGCCGATTATCAAGGATCGCCGACAGTCCGACGCCGAGTTCGCGTTGTTTGCCATTCTCCCGGAGGCATGTGCGCCGGTACCAGTTGGGCATCGCCTCTCCACGCAGATGAAAGCTGTAAAGGGAGAGACAGGCCATGAAGGAGGCAAGCCATGCAGACGACCACCGAACAACCCCGCGCCCGCGCCGTCTTCTCGACCAACGATTTCGCGCTGATGAAGGAGGTGCTCGGCGAGATGATCAGCAAGACCTCCATCGACGACGCTCGGCTGATGCGGATGAGCGCGCTGTACCACCGTCTCGGTCGGCTCGGCTAAACCCGTTCAAGAGTTTCCTGGGGAGGAAAGGTACCCGCCGATGGTTCGTCCATCGGCGGGTATTCCTGTTTCCTCTGACTTCGCCCCTCCCTGAAAGGGAGGGGTTGGGGGTGGGTCGGCCCGCTCGTGTCGTGCCGGTTCGATTAATGCGGTGACCTACCCACCCCCGGCCCCTCCCTTTCAGGGAGGGGGGAAGGGAAACTCGCGTCGAAATTCCGCCCCTTTCCAACCGCATCCCCTCGTGTAGGACGGCGGCATGGCTACCTCACTGACCGCGCGCATCAAGGACGATATCGTCCTGTACGGCGCCCTCGCCGCCAATCTCGGGATCGGCGTGGCAAAGTTCGTCGCCGCCGGCATGACCGGATCGTCGTCGATGCTGACCGAAGGGTTTCACTCGGTCGTCGACAGCGGCAATCAGGTGCTGTTGCTCTACGGCCAGCGCAAGGCAAAGCGCCCGGCCGACGAGGCGCACCCGTTCGGCTATGGCCGAGAACTGTATTTCTGGGCGTTCGTCGTCGCGATCCTGATCTTCGCGATCGGCGCGGGCGTGTCGATCTACGAGGGGTGGCGGCACATCCAGGACCCGGAACCGCTGACCAGCCCGACGATCAACTATATCGTGCTCGCCATATCGTTCGCGCTGGAGGGCAGCAGCTGGACGATCGCGGTGCGTGAATTCTCGAAGACCAAGGGCGACATGGGCTGGTGGTCGGCGATCCACCGGTCGAAGGATCCGGCCGGCTTCATCGTGTTGTTCGAGGATTCCGCGGCGCTGGCGGGTCTCGTGATCGCCGGAATGGGCATCTGGGCAAGCCATGCGTTCAACGATCCGCGCATCGACGGCGCCGCATCAATCGCGATCGGGCTGATCCTCGCCTTGGTCGCCGTGTTGTTGGCGCGCGAATCGAAGGGCTTGCTGATCGGCGAGCGCGCCGACCCGGCCGTGATCGCCACGATCCAAAAGATCGTTGCGGCGCATCCCGCGATCGTCTCGGTCAACCACGTCCGCACGGTCCACGCCGCGCCCGACAGCATCTTCGTCGCAATCAGCGCGGACTTCGACGACGCGGTCACGATGAGCGACGGCGAAACGATGATCGAGGCGATGGAGACCGAACTTCGCGCCGCCGTGCCGACGCTGTCGTCGATATATATCCGCCCGGAGAAGCGCGAGAACGCGGTGCTGGCTATCGAGCCTCGTCACGACGACGGCGCTCCCAATCGAAACCACGCCTAATCTGAGTTATACGCAAGCCGCTGGCAACGCTTGAGTTTGCGCGATAGCATCCGAACATGAAACCGTTGCTCCGCCTGATTGCCTTGCTCGTCTTTTACGTCGGATCGGTGCTGCCTGCACAGGCCGCGGTGACGATCACGTTCTGGAGCCATGAGCTCGGCAACAGCTTCCCGCATGCATTCTTCACGTTGCGCGGCATTCCCAATGCGGGCGGTGCGCCGGTCGACACGAATGTCGGGTTTACCGCCAAATCGGTCTCGCCGGCGCTGTTGATGGGCCCGGTCGCAGGCAAGCTCGATATCGCCAAGCCAAGTTATGTTGCCGGCAGCGACGCGCAATTCTCGGTCGTCATGAGCGACGCGCAGTATGAAGCGGTGCTGCGGTTGGTCGACGCCTGGAGCGAGGGCAAGCCGGACAGCGTCTATCGCCTGTCGGATCACAATTGCGTGACCTTCGTGAAGGAAGCGGCGCGGATCGTCGGGCTCACAGGTATCGACCAACCGAAGCTTATGAAGAAACCGCGGTCGTATTTGAAAGCCGTACTGGCGGAGAATACCGGCCGCGTGACGCCCGTCGGCCTGCACGGGAAGGCCTATCTCGCCACGCTCGCGCCCCTTTCCCCGGTTCAGTCCACCAGCACAATTTCGGTCGGTGCCACGACGCGCATAGCGATGCCGATCGTCACGCTCGCCCCCGCGCGTTAAGACGCGGGCACCAGCTCGACGACATCCAGAACGGATTCGAACCGCGGATATGGCAGGACTACGCGCCACCGCTGCGGGCCGATGCGCTCGATCAGGCCGGCCATGTCGCGATTGACGTCGCGACCATAGCGCATCGGGCGCTTCTCATCGCCCAGTTCCATCGTGCCCAGGAATACCGCGCGCGAATCCGTATCGGCGAATACGGTACCGACCGGACGCTGCGATCCGTCGATCTTGACCAAGCTGACGACGTCGGTGCCGCCGTTCGAGTCGATCCGGCAGGCGAACCACGCAGAGGCCGAGTAGGTCGGCCCGATCCCGCCACGCGCGCCAAGCTTGAATGTCCGGCATCGGTACGCGCCGGCGGGGGGCAAGGCGTTGGCAAGCGCATGGTCCGGATCGAACAGAGCCGGTTCGCGGGCGAGTTCCCGCCGATCGACCTGCGCCAGCGCATCCATCCAAGCCCCACGCCAGCCGCGCAACCGTGCTCGGTCCGCCGGTGTCGCGACTCGTCGCCAATCGCCATCCCGGTCAGGGTCTATCGGGGACGGTGCCGCGATGCCTGCGGTAGCCGCGTGCACCGAACTCGAACCGCAGCCCGCCAGGACGATGCAGGCTCCCGTCGCCAGCGATGTCCGCTTCGTCGTCGATCGCATGCCCATCACCGAAGATAACCCTCCAACATGCTGTATGACAATCATATTTCGGCGACACCGACGACCATGTCGGTCACGCTGCGGTCCAGCCGCCGTCCATCGACAGGTTCGCGCCGGTGATCGCCTTGGCCTCGTCGCGACACAGGAATAGCGCGAACGCCGCGACCTGTTCGGGCGTGACGAATTCCTTGGTCGGTTGCGCGGCGAGCAGCACGTCGTTCATCACCTGATCGCGTGTCATCCCGCGCGCCGCCATCGTGTCCGGGATCTGGTTCTCGACCAGCGGGGTCCAGACATAGCCGGGCGAGATGCAGTTGACGGTGATGCCGTCGGTCGCGGTCTCCAGCGCGATCGTCTTGGTCAGCCCTGCGATCGCGTGCTTGGCCATGACGTACGCCGACTTGTTGGGGCTCGCGACCAGCGAGTGCGCCGAGGCGGTCGAGATGATGCGCCCCCAGCCCTTCGCGCGCATCAACGGCACCGCGGCGCGCATCATGTGCCAGGCCGAGGACAGGTTGATCGCGATGATCGCATCGAACTTGTCGATCGGGAAGTCGGCGATCCCGGCGACGTGCTGGATACCCGCGTTGTTGACGACGATGTCGACGCTACCGGTCTCGGCGGCGGCTCGCTCGACCATCGCGGCGATCTCGTCCGGCTTGGTCATGTCGGCCGGATCGTAAAGCGCGGCGGCTCCGCTGGTTTGCGCCAGAGCGGCCCGCTCCCGCTCGATCACGTCCGCGTCGCCGAAGCCGTTGAGCACCACCGCGGTGCCCTCGGCCGCGAACGCCTTGGCATAGGCCAGGCCGATCCCCGACGTGGATCCGGTGATGACCGCGGTCTTGCCCTTCAGGAACATGCGCACTCCCCAATCCTCTTCCGCAGCGGATTCGACCGCCGTGCAACTCTAGCGCCACCTTGCGCATTTCGTTCCCAAGCAGAAACGAAAAGGGGCATATTCATGCGGCTCGACAATTACGATCCGAACATCAACGTCGAGGACCAGCGCGGATCCGGATCCGGCGGCGGCGGCGGTTTCGGCGGCGGTGGTGGCGGCCTGCTGATGGGGCTGTTGCCGATGATCGGCAGTCGCTTCGGGTGCGGCGGGATCGTCGTCGTACTGATCCTGATGGCAGTGTTCGGCGGCATGGGTGGCCTTGGCGGCCTGCTCGGCGGTGGACAGTCCTCCGCGCCGACCACGCAGAGCGGATCGCCGCGCGCCGGCACGGATACCACATCGAGCTGCAACCTGACGCCCGAGAGCAAGGCCGCCTGCAACGCATTCAGCTCAGCGGACAACACGTGGGAAGCGATCTTCCAGAAGAACGGCCAGCGATTCGAAGCGCCGAAGCTGGTATTTCTTCGACGGCAATGGCCGTTCGGGCTGCGGCGCGGCGCAGTCGGCAATGGGGCCGTTCTATTGCCCGACCGACCAGGGCATCTATCTCGACACGAGCTTCTTCAACGAGCTTTCGACCCGGTTCAAGGCGGACGGCGACTTCGCGCAGGATTACGTGATCGCGCACGAGTTCGGCCATCACATCCAGAAGCTGCTCGGCACCAACGCGCAGGTCCAGCGGGCACAGCGGCAGGCGAGCGAGACCGAAGGCAACGCGCTGTCGGTACGGCTCGAACTGCAGGCGGATTGCTATGCGGGCGTGTGGGCGGCAGCCAACCGGTCGCGGCTCGAAGCCGGCGATATCCAGGAGGGCATGACGGCCGCGCAGGCGATCGGCGACGACACGTTGCAGAAGGAGTCGCAGGGACGTGTGGTGCCGGACAGCTTCACGCATGGGACGTCGGCGCAGCGTCAGGCGTGGTTGAAGCGCGGGCTCGACAGCGGCGATCCGCAGCAGTGCGACACGTTCTCGGGCGCGATTTGAGGTAAGGCCTCGATCCTCCCCCCGCCAGGGGTGGCTGGCACTTGCCAGACGGAGGGGGAGGAACGGGTTACGACTGTTCCGCTTCCTCCCCCCTCCGTCACCTTCGGCGACACCTCCCCCTGGCGGGGGAGGAATTAAAATCCGTCTGCGCCCTTACGCGACGGTCACGCCCTTCCAAAACGCATACCGGCCCTTGATCTCAACCGCCGCCGACTTCGGGTCCGGATAATACCAGACCGCATCGACGTTGCGCTTCCCGTCGACGACCAGCGTCTTGTAGCTCGCCACGCCCTTCCACGGGCAGTTAGAGTGCATCGCGCTATCCTCCAGCAGAGCCGGGTCGACGCTGTCGGCGGGGAAATAGTGATTGCCTTCTACGACGACGGTATCGTCCGATCGTGCGATCTCGCGGCCATTCCATGTAGCGACAGGCATGTAAGTCTCCTTCAGGCGCGCCCCAGCCCCGCCGCCTCATACCGCTCGGGCTTGAACCCGACCAGCAGCGTCTCGCCGGTATAGAGGACCGGGCGCTTGATCATCGAAGGCTGCGAAAGCATCAGCGCGGCGGCCTTCTCCGCGTCGAGATCAGCCCGATCCGCTTCGGGCAGTTTCCGGAACGTGGTGCCGGCGCGGTTGAGCAGCACCTCCCAACCAACCCGCCCGATCCAGTCGTTGAGATGCGCAGCGTCGACCCCGGCGGTCTTGTAGTCGTGGAACGCGTACGCCACGCCGTGCGCATCGAGCCACGTGCGCGCCTTCTTCATCGTGTCGCAATTCTTGATGCCGAACATCGTGATCGTCAAAATCGCCTCCCTGTCGCCGCGTGGCGCAAAGCTCGCCACCGGTTCGAACCGACCGGCGTCATACCGCGCCGTCCGTCTTCCCACCATCGGCGCAAGACCGCGCGAGCCGACCACCGATCGTGGAAAAGGCAAAGGCGGGCACGGCCAGGATGCACAGGATCGTCGCACCGGCCATCAACAGCCCGCCTGTGCCCGCGTTGACCCACATGACGGGCAGCTGCGCAAACGTCACGATCATGCCGCCCAGCCAGCCCCGCCGCCGCAACATGAAACCCGATAGCGCCGATAACACCAGCGACCCGGGATACCAGATCCGCCAATAGCCATCCGCGTCCCAGGGCTCTTTCGCGCCCGAAACATGGCTGACGAACTGCCAGTACAGCAGGCTGACGAGCAGGAGCATGAGGGGCTGGATCCATCGGGTGGTCATGCGCCTATCCTCTCACAGGACAGCGCACCGTGCCACCACCCACCTGGATCAAGCCAGTGGCGTGAGGCGGCGAGGCCGTTTATCGGTGCGCCATGACGCATCCATTCTACGCGATCCATAGTCACGGGCTGATCCGGGTTGCCGCCGCTACGCCGCGCGCTTCCGTGGGGGATACCAGCGCAAACGCCGAGGGGACGATCGCCCTGGCGCGCGAGGCGGATGCGCGGGGCGTCGACCTCGTCGTTTTCCCCGAACTGAACCTCACCTCCTATGCGATCGACGATCTGCATCTCCAGACCGCGCAGCAGCGCGCGACGCTGGCCGCGATCGCGACGGTCGTCGAGGCAAGCGCGACCTTGCGGCCGGTGCTGCTGGTGGGGGCGGCGCTGGTGCGGAACGGGCGGCTGTATAATTGTGCGCTGGCGATCGCTCGGGGCGAAGTTCTCGGCGTGGTGCCGAAGACGTTCCTGCCCAATTACCGCGAGTTCTACGAGAAGCGCTGGTTCGCCAGCGGCATGGGAATGACCGGACTGACGATCGAGCTCGGCGGCAAGGACGTGCCGTTTGGGACCGACCTGATCTTCGCCGCGCGCGACCTCCCCGGCTTCGTCTTCCATGCCGAGATCTGCGAGGATTACTGGGCCCCCACCCCGCCCTCGACCGCGGGCGCGCTCGCGGGTGCGCTGATCTGCTGCAACCTGTCCGCCTCGAACATCGTCATTGGCAAGGCACGCGAGCGGGCGATGCTGGCGGCGTCGCAGTCCTCGCGCGCGATGTGCGCCTATGTCTATTCCGCCGCAGGCCCCGGCGAGAGCACGACCGAGGTCGCGTGGGACGGCCAGGGCCTGATCCACGAACTGGGCGAGCAGATCGCGGAGTCGGAGCGGTTCTCGACCGAGCCGGAACTGGTGGTCGCCGACGTGGACTGCGAGCGCATCACCCAGGACCGCCTGCGCAACGGCACGTTCAACGATGCGGTAGTGTTCGGCGGCAATCCTGAGACGCGTTTCCAACGGATCGCGTTCGATCACGAACCCGTGCTCACGGACGGCGGACTGGAGCGCGCCATTCGCCGCTTCCCGTTCGTGCCGAACGATCCGGCGCGGCGTGACGACGACTGCTACGAAGCGTTCAACATCCAGGTGGAGGCGCTGTCGAAACGGCTCGTTTCCGCAAAGGCCGAAACGATCGTGATCGGCGTATCGGGTGGCCTCGACTCGACCCACGCGCTGATCGTCGCGGCCAAGGCGATGGACCGCCTCGGACGCCCCCGTAGTGCGATCCTCGGCTTCACCATGCCCGGCTTCGCGACCGGCGAAGGCACCAAGGCCAACGCTTGGGCGCTGATGCGCGCACTCGACATCACCGCCGAAGAGATCGACATCCGCCCCGCTGCGACACGCATGCTGGAAGACATCGGCCACCCGTTCAGCGATGGCGAACCCGTCTACGACATCACCTTCGAGAACGTGCAGGCCGGGCTGCGGACCGATTACCTGTTCCGCCTCGCCAACCAGCGGCGCGGTATCGTTCTCGGCACCGGCGATCTCAGCGAGATGGCGCTCGGCTGGTGCACCTACGGCGTCGGCGACCAGATGAGCCATTACGCGGTGAACACCGGCGTGCCGAAGACGCTGATCCAGTTCCTGATCCGCTGGTGTATCCGCACCGACCAGTATGACGCGGCGACCGACGCGATCCTCTCGACGATCCTCGCGCAGGAGATTTCGCCCGAACTCGTCCCGGCCAGCGCGGACGGCGCGTTGCAGAGCACCGAGTCGATGATCGGGCCGTATGCGCTCAACGACTTCTTTGCGCACTACGTGATCCGGCACGGCCTCGCTCCGTCTAAAATCGCGTTCCTCGCCTGGCACGCGTGGCGCGATGCGAGCGTCGGTGCATGGCCGGAGGATCTGCCAGCGGACGCGCGCGTCGCCTACGACCTGCCGACGATCCGGCATTGGCTGGAAAAATTCCTGTTCCGGTTCTTTACGACCAGCCAGTTCAAGCGATCCGCAATGCCCAATGGGCCGAAGGTATCGGCGGGTGGCGCGCTGTCTCCTCGCGGGGACTGGCGTGCGCCTTCGGACGGAATTGCAACGGTCTGGATCGAAGAATTGCGGTCAAGCGTTCCATAGGGTTCGCCGCGCCATCTTGCATAAACCGCGTGCCGGGCGCATTATGAAAATCCTATGACAGTGGCTCCACCGGATGGATCGCGCGATCGCCGGATCGAGATCCCTTCCAATCTTTGGCTGATTCACCCGGCAGGCCGTGCGCTTTTGCCGCTTGCGTTGGCGCGTGGGATTTCAGCGAATTCGGTGTCGATCGCCGGGCTTTGCCTCGGTGGAGCAGCCGCGCTCGCCTATACCCAGTGGGGAAACTGGGCGCTCGCGCTGGTCGGACTGGTGCTGTCGATGGGGTGGCTGATTGCCGACGGACTCGACGGAATGGTCGCGCGCGCGACCAAGACCGCGAGCCCGCTTGGGCGGATGCTCGATGGGTTGTGCGATCACGGCGTGTTCGCGCTAATCTACACCTCGCTGGCGATCACGATCGACACGCCCGAGGGTTGGATCATCGCCTTCGCCGCCGGTGGCGCGCACGCGGTGCAGTCGAACATGTACGAAGGCGAGCGCTCGCGCTTCCATCGTCGCATCAAGGGCGTGGCACTCGAAGCGCCGCCCGTGCCCACCGGCAACGCGCTCGTCCGCTTCTACGACGGCGTCGCGAGCAGCATCGACCGCATCGCCATGCCGTTCGAGCGCACGCTCGGCCAGTCGAGCGACCCGGTCGCGCTCGGCGCGCTCTATGGGGCCCGGGCCGTGGCGCCATTGCGCTTCATGGCCTTGCTTACCGCGAATGTGCGAGTATGGGCGATCTTCGTCGCCTGCTTCGCGGGCAACCCACGCATCTTCTGGTGGTTCGAGATCGTCGCTTTGACGCTCGTCGCCATCGTCGGGCTCGTTTGGCACCGTCGTGTCGAACGGGCTTTCGTCCGCACTTCCGCAACGCGACCGAAGACCGCGTCGCGCATGCATCTTTCGTAAGGAACAGGGTCAGTAATGAATAGCATTCGGATCGCCGTGGTCGGCATCGGCAACTGCGCGAGCTCGCTCGTCCAGGGCCTCGAGCATTATCGCGAGGGGGCAAACGACCAGGTTGGCCTGATGCATTTCGACATGGGCGGCTACAAGCCGAGCGACATCAAGGTCGTCGCGGCGTGGGACGTCGATCGGCGCAAGGTCGGCAAGGACGTCGCCGAAGCGATCTTCGCCAAGCCCAACTGCACCGCGGTGTTCGCACCCAATGTCGGCAACACCGGCACGATCGTGAAGATGGGCAAGAAGCTGGACGGCGTCGCCGACCACATGGCCGATTTCAAGGACGACCGTACGTTCCTGGTCTCCGACGCCGCCGAGCCGACCCGTGAAGAGGTCATCGCCGACCTCAAGGCCTCGGGCGCCGACGTGCTGATGAACTACCTGCCGGTCGGTTCGCAGGAAGCTACCGAATTCTACGCCGAGTGCGCGATCGAAGCGGGCGTGGCGTTCGTCAACAACATCCCCGTCTTCATCGCGTCGAACCCGGTCTGGGCGAAGAAGTTCGAGGACGCGGGCGTCGCGATCATCGGCGACGATATCAAGGCGCAGCTCGGCGCGACGATCGTCCACCGCGTGCTGACCGACCTGTTCGCCAAGCGCGGCGTGAAGCTGGATCGTACCTACCAGCTAAACACCGGCGGCAACACCGACTTCCTCAACATGTCGAACCATCGCCGTCTCGAGTCGAAGAAGATTTCGAAGACCGAGGCGGTCCAGTCGGTCGCGGCCGAGCGGATGGACGACGACAATGTTCATATCGGCCCGTCGGACTATGTCCCCTGGCAGAACGACAACAAGGTCTGCTTCCTGCGCATGGAAGGCCAGCTGTTTGGCGGCGTGCCGATGAACATCGAGCTGCGTCTCTCGGTCGAGGACAGCCCCAACTCGGCTGGCGTCGCGATCGACATGATCCGTTGCGCCAAGATCGCCAAGGATCGCGGCATCGCCGGCGTGATCGACCCGGCCTCGGCCTATTTCTGCAAGCACCCGCGCACGCAGATGACCGACGATCTCGCGCAGATCGAAGTCGAGCGGTTCATCAAGGCCGCCTGACATGATCGATACGGCTGTCCTCCTCGCCGCCGGGGAAGGCAGCCGCCTTCGCACCTCCGCTCCGTACAAGCCGCTGTGTGGGGTGGCGGGGCGACCGTTGATCGCCCACGCTTTGGAAGGACTGGCCGAGGCTGGTTTTGCGCGGGCGATCGTGACGGTGAGCTATGGGCGTGAAGCGATCGAAGCGTATCTCGGGAGCCGGCACTGGCCGCTGGTGGTCGAGACGGTCCTTGCGGACCACCGCGAACCTAACGGCGTGTCGGTACTGGCGGCGCGCGATGCGCTGGACGGTGGCGAAGCGATCCTCGCAATGTGCGATCACCTCGTCAGCCCTGAGCTCTACGCTCGCATGGCCAAGGCCGGCGCTGGCGGTGGCCTCCGTCTCGGTATCGACCGGCGCCTCGGTCACGACTGGGTCGACCCGGAGGACGTGACCTGCGTCGCGACCGAAGGCGACCGTATCGTTGCGATCGGCAAGGGTCTCGAACCGCACGACTGCTACGACACCGGCGTTTTCGCGATCGGCCCTGCGCTCTCGGATGCGCTGGCGACGCTGGCCAGCCCTTCGCTTACCGAAGGCGTCCGCTTGCTAGCCGCGCAAGGCCTGGCCCGCATCGTGGATTGCAGCGACATAGACTGGATAGACGTCGACGACGCCCCCGCACTCGCCAAGGCCGAAGCCTGGATGGCGACCAAGGCGGATGCGGTAGCGGCTTAAGCCATTGTTCTCCTGCGAAAGCAGGAGCCCATGATACCGAACGAAACGCGCCTGACCCTGGACTCCTGCGTTCGCAGCAGAACAGTCACTCGGACTGAACGTCGACCCGCGGATCGGGCACCTCGAGCGTCGCACACGTCCCGACCGCAGCATTCGCGATCGTCACCGTCCCGCGCAACTGCCGCGCGAGGCTCCCGATCATCCGCATCCCCAGGCTCTTGCGCGACGCCGTCTTCAGATCGAAGTCCGCCGGCAACCCTGCGCCCGTATCCGAGACGGTCAGCACGATCCGCCCATCAGCGCTCCGGATCGTCACGGCAATCGCGCCGCCCGCATCGTCGTACGCATATTTGATCGCGTTGGTGACGAGCTCGGTGACCAGCAACCCGACCGGGATAGCCGTGTCCGCGCTGATCAGGATCGCGTCGATGTCGCACTCGATCCGGTGGTTCGGCGCCTGCTCGGCCAGCCCTGTGGCGATCCCGCATACCAGGTCGTTCAGCGCCACGATCCCGACCTGCTCGCCGCGCCACAACTGGTCGTGGGTCTGCGCGATCGCCGTGATCCGCGCCTGCGCATCGCCGAGCAACCGCGTGATCCGCGGATCGTCGTCCTCCTGCATCTGCAGGTTGAGCATCGCCGATACCAGCGCGAGGCTGTTCTTCACGCGGTGGCTCGCTTCCCGCGTGAGCAGTTCCTGATGCTCCATCGCATCGCTCAGTCGCTGCTCGGCATGCTGCCGCTCGATCGCGACGCCGATCAGATTGGCGAAGCCCTGCATGAACGACAGGTCGGCCGGTTCGAACTTGCCTTCGTCGGGGCTGTCGACCTCGAGCACGCCGAAGCGCTTGCCCGACGTCTCGACCAGTACGTTGATCGCCCGGCGGATGTTGTGCTCGGCCATGAACGCGGGCGTTCGAAACCGGTCCTCGTTCTCCAGATGGTTCGAGATCACCGCCTCGCCGGTCTCCAGCGCAAAGCCTGCCGGCGACGCGAGATCGGTACGCATCTCGGTCGATCCGACCACCCCGGGCGCCCAACCGGTCCCCGCCCGGACGAGCAAACTGTCCTGCTCAGGTCGATATTCCAGGAACTTGCAATATTTCGACCGCATACCCTCGGCACATAATTCGGTAGCGCGCTGAAGCATGGGATCCAGATCCCGCGCACGCAGAGCCTCGATCCCGAAATCGGCCAGGATGGACTGCTGGCGAAGACGATATTGAAGCTCGCCGGCGCCCGGAGGGGCATCTCCACCCGGAGATTGCTCGATAACTGTCACGCCTGCTCCGTTCGTCGAAATTACGGGTCTGTCCTGCCGGCCTCGGCTAGAGGTTCAAGATGGCGGTTGCAGGGCGGCCTGCGGGTTACTCGTGCGATTGCGCGATATTTTCGCATACGGTGCCATCCCGCACCGCCCCGCATCCGTAATTCTAATCACCCTATCCGTCATCCTGACGAAAGTCAGGATCCAGAGCTGCTTGACGCTGACCTCCGTAACCCTGGATCCTCACTTTCGTCAGGATGACGGCTGAAGCTCGTGAATGTCTGTTCGCCCAAAGTCCGCCGCAGCCCGGCAATCCAGGCTTGCGGCAGGCTCCAGTCGATCAGCGCGTCAGCTTCTTGTACGCCAGACGCGTAGGCCGATCCGCCGCATCGCCCATGCGACGACGCTTGTCCTCCTCGTACGACGCGTAGTTGCCCTCAAACCACTCGACGTGGCTGTCGCCCTCGAACGCGAGGATGTGCGTCGCGAGGCGATCGAGGAAGAAGCGGTCATGGCTGATGACCACCGCGCAGCCCGCGAACGTCTCCAGCGCCTCTTCGAGCGCGCGGAGAGTCTCGACGTCGAGATCGTTGGTCGGCTCGTCGAGCAGGAGGACATTGCCACCCTCCTTGAGCATCTTGGCCATGTGGACGCGGTTGCGCTCACCGCCCGACAGCTGGCCGACCTTCTTCTGCTGGTCCGGCCCGCGGAAGTTGAACGCGCCGACATAGGCCCGCGTGCCCATCTCCTGCTTGCCGAAACGGAAGATTTCGAGCTCGTCGGAGATTTCCTGCCAGACGTTCTTGTTCGGATCGAGATCGTCGCGGCTCTGGTCGACATAACCGAGCTTGACGGTCGAGCCGACCTCGATCGTGCCCTCGTCCGGCGTTTCCTGCCCGGTGATGAGCTTGAACAGCGTCGACTTGCCCGCGCCGTTGGGGCCGATCACGCCGACGATGCCGCCGGGGGGCAGCGTAAAGTCGAGACCGTCGAACAACAGCTTGTCGCCATACGACTTGGTCAGGCCCTTGGCCTCGATCACCTTGCCGCCGAGACGCGCCGGCAGCTGGATCAGGATCGCGGCCTTGCCGGCAACGCGGTTCTCCTGCTTCTCCATCAGCTCGTCAAACGCGCGGATACGTGCCTTCGACTTGGTCTGGCGGGCCTTGGGGGTCTGGCGCATCCACGCCAACTCGTCGGCGATCGCCTTCTGCTTGCCGGCCTCTTCGCGCTCTTCCTGGCTGAGGCGCTGCGCCTTCTTCTCCAGATAGCCCGAATAGTTGCTCTCGTACGTGTAATAGCGCCCGCGATCGAGTTCGAGCACCCAGTTGACGACGTTGTCGAGGAAGTAGCGGTCATGCGTCACGAGGATGACGTTGCCGGTATATTCCTTGAGGTAGTTCTCCAGCCACGACACGCTTTCGGCGTCGAGATGGTTGGTCGGCTCATCGAGCAGCAGGATCTGCGGCTTTTCCAGCAACAGCTTGCAGAGCGCGACGCGGCGCTTCTCGCCGCCCGAGAGGTTGACCACCGACGCATCGCCCGGCGGGCAGCGCAGCGCTTCCATCGCCTGTTCGAGCTGGCTGTCGAGCGCCCAGCCGTCGACCGCGTCGATCTTGGCCTGAAGCTCGCCCATCTCCTCCATCAGCGCGTCGAAGTCGGTGTCGTCCTTCGGATCGCCCATCTCGGCCGAGATCGCGTTGAACCGGTCGACCAGGTCCGCGACCGGACGCACGCCGTCCTTGACGTTGCCCATCACGTCCTTGGTCGGATCGAGCTGCGGCTCCTGCGCCAGGTAACCGACGTTGACGCCTTCCGCCGCCCAGGCTTCGCCGGTGAAATCGGGATCCATGCCGGCCATGATCTTCATCAGCGTCGACTTGCCCGAGCCGTTCGGGCCGATGATCGCGATCTTGGCCGACGGGATGAACTGCAGGTGGATGTTGTTGAGCACGGGCTTGTTGGCACCGGGGAAGGTCTTCGACAGACCCTTCATGACGTAGGTATACTGGACGGCCATGTGGGTGCCGAGCTCCGTTCTGAATAAGGGCGGGATTTGACGTGCGCAGATAGCGATGCGGCGAGCCGTTGGCAAACGGGGAGCGCCGACATACGCTGCCCCCATGATGAAACGCACCCTGCTCGCGGCGCTGGCCGCCTCCGCCCTCACCTCTCCTCTGTCGGCGCAGCGTACCGCCGCCCCGGCGACCGCCGCCGACGCGAAGGTCGCTGCACTCCGCGACAAGGCGCTGACCGACGATACCGCGTACAAGATCGTCGAGGGGATCACGACCGAGGTCGGCCCACGCATGACCGGCACCGAGGCGGCACCGCGCGCGCGCGCCTGGTCGGTCGCCAAGCTGAAGGCGCTTGGGTTCAAGAACGTGCGGATCGAGAAATACCAACTTCCGGTCTGGTCGCGCGGCACGGAGAGCGGGGAACTGGTCGCGCCCTATGCGCAGAAGCTTCACTTGGTCGGCCTCGGCAATTCGGGCGCGACGCCGCCGGGCGGGCTGACCCTGCCGATCGTGTATTTCCCGACGTACAACGACTTGGCGCTCGCCGCCGACGGCAGCCTGAAGGGCAAGATCGCATTCGTGTCGAACGCGATGCAGCCGACCCAGGACGGATCGAGCTATGGGTCGCAGGGCACCGCGCGCTTCGTCGGACCGAACGTCGCCGCCAAGAAGGGCGCGGCGGCGATCGTGATCCGGTCGATCGGCACCGATCACGGGCGCGGGCCGCACGCGGGCAACACCAATTTCGAAGCGGGCGTGACGCCGATCCCCGCAGCGGCGCTGTCGGTTGCCGACGCCGAGCATGTCGAGCGGCTGGTGAAGCTCGGCAAGCCAGTGACGCTGAAGCTGGTGCTTGAAGACAAGCAGGCCGGGATGCAGGAATCGGGTAACGTCGTCGCCGAGGTTCCCGGCACCGACCCCAAGGCGGGCATCGTGCTGGTCGGTGGCCATCTCGACAGCTGGGATCTCGGCACCGGCGCGATCGACGACGGCGCGGGCATCGCGATCACCGCTGCTGCGGCCAAGCTCGTCATGGACAGCGGCCAGCGCCCACGCCGGACGATCCGCGTCGTCTGGTTCGGTGACGAGGAGAGCGGCGGGTTCGGCGGAACCGCCTACGCCAAGGCGCATGCCGGCGAGCGTCACGCGACCGCCGCCGAATCGGACTTCGGCGCCGACCGCGTCTGGCGGTTCGAGAGCAGCCTGCCCGCCGCCGCCAAGCCCATCGAGGATCGTCTCGCCGTCGCGCTCGCGCCGCTCGGGATCATCCGCGGTGCCGACGTCCCGCATGGCGGCACCGATGTCGGTCCAATCATCGCCACGGGGGTAGCCGGGATCGACCTCAACCAATCGGGCCTGCGCTACTTCGATTACCACCACACGCCCGAGGATACGCTGGATCTGATCGACCCCGAACAGCTTCGCCAGAACGTCGCGGCTTGGACCGCGATGATCGCCACGGTGGCCAATGCACCCGAAGAAATCGGCTCGATTGTGCCTCATAAGTGACGAGTTGCGGCAACCGATCTGTCATCGTTCTGCCGCAAACCTTGCGGGCGGATGAATTTAGCGGATTGACCGCCCGCCGGGGTCCGCTATTTGACGGGACTTCGCGACGGCAATCGGGTCGGCCGCGAGTGAAACTATGCTTGGGAGCATTCGAATGAAGAAGATCGTTCTGATCGCTGCTGCCGCCGGCCTGATGTCCGTCGCAGCCTGCAGCAAGTCGCCAGAAGCCGCCGCAGTTGAGAACAACGCGGACATGCTGGCTGACAACATGGAAATGCAGGCTGACAACATGGACGCCATGGCGGACAACACCTCGAACGCAGTCGCTACCGACGTGCTCGAGAACGCTGCTGACAACATGAACGCAGCTGCCGACAACGTCCGTGACGCTGCCGACGAGAAGACCGACAACATGAACTAAAATCTGTCGGGCGTTTTTACGCTCGATAGGATTTAGTGTCGGAAAGGGCGTTCCTTCGGGAGCGCCCTTTTTCTTTGTCCTTTTGCTTGTGCGCTCTTTTGCGGGATGTCCGCTTGCGCTAACGCAGGCGCCGGTGGGGCCTGTAGCTCAACGGTTAGAGCTGGCCGCTCATAACGGCTAGGTTGCGGGTTCGATTCCTGCCGGGCCCACCAACCCTTCCCGGATCCCGCTAGAACGAGATCGGTCGCACCGAAGTGCGCACAGCTGAATTCCTCAATCTTTCATGAGCCTTAGCGTCCATCCGTAAGCGGATGTGTAGTTAAGATCCTGTAAACGAACTCACATCACCGCGACTTGACGTGCTTTAGACGGCGAATTGCGCCAAATGATCGATAGTCAGTAGATTTTCAATGTTTCTGAACAAAGTGTCAGGTACAGGCATTTACGTGGATTGCGACGATCCTCGTCGTAGCTACGGGAGATGCTTAATGTTTATCAAATCTTTGGCCATGGCTTCGGCTGGCCTGGCGCTCGTCGCCGCACCTGTCGCCGCTACCGCCGCACAGACCAGCTCGGTCAGCAGCCTGTCGGTTGCGAAGTCGGCTCGCGCAGGCACGGCGACCGTCAAGAAGAACAACTTTGCTGACGGTGGCCTCATCGTAGTCGCACTCGCAGCAGTCGCCGTAGGCGGCGCGCTGTATCTCGCGATCGACGGCGACGACGACGATTCGGACAGCAACTGATCGTCCGGGCCGGTGTTAACGCACCGGCCCATTCGTACCGTATTTCGGTACGCGACATTCAGCGGATGGCACCGGTGCCGAGCTGGGTGTTAAGATACACCGTGACGAGCGCAGCGCGCTTCGCATCCTCGATCTTGTCCGCACCCGCCGCATGGCCGCCTTCCGGGTTCTCGTAATAGAAGAACGGGTTGCCATAAGCCTCCAGCCGCGCCGCGAACTTTCTCGCATGACCTGGATGGACGCGATCGTCCTCGGTCGAGGTATAGATGAACGGCGTCGGGTATCTCACGCCGCGCTTCAAATTCTGATATGGCGAGTATCGCGCAATGAACGCCCAGTCCGCGGGCTTGTCCGGGTCGCCATATTCCCCGATCCACGACGCCCCCGCCGACAGATGCGAGTAACGCTGCATGTCCAGCAGCGGTGATCCCATCACGATCGCTCCGTAAAGATCCGGGCGCTGCTCCATCGCCACGCCGACCAGCAGGCCGCCGTTCGACCGTCCCGACACCGCGATCTTCCGCTTGGCGCTGACGCCGGTCCGCACCAGGTCGTCGCCGACCGCATGCAGATCGTCATACGCCTTCTGCCGGTTCTCGCGCAGTGGCATCTGGTGCCAGCGCGGCCCGTACTCGCCGCCGCCGCGGATGTTGGCGAGCACGAACGCGTTGCCTTCCTCGACCCAGAACAGGCCCGCCGGACCCGACCGATAGGGCTGGTCGACGAGGTAGGTCGGCGTCTGCGCATTACGGAAGCCGCCATAGGCGTGGACGAGAGCAGGCACCGGTCCGGTCGTGCCCTTCTTGCGCACCAGGAAATACGGGATCTTCGTGCCGTCCTTCGAGGTCGCGAACCGCTGCTCCACCTGCATCGTCGAAGCGTCGAAGCGCGCGGGCAAAGTGTCGACCGCGACCGGCTTGGCATCGGGGCGGACGGCATACAGCGCGGGCGGGCTGAGGAAGCTCTCGACCATCGCAAACGCAACGTCGTCCTTCCCCGCAGTCGCATCGAGGTGGATCGTCGACGATGAAGGCAGCGCCGCGACCCGTTGCGTCCAGACGCCGTCCGTACCGCGCGTCAGCGACACCAGCCGCCCCGAGACATCGTCGAGCATCTTGACCCACAGCACCGACCTGCTCGAATCGACCTGCTCCACCGCCTGCGTCTTGGTCGGCACCAACACGCGCTCGATTGTCGGTGCACGCCCCGCCAGCACGTCGGCGATGCCGTACGCCACCACCGAGCCGCTCGCGATCCCGCGCCAGTCGGAGGCTAGCGTAGCGATCAGGCGACCATCGAGCACGGTGTTCAAGACCGCATCATCGGGCAAGGGCGACGGCACCAGCCGTCCGTCGTCGGCGACGTGACTCCGCTTCGAATGGAAGAAATCGACGTTGCGCGAGACGACCGCGTAACGCCGGTCAGCTTCGGTGTAGACATCGCTGTCGATCCCGACATCGTCCTGCATCGCGCTGGTAACGATCGTTGCGGAGGCAAGCGGCGTGCCACGCTGCCAGCGCTTCACGGTTCGTGGATAGCCGGACTTGGTAAGACTGCCGGTACCGAAATCGGTCGCGACATACAGCGCGTCAGGACCCGCCCAGTTCAGCCGGGTCTTGAAGCTCGGCACGACGAAGCCGTCCGCGACGAACTTGCCCGAGGGAATGTCGAATTCGCGCTCCTCGACCGCATCGCCGCCGCCGTTCGAAAGCGCGACCATGCAGCGATCGTAGGACGGCGACCGGCACGTCGCGCCCTTCCACACCCAGCTCTTGCCCTCCGCCTTGCCCAGTGCGTCGACGTCGATCAGCGTCCGCCACACCGGCTTGCCGCTGCTGAACGACGCCAGCGACGCGACCCTCCACAGGCCGCGCACGTTCGTCTTGTCCTGCCACAGGTTCAGCACCTGATCGCCGACGATCTGGTCCGGCGTCGCGATCTGGCGATCCGCTTGCAACAGGTCGAGCGCGCGCTGGCGATAGCGCGCATAACCAGGCTTCGCCTCCAGCGCGGCGAGCGACCGCGTGTTCCACCGCTTCACCGTATCGAGCGCACGCGCGCCGTGGATATCCTCGAGGTACAGGTTCGGATCGGTAGCGGGGGCCGGCGTCTGTGCCAGCGCGGTCGTCGAAAGGGCCAGCAAGGCCAGGAACGGCAGGCGTCTTTGCATCATCACTCTCTTTTCGTTCGATGATGCGACCTTAGGCAGCCCGGCCCGCTCTGCTAACCCCTTCTCTCCCGCCAACCGCGATCACTCGGCCTCCAGCGCGAGAAGTGCGAACGTCGCCAGCCAATGCTCGCCCATGTAATCGTCCGCGAGATGCGGCAGCGCCTCGGCCAGATGTACGTCGGCGATCGTGCGGGCTGCTACCGGATCGGGCAAGGCATCGGCGATCGTCCGCCAGCACCATGCGCGCGACAGGTTCACGCCGTCGAGATGCGCGAGGCGCCCGTCCGAACGGTCGCTGACGATAGCCGGTGCGCGGAGGCAAGCCGTCGCCGGACCGAACGGGTCGGGCAGGAACGCCGCCAGCCACGGCGCGAAATCGCCGCCCAGGACGTCCTTCATCAACGCTGCCTCGCACAACGTCGCCGACAGGAAATCCTCCCCGCTCGGCTCGAACGGCCGGCAATCCCGATCGTCGCCGTACCAGTCGCGCGCACGCGTCTCGATCAGCGCGGCCAACGACGCGTCATGCGTCCGCGCCCAGCGCAGCGCATGGACGAGCGCGAACGCGGTGCAGTCATGCTTCCCGCTCCGCACCGGATAGATGAGCTTCGGCAAATACGCCGCAAACCGCGCCGCAAATGCCCGCGCGAGCGGCTCGATCGCCGCCGCCCAGGGCCGATCGGGCCGCCGCGCCAGTTCGTCATGCAGGGCAAGCAGCCACCCCCAGCCATAAGGCCGCTCGAACCCGCCTGTCCCCGGCCGGTCGAGATAGGCCACCTCGCCCGCGATCAACGCAGGCACCAGCATCCGGTCCGCCAGCGCCTCGACCGCCGCGGCTTCCGCCATGTCCGGGTACAGCCGCGCGAGCCGCATCACCTGCCACCAGCCATGCACACAGCTATGCCAGTCGAAACTGCCGTGGAACACCGGATGCAACGTCTTGGGCAGCGCCAGGTCGCTTGGCCCGTCCAGCACCTGGTCGAGCTTGTACGGCCATTCGCGGGTCAGGTGCCCGAGCGTCAGCCCGGCAAATCGCGCCGCGGTCGCGCGGTCGAGCGCATGTATCATCGCGTCATCCCAAATCGTTCGTCGGACATCCGGTCAACTGCTGTGATCCGAAATGATCTTCCACGCCGCACCCCGCCGCTCGAACACCAGCGTGGTCATCCCGGATTCGCTCGTCGACGGCCCGGTCAGTGTCCAGCGCGCGAACAGGATTGCATGCGCCGGATCGAGGCCCCGCATTTCCAGGAACGCGAACGACAGCTTGCCGCGCGCGTTACCCGTCCCGCGAAAGCTCGGCCGGTATTTGGCGGAGATCGCCTCCTTGCCGCGCAGCAACCCCTTCGGCGTCACGAACACGGCATCCTCGGCATAGACGTCCATGAACCGCGCAAGATCGCCTGCGTTCCAGCCCGCCGCGCTAGTCTCCATCGCCTTGCGGATCACGATCTCGGCCGGCGTCTGCGCGATCGCAGGCGCTGCGATCGCCATGATCGCCAGGGGTAGCATCGTGCGTCGCATCAGTTCGTCACTCCCGCGCCATCAATTCCAGCAACGCCGCCTCACCCACCGGTTCGGACAGCAGGAAGCCCTGGTACAGGCTGCACCCGCCCGCGGCGAGCAGCTCGAGCTGCGCCGGCCGCTCGACACCCTCGGCGATCACCGCCAGTCCCAGTGAACGCGCCATCGTGATCGCCCCGGCCACCACCACGCGGTCGCGCGCACTGCCATCGATGTCCCGCACCAGCGCCTTGTCGATCTTCACGTAATCCAGCGGCAGCGACTTCAGATAGGCGAGGCTCGAATAGCCCGTGCCGAAGTCGTCGATCGCCACCCGGCACCCTGCCCCGCGCAGTTCCGCGAGCAACGCCGCCGCCGCCGCAAGGTCCTCGATCAGCCCGGTCTCGGTAATCTCGACGGTCAGCCGTCCGCGGGGAAACCCGCTCTCGTCGATCCGCGCCAGGAACAGCGCGCCGAACCCCGGCCGCGTGATATCCGCCGCCGTCAGGTTCAGCGACACGCGCAACGTTCCCAGCGCCTCCGGCCATGCAACCGCCCGCGCCAGCACCAGCCGCTGGATATGGTCCGACAAAGCGATGCCCAGGTCGGCCCGGTCTGCGGCATCGAACAGCGTATCCGCACCTAGCGGCCCGAGCACCCGGTGGTTCCAGCGCGCCAGGGCCTCTACCCCGGTGATCTTGCCGCTCGCGATCTCGACCTGTGGCTGCCAACGCAGGTCGATCTCGTCGCGCTCGATCGCATGGTGCAGGTCGATCGCCAGCGCATCGATTGGCGCGACCCCGTCGGGCAGCGCGACGTGGAGCACCGATCCGTCGCTCGCCTTCGCCTCGGCCAGCGCCTCGCTCGCACGACGCAGCAACGCCGCCGCATCGTCGCCAGGCTGGCGCTGCGCCACACCGAAGCGGCAGCCGAGGACGGCACGCGTATTCGCCACCGCGAACGGCCGCGCGAGCGCCGCATCGAGCGCGGTGATCGCGGCCGTCACCGCCGCCCCCGCCGCCTCGATCACCAGCACGAACTCCGACCCGCCGAGCCGCGCGACCATCGCATCCACGCCGATCGCCCCACGCGCGACCGTTTCCGCCCGCAGCACCGCAGCCTCGATCAGTTCATCCACCGCAGGCCGGCCATGCGCCGCGTTGACGATATCGAGCCGCGACAGCGCGACGAGCACCACCGTCACCGGACTTTCTTCGGCGATCCGCCCTACGATCCAGCGCCGCGCTTCGCCGGTTTCCCTGTCGAACGGCGAAGCGCCCGGTATCGCGCGCCGGTCAATCGTGCCACCGGATGCACGAGCGGCGTAACGCCCCGCGAACCGCAGCGCCTGGACGAGTTCGCCATCGCTGGCGGGGCTGGCTAGGAACTGCGTCGCGCCGGCATCGAAGAATTCGCCGATCGCCTCGACGTCGCCGCGTGACACCAGCACCAGCAACGCGGCACCGTTGGTGGCGACGATCCCACCCAGCCTGCGTGTCGCCGACAGTCCGTCGTCGAGCGCACCGCGCGCATCGATCAACGCCACAGCCGCACGGCTCGCCAGGAATCGTCGCTCCAACCCGTCGGCATCGTTCGCGACCGCCGCCCGCCATCCCGCACCGGCCCCTGCGCTCGCCAAAATCTCCGCGATCTCATCATGTTGACGGAACGATACCGCGAACAGCGTCGTTGCCATCTGCATGTCTTCCATATCCGTCGCACCCCGCTCCATCGGTGCGAGCCTAGCCGCCGCATCGCCGCGCGCCAATCCAATACCAGCCGATCCGGCCTTGTTAGTGGGACAGTCACGTCTTAGCTCGGAGGGGATGACGATGGCACCAACCCTCGAGCAAAAGCCTTTGCGCGATACGCATGGTCGCACGATCAAGTATCTGCGCATTTCGGTGACCGACCGCTGCGACTTGCGCTGCCGCTACTGCATGTCGGAAAAGATGACCTTCCTGCCGCGCAGCAAGCTGTTGAGCCTTGAAGAGATCGCGATCATCGCCGAGCGCTTCATCGCGCGCGGCGTCACCAAGATTCGCCTGTCGGGCGGTGAGCCTCTGGTTCGTCGCGATGTGGCGGAACTGGTCCAGCGCCTCGGCCACAACATCGGTTCGGGCTTGGAAGAGCTGACGATGACCACCAACGGCACGCGCCTCGCGCAGCATGCCGACGCGATGGTCGATGCCGGTATCCGCCGCGTCAATGTCAGCATGGACAGCCGCGATCCCGAACGCTTCCGCTACATCACGCGCCATGGCGACGTGTCGCAGGTTATCGGCGGCATCTACGCAGCGCGCGACGCAGGCCTCGCGATCAAGATCAACATGGTCGCGTTGAAGGGCTTCAACGAGGACGAGATCGGACCTATGCTGGCTTGGTGCCGCGACGAGGGCTTCGACCTGTCGCTGATCGAGACGATGCCCTTGGGTGCGATCGACGAGGACCGTACCGATCGCTTCCTCCCCCTGACCAAGGTCTTCGAAGACCTCGGCCAGCAATTCACGCTAGCCCGCGACGCACACAAGACCGGTGGCCCCGCACGCTACTGGAACGTCGACGGCACGAAGACCCGGCTCGGGCTCATCTCGCCGCTGACCGCCAATTTCTGCGACGGCTGCAACCGCGTCCGTCTCACCACCGAGGGCAAGCTCTACATGTGCCTAGGCCATGACGACCAGGTCGATCTCAAGGCGGCACTACGCGAGGGCGGCACCGCCGGTCTCGACGAAGCGATCGACGCCGGCCTGTTCGCCAAGCCCAAGGCGCACGACTTCCGCATCGGCCAGGGCGAAGGTCCCGCCGTCGCGCGCCACATGAGCGTCACCGGCGGATGAGCCTGTACGAGCGGCGGGCGCTGGTCGCGTCCAACACCCCGCCCGCTCGTGCCGCCCAGGCCGAACTCGCCGACATGGGCGAGTGGGTGCCCGTCGAGGAAGCAGACGTCGTCATCGCGCTCGGTGGCGACGGCTTCATGCTCCAGACGCTCCACACGATGCTGGAACGCCGCAAGCCGCCCGTCCCCGTGTTCGGCATGAACCTCGGTACGGTCGGCTTCCTGATGAACGAATGGCGCCACCACGGCCTTACGGACCGGCTGGAGCGTGCAAAACCCTTCAAGGTCATCCCGCTCAGCATGACGGCAATCGGCGTCGACGGTCGCACGCACACGCTGCCGGCGATCAACGAAGTCTCGTTCCTGCGAGAGACACGCCAAACCGCCAATCTCGAAGTGACGGTGAACGATCGCATCGTCCTCGCCGAACTCGCCTGCGACGGCATCCTTGTCGCCACCCCCGCCGGCTCGACTGCATACAATCTGTCCGCGCACGGCCCGATCCTGCCGCTCGGCTCGGGCATGGTCGCGCTGACGCCGATCAGCCCATTCCGCCCCCGACGCTGGCGTGGCGCGATCCTGCCCGACAAGGCACGCATCCGGATCCGCGTGCTCGACCCCGGCAAGCGCCCCGTCTCTGCGGTCGCCGACCAGCGCGAGATCCGTGACGTCGCTCAGGTCGACATCTGCATGGACCGCGCCCGCGAACTCACATTGCTGTTCGATCCCGAGCACGCGCTCGACGACCGCATCACGATGGAACAGTTCGTCGCCTGACCCGCGGTTCGTCCCGGACTTTCACTTTTTCAAACAAACCTGCTTGCATCGCCCGACTGGCCGTTTATAGAGCCGCCTCCGGCAACGATCCCTGATAGCTCAGCGGTAGAGCTCTCGACTGTTAATCGAGTGGCCGTAGGTTCGAATCCTACTCAGGGAGCCACCCCGCCATTGTAGAAATGGCCGGGTCTAAGTTGTTTGCCGGCTCGCGCCAAGCGCGAGCACATCCCCATATCGTAAGCGCAGATGACCCGCCCGCGGTGGATATTCCCCGCACGGACGGCCATGCCAAGATCGGCCTGTCGAAGATCGCATTCGCGACCACGCCGGGATACGGCACTGGCTTTGCTGCCCCTTGAGTAGTCGCAATCGGCCGACGCTGACTCATGCATAACGGCCGATAGTCGGTCCCGACTGCCACGCGACCGGGGAACGTCAGTGCGAACGCCGTAGACACGGCGGTTACCTACAGGCCAAAGTCGGCAGGCGCGGTGCGGGACGCAGCGACGAACGCAAATCGCAATTCGGAATTTCGGGGTAACGCTTTGACACGACTTAATCACGCGACGCTGGACCAGCTGCCATCGACGATCGAAAGCCCGCGAGGCCGCCCCTTGCCAACGGTCGGCATAGTGCATTTCGGGCCGGGAGCGTTCCACCGCGCCCATCAGGCAGCGTATATCGACGCGGTATTGGGGCATGATCCCCGCTGGGGGATCGCGGCGGTGTCGATGCGCAGCAAAGGAACCGTCGCAGCGCTTGCCGAGCAGGACGGCCTCTACACGCTCGCGATACGCGACGCTGAGTCCTCGAACCGCGTGATCGGCGCGCATCGCCGGTTCCTGGGCCCTGACGATGCCGCAGAGACGCTAGCGTTGCTCGGCGATCCCGCGATCCGGCTGGTGACGTCGACCGTGACGGAGAAGGGCTATTGCCTCGCGGCCGACGGCACACTCGACCTCTCGCATCCCGACATCGCGCAGGACCTCGCCGGCGGCGGGACACCACGCAGCCTCGTCGGGTGGCTGGTCGCTGGCCTCGCCGCTCGCCGAGACGCCGGGATAGTGCCGTTCGTGCCGATGCCGTGCGACAATCTCGCGAACAACGGTGCCAAACTTCATGCCGCGCTCGTCGCGTTCGCAAAGGCGCGCGATGCGGGACTGGCCGACTGGATCGACGGCGAAGTGCGGGTCCCGTCGACGATGGTCGATTCGATCACACCGGCGTCCGATGGCGCGCTGTACGACAGCGTCGCCGAAGCGATCGGCCTCGAAGATCTGGCTGCCGTTCAGCGAGAGTCCTTTGCCCAGTGGGTCATCGAGGACATCGGCGCCCCGCTCGGCCCCGATCTTGCCGCGGTGGGTGCGACGATCACCAGCGACGTCGCGAGCTATGAGAAGGCGAAGCTGCGGATTCTGAACGGCGCGCATTCGACGCTCGCTTATATCGGACTGTTGCGCGGTGCCGCGAGCGTCGCCGACGCGATGGCCGACGCGGCGCTTGCCCGCTTCGTGGATGCGATGATCCGCGACGACGTCATCCCGATGTTGCCGCGCACCCCCGGTTTCGATCTGGATGCCTATCGCGCCGCGGTACTCCAGCGGTTCCGCAATCCGGTCATCATCCACCGGCTCGACCAGATCGCGCAGGACGGCTCGCAAAAGCTGCCATACCGGCTCGGCGATACGCTGATCGCCAACCGCCGGGCGGGGCGGATGCCGACCGGGATCGTGACCGCGCTCGGCGCATGGGTCGCCTTCCTGATCCGACGCGCACGGGAGGGTATGGCGATCGTAGACCCGGCCGGCGATCGTCTCTTGGCCGCCGCAAGGGAAGGCACGCCCGCAGATGTCGTCGCCCGCCTCCTCGACGCCGGGCTAGGTTTCCCAGCCGAACTCCGCGACGACGTTGCCGCCCACTCCGCCATTGCCGACGCCGCGGAACGGATCGGCCGCGGCGAATGGTCGGACGTGGAGCGCTAGAGACGATAGGCTGTCGCCGCATTTCCACCGAAGATCCCGTCACGCGCACCTGGGCAGGCGCGCGTGACGAAGTCCTCGATCAGATCGACGACCCGGCGATACTCGGCAGCAAGCCGGCACACCGGCCAATCGGACCCGAAGATCAGGCGATCCGGACCGAAGCAGGCAAGCAGATGGTCGAGGTACCGCGCGATCTGGTCCCCCGTCCATGTCACGTGGTCCGCTTCCGTTACCAGGCCGGATATCTTGCAATAGAGCGACGGAACCTGCGCCATGTCGGCGATCGCGTCCGCCCATGGGTGCCAGCCACCCTGCGCGATATCCGGCTTGGCACCGTGATCCAGGATCAGTCGTGGAGCATCCGAAAGGCCCGCCGCAACGGCATCGCAGAATCGACGGACATGAATCGCCTGCCGCGGCTTGACGAGAATGTCGTAGCTGAAGCCCTGCTTCAGGGCCGCACGGACCCCACGAACGAAGGCAGGAGTCAGCAGGAATGCATCGTCCGGCTCGTCCTGGACGATGTGCCGAAAACCGATCAGCTTGGACGAGGCGGCGCGAGCCTGAAGCCGCTGCACCACGTCGTCGGCGCGCAGATCGATCCAACCGACCACGCCGACGATGCGCGGGCTCGCCGCCGCCAGGTCGAGCAGCCAGTCTGTCTCCGCATCGGTCTGGCATGCCTGCACGGCGATGCAGCCGTCGATTGCCGCATCGTCGAGCAACGGCATCAGATCGTCCGGGACGAAGTCCTGCGCAAGCACGCTGCCGGGATCGATCCAGTCGAACGCCGCGGGCGAATAGGACCAGAAATGCTGGTGTGCGTCTATGCGGGTCACGGCGCCGGTCACTGTGCGGTACGTCTGTCGAGTGGCGGGAATGTCTGCATCCGCTGAAACTACCGTGTGCATGCCGGTGCAGCAATCGCGTCCCGGTCCGCGCGCTACCTCGATACGACCGTCGGCATGAAGACATAGCCGTTGCCGCGAACCGTCCGGATGATCTCGGTCGGGTCGAACGCAAGCAACTTGCGGCGCAATCGGCTGATGTTGACGTCGATGGTCCGTCCGCGCGCCATGCTCTCGGTACGTCCCGACAGCGCGATCATGTCGTTGCGCGAATGCACCGTCTGCGGCTCGGAGACGAAGGCGTGGAGCAGAAGATACTCGCCGTCGGTCAACCGGACAGCCGTTCCGTCCGGCGCATGAAGCACGCGCATCCGGCAATCGAGCGTCCATCCGGCGAACGCGAAAATGTCGCACGTGCCCGGATGCGCGCAGTCCGCGACGTGACTAGCCTCCACGGTCGCTGGACGCGTGCCCCGCCGTCGCAATACCGAGCGTATTCGCGCGAGGATCTCGCGCGGACTGGACGGTTTGGTCACGTAATCGTCGGCACCCAGTTCGAGTGCGACGACGCGGTCGACTTCACTGCCCAGCGCGGAGAACATGATGACGGCGGGCGCGGTGGCATCCTGCACGAGCGTCCTGAGCACCGACAGCCCGTCCTCGCCCGGCATCATCATGTCGAGGACGACCAGGTCGCAGGACGACCGTCGCAGTAGCGTGCGCAGTGCGGCCCCGCTGTCCACCGCCTCCGCCCGAAGTCCGTGATCGACGAGAAACTCGGTGAGCAAGTCGCGCAGGCCAGGATCATCGTCGACGACGACGATCCGCGCGCCGTCCGGGCGCTCTGCTTCGGTGGTGGCAAAGGCGTTCTCATGGGGAACGTACGAAGCAGGGCCGGGCAAGCCGTGATGGTTCGCGATCATGCCGGTCGCGTGGACCCGACGTTTGTCCAGCATGTTTCCGCATACGGGTGGTCGCTCGACCGGCATGACAAAGGCCGTACGACGGTGAGATGGTTGTACGAAGCCCCAGTCGGCGCTAGCGGAAATCCGCTATGTCGCTCGCTTCCAAACCGCCCGTCAAGCCGTTGAACTGGCGTCAGCCTTTACCCGGCCTCCGGATTATAAAGCGCGGAGACGTGCCGATCACCCGCATCCAGATCTATGGACAGCGGTGCAGCGGCACCAACATCGTCACGCGAACGATCGAGGCAAACATGCCGGGTGCCGAGATCACCGAGGCGTTCGGGTTCAAGCACTGGTTCGTGCCGCCGCAGACGCTGTTCGTGAAGGATACGCTGGTGCTCGTCGTGGCGCGCGATGCGTATGACTGGGCCCGCAGCCTGCACCGCCAGCCCTGGCACGCACATCCCGACCTCAAGGCGCAACCGTTCGACGCCTTCATTCGCAGCCGCTGGCACAGCTATTGGGACGACCATTTCGGCCATATCGAGCCGGGCCATCCGATGCAGGGCGACGAGATGCTGCACGAGCGCGATCCCGAGACCGGCGAACGTTTCGCCAATTGCATCGCAAAGCGTACCGCGAAGCTGCGGCATTGGTCGTCCCTGACCGATCGCGCGCACAACGTGGCGTTGCTCGGCTACGATGCCTTCACGCGCGATCCCGCCGCGTTCCTCACCGCGCTCGGCACGGTGACCGGCATCGCCTACCGCGACACCTTCGTCCCCATCACCAGCTACAAGGGGCAAGGTTACGCGCCGTACGTACCCACGTCGTACCCCGAACTCGCGCCAGCCGATGCCGAGCATATCACCGCGTGGCTCGATCCCGAGGTCGAGGCGGCGTTCGGGCTCAGCGCCGACTACGCCGGTCGATATCATTCGCCTTCGAGCGTCGCTCCGGTAGAGCGTTCGGCATGAGCCAGCCGATCACGTTCTTCATCCATCATCAGGGCCGCGGGCATGCCAATCGCGCGATGGCGATCATCCGCGAACTGCCGGCCGATCGCGCGGTAACGATCCTGACCGCCAAGCCGTCGCTGTTCGACGGGTTCGAGCGGCCGATCACGATCGCCGCGCTGCCCGACATGATCGGCGCGCCGGTGCCTACTCCGGGCCTGTTCGCGCAGGCCACGCCCGAGGTGATGCACTGCGTTCCGCTCGGCGTCGCGAAGACCCGGGCGACGATGCGGACGATCGTCGATCACCTCGACGACGTCGACCCGGCGCTATTCGTGGTCGACGTCTCGGCGGAGATCGCATTGCTCGCCCGGATCGCGAGCGTACCCGCGATCAGCATTCGCATGCACGGCGACCGCCTCGATCCCGGTCATTTGGGCGCGTACCAGGCGAGCGTCGGCTTGCTGGCGCCGTTCGGCGAAGCGCTCGAACAGGCCGACACCCCCGACTGGGTGCGCGCCAACACGTGTTACGCAGGCGGTCTTTGCACCACCGTCGACCCCGTTCCGACCAAGGCCGAGGCACGCGCGAAACTCGGCCTCGATCCAACCAAGGAAATCATCGTCGTGCTTACCGGCGGCGGCGGCGCAGGGACTCCTTACGCACCGCTGACGATGGCGGCGCGCGCAGTGCCGGACGCCCTGTGGCTGGTGCTCGGGCCGGTCCACCGCGAGGGGCATGAAACCGATTTCGGCAATCTCGTCGAACTCGGCTGGGTCCCCGGCGTCACCGACCACATCGCCGCCGCCGATGTCGTCATCGCATCGGCGGGTGACAACACCGTGCACGAGATCGCACGCGTCGGTCGGCCTTACGTCTGCGCCCCCGAATGGCGCTATTTCGGCGAGCAGACCCGCAAGGCGGAGCGGCTGGCGGAACTGGGCGCGGCGATTGCACTCCCGTCATGGCCCGGGGCACTGGCGCCGTGGCGCGGTATTCTCGACGCTGCAAAGGCACTCGATCCGACCGCTCTCGCCGACCTGTACGACGCCGATGCCGCCAAGGTCGCCGCGGACTATTTGGAAGGGCTGGCGGTTTCGCTCTGGGCCGCGGGGTAGAAACCCCGTCCTGGCGTTGAGCCGCATCTCAGCTGAACAAAATCTCCGGCGGCATCCTCGACGCAGCAACCTCTTCCGCGGTCGGCCCCCGCAGCACGGTAATCGTGTCCGCATCCCACGCGATCAGACCGCGCTCGTCGAAATGCCCCAGCCAGTAATCCATGCACCCCCGCCCCCATGTCGCACGGAACAGTCGCGCGTTGCGGACGATCGCATCGAAATGTTGATAGGCGGGCGTATGGACGACATGATGCTGGTGATACGCCCGCGCACCGCCGACCCACCACATCGGCACACCAGCCTTCTCCAGCCGTGCGGCAAAGTCGGTCTCCTCGCCGCCGTAACCGACATAGCGCTCGTCCATCCCCCCTGCCCGCATCCAGTCCGCCGCCGAGATCGCAAACGACAGGCCCCAAAGCTCGCCATGGCTTGGTGTCGGCCGGATTTCGTCGGTCGCGATCGGTGGCTTGGCGGGGTGACGCACGCCGATCCGGTCCAGCAAGGCGAAATCGATCCCGCCCTCCAATGCCTCGGCCGGCAGATACAGCACTTCGCCGAGCCTGATCCCACCCGGCGATCCGGCGGTTTCGGCATACCGATCGACCAGTGTCGGCGACGGTACGCAATCGACGTCGAGAAAGATCAGCTGCTCACCGACGGCCGCCGTTGCCGCGCGGTTGCGCGCCGCGGCCAACGGCATCTCGTCGCCCGCGACGAACACTGCGCGCACCGGAAAATCGGTCGCCGGCAGGTCGACGTGCGGCGCGTCCTGCATATAGGCCACGACCAGTTCGTCGGGCTTGCGCGTCGATGCGTTCAGGCCGGCGATGAGGTTGACGAGGTGCGCGCGCCGACCGCGGACCAGCGTCAGGACGCTGATGCTCACGATGCCAGCTTGATCCGTTCGCCATGCCCAGCGGCGGCGCGGAAATACGCCACCCCCTCGATCACACCGCGCGCGTGATGACCAACCGCGACATAGCCATGCGCAAGGTCCGCGCGCGCGGCCAGGCCATCGGAATAATTGCCGACGATGATCGCGTGCCGCGACGATCGCAGCATCTCGATATCGTTGCCACTGTCGCCCGCGACGATCACCTGGCGCGGTTCGAGCCCCAGCCGGCGGCGGACGTGCTCGACCGCGGTGCCCTTCGACGCGGCGTGCGGCAGGACGTCGAGGTAACGCCCATGGCTCTGGATGATCGAGCAGCTATGGCCATGTTCGGCCAGTAGCGCGCGAACGCGTTCCGCGGCGGCCATGTCGCCGTCCGCAAAATAGCTGAGCTTGAACCGACGTTGCTCGAGCGGGCTTTGCGGCGTCAGTCCGGCATATTGCCCGATCAGCGCAGCAACCGCCTCGCGGTCCCAGCCCGCGGCGATGATGCCGTCCCACTCGGTATCGCGGTCGTACACCGCCCCGCGCACCGTCCGGTAATAGATTTCCGAACCGACCGATGTGATCAGGATCTCGGGACGCGGCGCGTCATGCTGTCCGAGCACCGCCATCGCACTGTGGAAACTGCGCCCGGTCGCGATCGCGAATGCGACGTCGGTCTGTGCCTCGTGCCACGCGGCAAAGTCGCCGACGCCTTGTGCGCAACCGATCAACGTTCCGTCGATGTCCGACACGAGAAGCAGCGCGGGATCGCGATCGGCGATCGACGGTACCGATGCGCCGACGACCTCTTCGAGCAACCCGGCATAGAGTTGCACGTGACGATCCCAGTCATACGCGCGTATCGCGACCGACCCCGCCGCGGAATAGCGCGACCAGAGCGCCGGATCGTCGAGGATCTTGACGATCGCATCGATGATCGCGGTCGGCGAGCGCGGATCGACGAGGATACCGTTGCCGCAGGTCTCGACGATGTCGTTCGGCCCGCCACTATCGGTTGCGACAACCGGCAGGCCGCTTGCGGCGGCTTCTAGCAACGTCAGTCCGAACGGTTCGTTCAATGCCGGGTTGACGAACACGCCCCCCCGGACGCGGGCATGCGCGTAGACCGCAGCGATGTCGTCGGGCCGGTGCTGCTTCGGATAGGCCACCTTGCCGTACAAGTCGTAGCGGTCGATCAATTGGAGCAGCTCGGCGATATTGTCGCGGATCTCGGGCTCCAAAGTCGCAATGTCGTCGCGCGTCCCGGCGAGGATCACGAGATTGGCCGCGGCCTGCAACGCCGGCGATCGACCATATGCGTGGACGAGCGCCGCGAGGTTCTTCTTCGTCACCGGCCGCGCGATGGCGAGGATCACCGGCTTGGCAGGATCGTCGAGGAACCGGTTGATGAGCGCATCGACCCGCGGATCACTGCGACAGTTCGCAAACTGCTTCAGGTCGCTACCGGGAGCGAACACGCGGATCCGGCCGGGATCATAGGCAACGTAATCGGCATATTGGACCTCGGCCTCGTCGCGCGACGAGGCGATAATCGCTGCCGCGCCGGCAATCGCCTCTTCCTCTATCGCAATGCGGCGATCGAGCCCGGCGGTCTCGGCACAGTCGCGATCGAACGCGGCGCGCTTCACGCGACCCAGCGAGTGGGCGGTGAAAACATAGGGGATGCCGGTACGTGCCGAGACGCGCGCCGCGATCAGCCCAGCGTCGGCATAATGCGCGTGCATGACGTCGGGCGCGCGATCGAGCGTGGCGATGTGCGCGACGAGTGCCTCGACCAAGCTGTCATGCTCGGTCCACAGGTCTTCCTTGGCCAGGTACGCATCGGACGCCGTGAGCAGGCGTACGATGCGCGTAGTGCCGTCGATCGTCTCGATCGGCTCGGCATAGCATTCGGCATAGGCTGCATGATGGAAGGCCCGGGTGACGATCTCCATCCGGTCGATGGCCGGGTTCCGCCCGCTGGCAGCGACCAGATCGAGCAAATACCGGATATGCCCCCCGGTATCGGCGGTAATTCCGTACTCCACGTCGGTTGCGCGTAAACATCCCTGCAACGCGATATGTAGAACGAACACCCTTCCCCCATTCATCTGTGATTCATCCGAGGAACCGTCGGCAGGGTTGCCGGGTTCCGGGCGGATGATACTTAAAAGCCCGCCATTGATGCAGATCAGCATGATGCGTCCGGCGCAGATCGACGCCGCGTGAGGATCGCTCTGCTCACATGGGCTTACCCCCCCGAGAAGAGCGGCCTTACCCGTGCCGCGCGTGAGATCGCGCAGTCGCTGGCCGGTGCCGGCCACGACGTCACCGTCTTCACGATGGATCGCCGGGATGCCAGCGGGGACGCCAACCGGGATGCCAGCCGGGATGGACGCGTGACGGTCATCGGTTGCGGTCTGCGCGAAGGTTCGCTGTCGGCACGGTTCCGCAAGATCGCGGCTGTGGGCCATGCCGTCGCTCCGCTCGCATTCCGTCGCGCGGTGCGGCGCGAACATCGTCGCGAGGCGTTCGACGTGATCGAGGCGACCAATTGGTACGCGCCCGGTCTCGCGATCGCGCTGACCGGCCCAGCCCCGCTCGTAACGCGCAACTCGACCCCGGCGGCAACCTCCGCAGCCGACGTCACCAGCCTTCGCGATCGGTTCGATCGACGCGCCGCGATGCTCGCCGAGCAACTGTCCGCGCGGTTCAGCAAGGCGCTCATTTCCAACACCCAACTCCACGGCAAGAAGATCGCCGCGCTATACGGTGTCATGGCGCCGAACCCAGACGGCCGACACGCGGTTATCGGGCTCAGCCTGCCCCCCGAGATCGTCGCGCGCGGAACTGCGGCGACCTACCCGGACGAAGGCATCGAGGGGCGACCGATCGAGCTTCTGTTCGTCGGGCGCGACGAACATCGCAAGGGCTTCGACGCGTTGATCATGGCGTTGCGGATCCTCGCGCGTCGTGCCGATGCCGGGATGCGTGATTTCCGCCTGACGATCGTCGGTGTGCATGCGGACGACCTGAAGGCATTGCCCACGACCGCCCGCGCGCGACTGCGCTGCCACCACCGTGTCGACGAACCGCTGCTCCACGATCTGATGGAGGCCGCGCACGTGATCGTCGCACCGTCGCGCTATGAAAGCTTCGGGCTCGTCTATCAGGAGGCGATGATGTTCGGCCGCCCGGTCGTTGCCTGCGCCGAGGACCCGAGCGCGCGGCTGTTCATCGGGGAAAGTGGTGCAGGGCTGCTCGCCAAACACTGCACCGGGGACGATCTCGCGACCCAGATCCAGCGCTTGATCGAGGACCCGGCGTTACGCGCGCACTATGCCGCGGCCAGCCGCAAGGCATCGGGCATGTTCACGCGCGATACGCTCGCGGCGCAGACGATCGCTGTCTATCGCACCGCGACGGAATCGAAGGGGGCTAGCAGCAACGCCTCGTCCTCCGGCCTGCCCGCGCCCGTCGACATCGCCTCGTAGATCCGCGTTCGCTCGCGCACCCGCTCGCCGTCGAGCCGGTGTTCGAGCGCACCGGCCAGCGCGAGCGAACTCTCGACGAACGGCACAACGGGCCGTTCATGCACGCGTCCGGCAAATCGGATGTTGCTGCAATTGAGGCGGTACTGGATGTCGGGATACGATGCCGACTGTACCCCATCGACGAGGTTTCTTCGCGGCAACCCCAGCGAACGCAGCCCGTCGCGATCCGCCGCCGCGACCAGCCAGCCCAGCGCACCCAGCAGTGCCGCGTCCGGTCGCTCGTCGGTATCGATCTGCAGCACCCATTGCGTCTGCATCATGTCCTGCAACCGGTTGCGCTGGCGCGCAAAATCTCCGTCGAGTGGGTGGCTCTGGACTTCGATCCACGGCACCCGCTCGGCGAGCTCGCGTGCGTGGTCTGCAGTACCGTCGAGCAGCACCACGATCCGGGTAAACGCATGGCGGTAATCGGTCGCGATCTCCAGGATGTCGCTCATGTCGGCAGGCCGCGCCATGATGCCAAGGCCGATCGCATGCGGTACCGGCGTCGCTGCGATCGAACGCGCGCGAGCGGGCCGGTAATCCGGGGGAAAGCGGACGTCATCGTGCGTCGTTTCGATCGGTTCGACCTCGAACCCGAACCGCCATGCCGCATTGCGTAACCCTGCCGGGTCGAGCATCCAGCGCTCGGCGGGCTCGCGCTCCAGATCGACGATGCCGCGTTCGAGCCGCGCGATGATGTCCTCCGCCACCGCGCCAACCTCGCTCACATCGCGGACCAGCAGGCGGCAGTGGCTACACTCGAACCAGCCGTCGCGTGCGAGCCAATCCCAGTTTCCGCATATCGAGCATCGCAATCGCATGGTCCCGGCAACCCGCAACGCAAGGAACCGGTTCCCATACCCCGTGCCGGCATCGGGCACCGCGCACCCGGCCTGTACCAACCTACCCCCGTCATCCTGACTTTCGTCTGGATGACGGGGAGCCGCTCAATACCCCAGCGAATGCGCCAGCGTCAGCAGCAACCAATACAACCCACCCGACAGCAACATCGCCACCGGCAACGTCATCACCCACGCCAGCGCCATGTTCATCACGGTACGACGCTGCAACCCAGCCCCGTTGGCAACACTCGCGCCCGCCACACCAGAAGACAGGATGTGCGTGGTCGACACCGGCATGCCGTATTTGACCGCCAGCAGGATCGTCGCGGCCGCGACCAGCTCGGCCGACGCGCCCATCCCGTAGGTCAGGTGCGTCTTGCCGATCCGCTCGCCCACGGTGACGACGATCCGCTTCCACCCGACCATCGTCCCCAGCCCCAGCGCCAACGCGACGGTGACCTTCACCCAGGTCGGGATGTACCGCGTGCCCTGTTCGAGCCCGCTATTGTAGCTCTTGAGCGTCGTGATCTCCTGCGCGGTAAAGCGGCTCTGCGCGGACTTGTCCTCGGCGATCAGCTTGGTCGTATCGAGCACGAGGTACATGTCGTTGCGCAGGTTCGGCGTCGCCGCCGCGGGCACCTTGCCGAGCGAGCCATAGCCCTCGATCCGGCTCGACACGTCGTCCGACAACGCCGCCAACGCGCCATAGATGACCGGGTCGGCGACGTGCTTGGTCTTTAGCGCCTGCGTGACCTGCGCGCGCGCCGTACCGACATCGGCAGGTGCACCATCGGCATGCGCGCGATACGCCGCCGACGCGGATTGCGCCGTCTGCACGAACGCCGGCATCGCGCTTTCGGGCATCGTCCGGTTCAGCGCATAGGCGGTCGGCGCGCAGCCGATCAGGATGAGCATGATCAGCCCCATGCCCTTCTGCCCGTCGTTGCTGCCATGCGCGAAGCTGACCGCGGTGCAGGTACCGATCAGCAGCGCCCGGATGCCGCGCGGCGGCGGCGTCTGGCCCTCGGGCGCCTCGTACAGTTTCTTGTCGCGCAGGAACCGCTTCATCACGAGCAGCATCAGCAGCGCGCCGACGAACCCGACGACCGGGCTGAACGCGAGCGCGGAGAGCACTTTCCACACCTGCACCATATCGACGCCCGACGTCCCATCGGCCCCGCCGCCATTGATGAGCTGGTTGGCGAGGCCGACGCCGAGGATCGAGCCGATCAGCGCATGGCTCGACGAGTTGGGCAGCCCGACCGCCCAGGTCGCGAGGTTCCACAGGATCGCCGCGAGCAGCAGCGCGAAGATCATCGCGAACCCGCCAACACTGCCGACGTTCAGGATCAGGTCGACCGGCAACAGCGTGACGATCGAATACGCCACCGCGCCCGACGACAGCATCACGCCGAGGAAGTTGAAGAACCCCGACCATACGACCGCGAACGGCGCGGGCATCGAGTGCGTGTAGATGACGGTGGCGACCGCATTGGCAGTATCATGGAACCCGTTCACGAACTCGAACCCGAGCGCGATCAGCAACGCCAGCGCAAGGAACGCGAACGCTCCGCCCGCCAGGCTTTCGCCGACCTGTGCGGTGTCGAACGCGATGCTGAACCCGGCATAGGCCAGCCCGCCGATCAGGACGGCAAGGAAGATCCACCGCCCCGACGGATGCAGCGAATGATCGAGCTTGGGACCGGTGTGCAGCGCTGGCGCCGTAGCGGCCGAATCAGCCGTCATCGCGCCGGGTGCAAATGTGGAGGTTGCCATGGGAATGTGCAGTCGGCCCTTACGATGACAATCTTATGACAGATATAAATCAGGCAGTGGTTCGCCCTGATTTGGGACGCCTCCCCTAACGATCCTCCCCCTTGCGGGGGAGGATTGTCGGAGCGACTCCGCCGAAAGATCAGTTCGCCGCGCGCTGGTTCACCGAGCCGTACCGATGCTCGCGATCTGCGTCCCACTACGCCCAAACAACACCGCGATCTTCACGTCCGCATCCACGGTCATTTCCTTGCAGCACCGCTGCGCATCGGCGAGCGCGTCGAGCCCCCCGCTACGTGGCTGGCAGGCGCTGGCGATCGCCGATCGCAGCCGGCGCTGGAACGCGGTCCGCCCGGCGTCGCTGGTCAGGTCGAGCCCGACGCGCGACACGCGTACCGACACCGGCTCGCGCCCGGAACTGGCCGAAGCACCTGCCGAAAGCAGGCACGCGCCGACGATCGCCGCCGAAGCGACGCTGATGAAAAGCTTCATGATGATGTTCCTCAAATGGTCCTGCGGTCCGCAGGGCTCGGCCTGCGGGCGACGGCGCCAGCGCGTCGGGACGCCTTTCTGGATGTGGCATCTCCGACGACGAACCTCGTCGCTGCGCATCCCCTAGGCGCACTTCATGACGCTCGCGCGACGGTTCGGCAACGGTCCGACGACGCGTGGAATCTATCTCAGACGTATGATCACATACCGGGATACCGCTCGAACGCCGGCAGTGCGGTCACGTCAACCATCCACGCTAAGCGATCGGCCACCTGGATATGCGCGCCCGGCGCGACCGCCTCGGGATCGTCCAGCGTGCAGGATTGCACGTCGATGATCCCCGGCAGCATGTCCGCGTTGGTATAGAAAAGCCCCGTTCCACACCGTCCGCAGAACTGCCGCCGGCCGTTCGTCGACGATACATACGTCACCAGATCACCGGAGATCGTCACCTGTTCCGTCTTGAACGCGACCCAGCCCACCATCGGCGCCCCAGCACTCCGACGGCAATCGCTGCAATGGCACAGCGCATAATGCTCGGGTTCCCCTTCCGCGACATAGCTGATCGCTCCGCAATGACATCGTCCCGCCAGCATGTCCGTCCCCCTGCAATGTTCCTCACTTGTTCCACGCATCGTCGCCCCGCGCAAGCGTTACTCGCTTGCCCCATCGCCCCCCGTTCCCTACCTGTTCACCGGTGAACCAGATCGCCCAAACGTCCGCGCCGCAAGCCGAGCCCCCCTATCTCCGCGGCCTCAATCCGCCGCAGCGCGAGGCGGTGCTGACCACCGACGGCCCCGTCCTCATCATCGCCGGCGCGGGTACCGGCAAGACCGCGGCGCTCACCGCCCGCCTCGCGCACCTGATCTTCACCAGGAAGGCGTGGCCCTCGGAGATTCTATCGGTCACCTTCACCAACAAGGCCGCGCGCGAGATGCGCGAGCGGGTCGGCCGTCTGGTCGGCGATGCGGTCGAGGGCATGCCGTGGCTCGGCACGTTCCACGCGATCGCCGCGAAGATGCTGCGCCGCCACGCCGAACTCGTCGGGCTGCAATCGAACTTCACGATCCTCGATACCGACGACCAGTTGCGTCTGCTGAAGCAACTTATCCTCGCCGCCGACATCGACGAGAAGCGCTTCCCGACACGCAGCCTCGCCGGGCTGATCGACCAGTGGAAGAACAAGGGCCTCGTCCCCGCCGACATCGATGCGGGCGAGTCCGAGCGCTATGCCAATGGCCGCGGCGGTGAGCTGTACCAGCAATATCAGACGCGTCTGATCGCGCTCAACGCGTGCGATTTCGGCGACCTGCTGCTCCACATGCTCGTCATCCTGAAGACGCACCGCGACGTGCTCGTGCAGTATCAGCAGCGCTTCAAATACATCATGGTCGACGAGTATCAGGACACCAATTCGTCGCAATATCTCTGGCTGCGGCTGCTCGCGCAGGAGCGCAAGAACATCGCCTGCGTCGGCGACGACGACCAGTCGATCTATTCGTGGCGCGGCGCGCAGGTCGAAAACATCCTGAAGTTCGAGCGCGATTTTCCCGGCGCCAAGGTCATCCGCCTCGAACAGAATTACCGCAGCACGCCGCACATTCTCGGCGCCGCCTCGGGCGTGATCGCGAACAATGGCGGACGGCTCGGCAAGCAACTCTGGACCGAGCGCGACGTCGGCGAGAAGGTCAAGGTCATCGGCGTCTGGGACGGCCCTGAGGAAGCACGCCGCGTCGGCGAAGAGATCGACATCGTCCGCCGCTCGGGCAAATCGCTGGACGAAGTCGCGATCCTGGTCCGCGCGCAGCACCAGACGCGCGAGTTCGAGGACCGCTTCATCGCGATCGGCATGCCGTACAAGATCGTCGGCGGTTTCCGCTTCTACGAACGCGCGGAGATCCGCGACGCGCTGGCGTACCTCCGCGTGGTCAACCAGCCCGCCGACGACCTCGCCTTCGAACGCATCGTCAACGTCCCCAAGCGCGGCCTCGGCGACAAGGCGGTCGCGCGCATCCACCAGCTCGCGCGCGCCACCGGCACACCGCTGACCACCGCTGCCGCGCGCATCCTCGATACCGACGAACTGACCGGGGCAGCGAAGAAGTCGCTTGGCCGGCTAGTCGGCGACATCGCCCGCTGGCGCGACATGGCGACCAGCCTGCCGCACGCCGAACTCGCGCGACAATTGCTCGACGAGAGTGGGTACACAGCGATGTACCAGGCCGAGAAATCGGTCGAAGCCACCGGCCGTCTTGAGAACCTCAGCGAACTCGTCCGCGCGATGGAGGAGTACGACTCGCTCGGCGCATTCCTCGAACACGTCAGCCTCGTGATGGACAACGAAGGCGGCGCGCAGGATCCGCAGGTCACGATCATGACCATCCACGCCGCCAAGGGGCTCGAATACGACACGGTCTTCCTCGTCGGCTGGGAGGAAGGCCTGTTCCCATCACAGCGCTCGCTGGATGAAGGCGGCGTAAAGAGCCTCGAGGAAGAACGCCGCCTCGCCTATGTCGCGATCACGCGCGCACGCCGGCTCGCGGTCATCATCCACGCCGCCAACCGCCGCATCTACGGCCAGTGGAACTCGTCGATCCCGTCACGCTTCGTCGCCGAACTCCCTGCCGAGCATATCGATACGGAAACCACGATGTCGGGAGGCGCAAGCCTCTGGCAAGCCAACTGGTCCGACCGCGCCGATCCCTTCGCGGATGTCGCACGCGGCACCGGTCGAGGCCCAGGCTGGCAGCGCGCGGCAGGCACGGGCAGCACATTCTCGGCCAAGCCCGCTCGCGTCGTCGAAAGCCGGTCGAGCGCGATCAGCCTCGGCAACAAGGGCCGCGACGACCTGTCGCTGGGCATGCGCGTCTTCCACCAGAAGTTCGGCTACGGCCTGATTGCAGAGATCGAAGGCAACAAGCTGGAGATCGATTTCGAACAGTCGGGCCGCAAGCGCGTCATGGACAGCTTCGTGACGCTCACGCCTTAACCGGTAGCAACGAAAGGCAGATCAGCCGGCGGTCTGATCCGCGAGCGAGAAGATCCGCTCCATCACCGCCCATTTCGGTCCGGTCGCGTCGATCGGCTTCTGATACACGTCCATCGCCGTCTCCCATGACGCGACAACCGGCTGCAAGGCCGGATCGGCCGCGCGTGGAAAATCGTCCTCGACCTCGGCGATCATCACGAGGCGGTCGGCGACCTGCCAGATCTCCATCTCACGATACCCCCGCTGGACGATGTCGCGCACGACCTCGGGCCACACTGCGCCCGGCGCGTGGCGTTCGCGGTAGGCGGCGATCAGGTCTGCGTCGTCGACGAGGTCGAGTGCACTCACGATGCGATACGTCACGGAAATTCCTTCGATACGGCGTATTCATACGACAATAGCGCCGCCGCCCCTTTTCAAAAGTCACTTTGACTAATAAAACCACCGAAACGCATAACGACGCGCAGGAGATGGAATGAGACTGTCCGGCAAGACCGCGGTAGTGACCGCGGCGGCACAAGGCATCGGCCGCGCCACCGCAGAACGCTTCCGCGACGAGGGCGCACGCGTGTTCGCACTCGACCGCGACGGCCATGCGTTGCAGGCGATCGAAGGCGTCGAACGTCTCGTCGTCGACCTGCTCGACGCCAGCGCGATCGCCGCACTGCCCGCCGCGATCGGCGACATCGACATTCTCGCCAACGTCGCCGGCTTCGTCGCGGCGGGCGATATTCTCCAAGGCAGCGACGACGACTGGATGCTGTCGTTCGACCTCAACGTCCACGCGATGCACCGCATGACCCGCGCGTTCCTGCCCGGCATGCTGGCGCGCGGCGGCGGTGCGATCGTCAACATGAGCAGCATCGCATCGAGCGTGAAGGGTATCCCCAACCGCTACGCTTACGGCGCATCGAAGGCGGCCGTGGTCGGGCTGACCAAGGCCGTGGCCGCCGACTTCGTTGGGCGCGGCATCCGCTGCAACTGCGTATGCCCCGGCACGATCGAGACCCCTTCCCTGCGCGAACGCATCGTCTCTCAGGCGGGAACGCAGGGCATTTCGGTCAGCGAGGCCGACGCCGCGTTCGTGGCGCGCCAGCCGATGGGTAGGCTCGGTCGCGCCGAGGAAATCGCCGCGCTGTTCCTGTATCTTGCCAGCGACGAATCGAGCTTCACCACCGGCGCGGTCCATGTGATCGACGGCGGCTGGGTCAACTAAGGATCATCAGATGAAACTGTTGCGTTACGGCCCACGCGGCCAGGAAAAGCCCGGCATCCTCGACCAGGACGGCGTCATTCGCGCGCTGCCCGCGGACCTCGGCGACATCGCCGGCGAGCTGCTGTCGTCCGAGGGTCTTGCGAAGATCGCCGCGCTCGACGTTGCGACGCTGCCCAAGGTCGAGGGCGCCCCGCGGATCGGGCCGTGCGTCGCGCGGACCGGCAAGTTCATCTGCATCGGCCTGAACTATTCGGACCACGCCGCCGAGAGCAACATGGCTCTGCCGGCCGAGCCGGTCGTGTTCGGCAAATGGACCAGCGCGATCCAGGGCCCGAACGACGATGTCGAAATCCCGCGCGGCTCCGAAAAGACCGATTGGGAGGTCGAGCTCGGCGTCGTCATCGGCACGCCCGGCCGCCACATCGCCAAGGCAGATGCGCTGTCGCATGTTGCCGGCTATTGCGTCGTCCATGACGTGTCCGAGCGCGCGTTCCAGCTCGAACGGGGCGGCACCTGGGACAAGGGCAAGGGCTGCGACACGTTCGGCCCGATCGGTCCCTGGCTGGTTACCGCGGACGAGGTCGATCCGCAAAACCTCAACCTCTGGCTCGAAGTCGACGGCCATCGCTATCAGGACGGCACCACCGCCAACATGATCTTCGACGTCGCGACGATCGTCTCGTACCTCAGCGACTTCTGCACGCTGGAGGCGGGCGACATCATCTCGACCGGCACGCCCGCGGGCGTCGGTCTCGGCCAGAAGCCGCCGGTGTATCTGCGCGCAGGCCAGACCGTGCGGCTCGGCATCGAGGGCCTCGGCGAGCAGACGCAGACGATGATCGCCGCCGCATGACGCAAATCACCGGCCTCCGGACGATCGACCTTCGCTTTCCGACCAGCGCGGGGCTCGATGGCTCCGACGCCATGAACCCCGATCCGGATTACTCGGCGGCCTATGTCGTGCTCGACACCGATACGGACGGTCTCGAAGGCCACGGCCTAACCTTCACGATCGGTCGCGGCAACGACATCTGCGTCGCTGCGATCGAGGCGATGCGGCATCTCGTGATCGGGCTCGACCTCGATTGGATCATCGAGAATCCGGGGCGGATGTGGCGACATCTGACGGGTGACAGCCAGTTGCGCTGGATCGGCCCCGACAAGGGCGCGATCCACCTCGCGACCGGCGCGGTGGTCAACGCGATCTGGGACTTGTGGGCTAAGGCGGTCGGCAAGCCGGTCTGGCGCCTCGTCGCCGACATGACGCCGGAGGAGTTGGTCCGTACGATCGACTTCCGGTACCTGACCGACGCGATCACCCCGGAAGACGCGCTCACGCTGCTGACGAACCGCGCGGCGGGCAAGGCCGAGCGGATGGCCGATCTCCAGGCCACCGGCTTCCCCTGCTACACCACGTCGGCGGGCTGGCTCGGCTATCCCGACGACAAGCTGCGGCGGCTCGCGCAGGAGGCGGTCGATGCAGGGTTCGACTATATCAAGCTCAAGGTCGGCCGCGATCTGGAGGACGATATCCGTCGGCTGACGATCGCGCGCGACGTGCTTGGCCCCGACCGAAAGCTGATGATCGACGCGAACCAGGTGTGGGACGTTCCGCAGGCGATCGAATGGGTCAACGCGCTCGCCTTCGCAAAGCCGTGGTTCATCGAGGAGCCGACCAGCCCCGACGATATCCTCGGCCACCAGGCGATCCGCGATGCGATCGGCGAGGTGAAGGTCGCGACCGGCGAGATGTGCCAGAACCGGATCATGTTCAAACAGTTCATGGCGGCGGGCGCGATCGACGTCGTGCAGATCGACAGCTGCCGTCTGGGCGGCGTCAACGAGGTGCTGGCGGTGCTGCTGCTCGCGGCCAGGTACGACCTGCCGGTGTGTCCGCATGCGGGCGGCGTCGGCCTGTGCGAATATGTCCAGCATCTCTCGATGATTGACTATCTCTGCTTCTCCGGGACCAAGGAGGGGCGCGTGATCGAATATGTCGACCATCTGCACGAGCATTTCGTCGACCCCTGCGTGATCCGCGACGCCGCGTACATGCCGCCGACGCTGCCGGGCTATTCGATTGAGATGAAGCCGCAGTCGCTGATCGACTATCGGTTCGCCGGATGAAGCTCGGGCTCGACGGCAAGGTCGTGATCGTCACGGGTGGCGGGGCCGGCATCGGCCTCGCCATCGCCCGCGGGCTGGCCGAGGAAGGCGCAATTCCGGTGATCGTGTCACGGAGCGCGCCTGAGGATTTCACGGCCGAGCACCTGTTCGTCGCGACCGAATTGTCCGACGACGATGCGTGCGCGGCGGCGGTCGAGGCGGCGGTCGCGCGCTATGGTCGAATCGACGGGCTGGTGAACAATGCCGGCGCCAACGACAATATCGGCCTCGACAAAACGCCCGCGCAGTTCCGCGCCTCGCTCGACCAGAACCTCGTCCATTATTTCGCGATGGCGCATCACGCGGTGCCGCATCTGCGAAAAACCCGCGGCGCGATCGTCAACATCTCGTCGAAGACCGCGGTGACCGGGCAAGGCGACACCAGCGCCTATGCCGCCGCGAAGGGTGCGCAACTGGCGCTGACCCGCGAATGGGCGGTCGCGCTGCGCGGCGACGGGATCCGCGTCAACGCGGTGATCCCCGCCGAGGTGATGACGCCGCTCTACCAGCGCTGGATCGACAGCTTCGACAACCCGGCGGAAAAGCTCGACGGCATCGTCGCGCGCATCCCGCTCGGCCACCGCATGACCGAGGATCGCGAGATCGCCGATACGGTGGTCTTCCTGCTCTCCGACCGGGCGAGCCACACGACCGGGCAATGGCTCTACGTCGATGGCGGCTACACTCATCTCGACCGCGCGATAGACTGACGAACAAAAAAATAATCAGGAGTGGATCATGAGCGGAACGACCGCCGACAGGAAATATTTGCCGGCGATCGTGCTGACGGTCGCGCTGTTCTTCCTCTGGGGGATGGCGAACAATCTCAACGACATCCTGATCGCGCAGTTCAAGAAGGCGTTCACGCTCACCGATTTCCAGACCAGCTTCGTCCAGCAGGCCTTCTACATGGGCTATTTCCTGCTCGCGGTGCCGGCGGCGCTGGTGACGCGGGCGAAGGGCTACAAGACCGCGATCGTCACCGGGCTGGTGCTGTATGCGGCGGGGGCGCTGCTCTTCTATCCGGCTGCGCATTACGGCGAATATCTGTATTTCCTCGCGGCGCTGTTCGTGATCGCGTGCGGGCTGGCGTTCCTCGAGACGTCGGCGAACCCGCTGATGACCGAGCTGGGCGACCCGAAGACCGCGGCCAAGCGGCTGAACTGGGCGCAGGCGGCGAACCCGGTCGGCACGGTCGTCGGCGTGCTGATCGGCAAATATTTCATCCTGTCCGAGATCGTCCACGACGACAGCACGGTAGCGGCGATGACCCCGGCGGCACGCGAGGCGTTCTATCGCAGCGAAGTCGTCGCGGTGCAGACGCCGTATCTGGTGATCGGGCTGGTCGTGCTGCTGTTCGCGGTCGCCGCCGCCGTGATCCGCTTTCCCGAGCACCGCGCGGACGAAACCGTCGGCGCGTCGTCGCGGTTCGTCGACGTGTTCCGCCACCCGCGGCTGATCTTCGCGACGATCACGCAGTTCTTCTACGTCGGCGCGCAGGTCGGGATGTGGAGCTATACGATCCGCTATGCGCAGGCGAACGTCCCCGGCATGGCCGAGCACGACGCCGCCGATTACCTGTTCGCCAGCCTCGTGCTGTTCGGGGTCGGCCGGTTCGCCGGCACCGCGCTGATGGGCCGGATCGCGCCCCCTCGCCTGCTCGCGATCTTCGCGGTGGTGAGTACCGTGCTGGCGGGCGTGGCCGGGCTCGTCGGCGGGCAGGTCGGGCTGTACGCGCTTGTCCTCGCGAGCCTGTTCATGTCGATCCAGTTCCCGACGATCTTCGCGCTCGGCATGGACGGGCTTGGCCCGCTCCGTCGCGCGGGGGCCTCGCTGATCATCATGGCGATCATCGGCGGCGCTGTGCTGACCGGGGTGATGGGGCACATCTCCGATCTTGCCGGGATCGATACCGCGATGCTGGTGCCGGCGGCGTGCTTCCTCGTCGTGCTGGCGTTCGCGGTGAAGGCCGGGCGGACGGTGTCGGGCGAGGTCGTGCAGCCGACGATCCACTGAGCAACGGAGCACCACAGAGCGAAGACAGTTGGTAGGACCCCGCCACTAACCACCACCCCGGCGGAGGCCCGGGCCCAATTGGAAAGGCCGTCGTAACGTAGCGCGGTCCCCCGTTACCTCCGTCCCCCAATTGGGCCCCGGCCTCCGCCGGGTGGTTGTCTTTGTTGGCGTGCATGAGCGTGAAGCGAGCTTTGGAAGGACCCAAGCCTCAAACCAGAATGCCCCGGTCGATCTCCGCAATCGACCTGACCCCCGTCAGCGCCATCGCTACGCGCATCTCGCGCTCGATCAGCGTCAGCAGTTGCGTCACCCCCGCCTCGCCCCGCGCCGCCAGCGCATACAGCCATGCCCGGCCCAGCAACACGCCGTCCGCCCCCAGAGCCAGCATCCGCACAACGTCCAACCCCGACCGCACCCCAGAATCCGCCAGCACGGTAAGCTGCCCCTTCACCGCCGCCGCGATCGCCGGCAGCGCCGCCGCGCTCGACAGCACGCCGTCGAGTTGCCGCCCGCCATGGTTCGACACGACGATCCCGTCCGCACCGATCGCCGCCGCCTCACGCGCATCATCGGGATCAAGGATGCCCTTGATGATCAGCGGACCGTCCCAGCCTTCGCGGATCCACTCCAGATCCTTCCACGCGATCGACGGATCGAAGTTGCTGCCGAGCCAGCCCATATAATCGTTCAGCCCGCTCGCCTTGCCCAGCACCGGTTCCAGATTGCCGAGCTGGTGCGGTCGCCCGTGCAAGCCCACGTCCCACGCCCAGCCGGGACGGCCCATCGCCTGCAACATCCGCCGCAGCGGCGCGCGCGGCCCCGACATCCCCGAATGCTGATCGCGGTAGCGCGCGCCCGGCACCGGCATGTCGACCGTGAACACCAGCGCCTTCGCACCCTCTGCCTTCGCCGTCGCCAGTAGGTCGCGCATGAACGCCCGGTCGCGAATGACATAGAGCTGGAACCAGGTCGGCCCGGTCGGCGCCGCCTTCACCACTTCGCCGAGCGAACACAGCGACACGGTCGACAGGCAGAACGGCACGCCCGCCGCATGCGCCGCCCGAGCCGCCTGAGTCTCGCCGCGACGATGGTACATGCCCGCGATCCCGACCGGCCCGAGCCCGACCGGCAACGCCTGATGCTGGCCGAACAACGTCGTCGACAGATCGAGATCGGACACGTCGCGCAACACCCGCTGGCGCAGCGCGATCCCCGACAGGTCGCTCACGTTGCGCGCGAGCGTCGCCTCCGCATAGGAGCCGCCATCGGCATAGTCGAACAGGAACCGCGGCAGCCGTCTGCGCGCAGCCTCGCGAAAATCCAGTGTCGATGCGATCGTCATGCAACGTCTGCCCTATTGCGTGGAGGCCAGCCACTTTCAGATATGAAACTGATGGCGATCGTGATCCGATGCGGCATAAGGACACGCCTTGCAATGACGACTGCGCCAGCCATGCCCCAATCTGCGTCCGAACCCCCACCCCCCTCCGCGCCAACACCCGACCATCCCGAGCCTAAAACGATCGGTACGGGTCCACGCGTCTATTCCGCGCCCGCGCTGGAAAAGGCGATCGACATCGTCGAACTTCTCGCGCGCGAGCCGAACGGCCTGACGGTCAGCGAGATCGCCAACCGTCTGTCCCGGTCGATCAGCGAACTCTTTCGCGTAATCGTCGTGCTCGACCGGCGGGGGTGGCTGCACAAGGATCCCGCCAGCGATCGCTACCGCGTGACCTACAAGCTGCTGGAAACCGCCCACCGCGCGACCCCAGCGCAGGAACTCACGCACGTCGCCGCGCCCCTGATGCAGGCGCTTTCCGCGATCGCGGTGCAGTCCTGTCATCTCGTCGTCGTCAACGGCACGTCCGGGCTAATCATTCTCCGACAGGAAAGCCCCGGACCGACCGGTTTTGCCGTCCGTCTCGGCACCAGCATAGCGTTGGCGACGAACTGCTCGGGTCACGTCCTGCTAGCCTTCATGGCCGCCGACGCTCGATCCGCGATACTCGACGCAACCATGCCCCCGGCAACCCGCGCCGCGCTCGATGCGTCGCTCGCCGCGATCCGCGACCGTGGCTATGAGTCGATCCGCTCCGCTCGGATGGGCGGCGTTTCGGACATTAGTTGCCCGATCTTCGGCTTTGACGGCCATGTCGTCGCCGCACTGACCATCCCGTTCCTCCAGGTCCTCGACGAAACCCCGCATATCTCGGCGGATGAAGCGCTGGTCGCGCTCAAAGGCACCGCGACCCGGATTTCACAAGCACTCGGCTGGTACGAACCCAGCGACCCGTCCGCCGGACGCAAGAGAGCAGAACCATGAAAACCATCATCCTGTCGCTGACGGCGCTCCTGCTCGGTACGGAAGCCCCGACCCTCGCATCACAGGCTGCAGTCGCCGCCACGAAGGCGGTCGCGGCCGATCGCCTCAACCTGAAATGGTGGGCGGATCGGCATGCGGCGATCCTGGCCACGCTTGCCCAACATCCGAATCCTTCCGTCGTCCTGATCGGCGACTCGATCACCAACAATTACGACAAGGCGGCACCGCCTGACGAGAATTTCGCACCGATCTGGGCGACCTTCTACGCCCCCCGCAATGCGCTGAACCTCGGCTTCAGCGGCGACCTGACCGACCACGTCTTGTGGCGGCTGCGTCACGGCGAAGTGGCGGGCATCCGGCCCAAGGCGGTCGTGTTGTTGATCGGCACCAACGACACCAACGCCGCCGGTCGTACCGCGTCGCAGGCGCAAAGAGGGATCGACGCCGTGGTCGACGACCTGAAACACCGCCTGCCAGGCACCAGGATCCTGCTGCTCGGACTGTTGCCGAGCGCGATCACGCCCGCCAAATCGGCGACCGATACGGCCGTGAACACGTATCTGGCGCGGCGCTATTCGAGCGATCCCCGTGTCACCTACCTCGATATCGGCACGATCTTCAGGAAACCCGACGGCACGCTGGACGATACGCTGTTCTACGATCCGCGCCTGCCGCAGCCTGGCAAGCCTCTACACCCCGACACACGCGGCCAGCGGATGATGGCCGAGGCGATCGAACCGACGCTGGCGAAACTGCTCGGCGAGCCGCCACGATGAACGGCCAAGTCGGCTGGGGTTTTCAGCGCTGTTCGCGATGGAGCGGGTGAAGGGAATCGAACCCTCGTCACTTGCTTGGGAAGCAAAAGCTCTACCATTGAGCTACACCCGCGGATGGCGATCTACGCCTGTCGCTCCGGTGCGTGCACCGGCTTTCGATGGTCGGCCGAGTGCCACAGTCCTGGCGGCGGCGTCAACGCCAAATTGTCCCGCCTGCCTTGTACCGACTCCCTAGCCGCGCAAGCCGAAAACCTGCGACCGGTCGGCTTCGGGGACCAGTCCTTCGAGTACCGCCCAGAACCCGGACACCGCGCTCTGTCCCGCGCTGGCATACGCCTCGGCCATCCGTATCCGCGCCGCCTCGAACAGTTCGCGCTCCATCTTCGAACCCTCGGCCGTCAGCCGCAGCAGCCGTTGCCGCCGATCGCGCTCGCCCGGCCGCGTCTCGACCAGCTTGCGCTCTGCGAGTTCGTTCAGCACACGGCCGAGCGACTGCTTGGTGATCGCCAACAGCGAGAGCAATTCACTCACCGTCATGTCGGGCTTGCGCGCGATGAAGTACAACGCCCGGTGGTGCGCGCGGCCCAGCCCCTCCTCGGCCAGCCCCTGATCGATCGATCGGGTCAGGTGACTATAGCCGAAATACAGCAGCTCCATGCCGCGGCGGAGTTCGGGTTCGCGAAGGAACAGGGGTGAAGCGGACGAAGCTGTGGCAGACATGTTGACCGGTTTAGACATCGCCCGTAGTCGTCGGCAACCCCGCCACGAGAGAGATTTTCGATGTCCGCTCCAGCATTTGCGCAATCCGCAACCTTCCGGCACGAACCCAACGCGACCCCGGTAGAGGCAAACGAGCGTGCAAAGCGGCTGATCGACCCCGGTTTCGGGCGTGTCTTTACCGATCACATGGCGATGATCCGCTACAGCGAGACCGAGGGCTGGCATGACGCGCGCATCACCGCGCGTGCGCCGCTGACGATCGATCCGGCCTCGTCGGTGCTGCATTATGCGCAAGAGATTTTCGAGGGAATGAAGGCGTATCGACTCGCCGACGGCCGCACCGCGCTGTTCCGCCCCGAGGCCAACGCGCGTCGCTTCCAGGATTCGGCGCGGCGTCTCGCGATGCCCGAACTGCCGACCGAGCTGTTCCTCGAATCGGTCGAGCGGCTGGTGAAGACCGATGCGAACTGGATCCCGGAAAGCAATGGCGGCGCGCTGTACCTGCGCCCGTTCATGTTCGCGTCCGAAGTCTTCCTCGGCGTGAAGCCGTCCGCCGAATATCTCTACATGGTGCTCGCCTCGTCTGTCGGCGCCTATTTCAAGGGCGGCGCACCCACGGTGTCGATCTGGGTGAGTCAGCAATACACGCGCGCTGCTCAGGGCGGCACCGGCGCGGCCAAGTGCGGCGGCAACTACGCGGCCAGCCTGCTCGCGCAGTCCGAAGCGATCCGCAACGGCTGCGACCAGGTCGTCTTCCTCGATGCCGCCGAACGCCGCTGGGTCGAGGAACTCGGCGGCATGAACATCTTCTTCGTGTTCGACGACGGCAGCATGGCGACCCCGGCCCTCACCGGCACGATCCTGCCCGGCATCACGCGCGACTCGATCCTGACGCTCGCACGCGCGAACGGCATCGAGGTCCGCGAGGAAGGCTACACCTTCGACCAGTGGCGCGCCGACGCGGCGAGCGGACGGCTGGTCGAGGCGTTCGCCTGCGGCACCGCTGCGGTCGTGACTCCGATCGGTACAGTAGCGAGTCCCGAGGGCCGCTTCACGATCGGCGATGGTGCTCCCGGTGCGCTGACGATGCGGATGCGCGACGCGCTCGTCTCGATCCAGCGCGGCACCGCCCCCGACGAGAACAACTGGCTGCACCATCTCGCCGATTGACGTCCGCAAGGGCTTTTCACAGGCCGCCGCCCCGCTATAAGGCCGCCTCTGTTGGGGCGTCGCCAAGTGGTAAGGCAGCGGCTTTTGATGCCGCCATGCGCAGGTTCGAACCCTGCCGCCCCAGCCAACTATTGATCTTCCTGTATCATATCAGAAAATTCACGCCCTTAGCACAATCGAATGCGCGCATTGCGTGACCGCGGAAGGATCGCCGCGCTGCGTCGCTCGAGCATGCTTATCGCCGCGATCACATTTTAGGTGGCGCCGGGTTTACCGCCTGTTCGACAATGCACACCTCGAACTGCGGCTGTCGTTAAGAACCGATCGCGTGAAGCGCGTAGCCGGGGCGCCGCGCTCCCCGCAGCCTCCTAACCGGTGGTGGCAGTGATGGACGAACGAACCAAGGCAGCCGACGCGAGACGCCCTACCCCGCTAGTTGCTGCGGTAGACGAGCGTCTGACTGAGCAGCGTCGCTAAAGTACGTTTGCGGAGGAGGCTTTCCGAACTGATGCAAAGCCAATTGCGTTTGCGCGTGCGGGACTGGGTCATCGCAGTGCTGCTTTAGCCGCCGCACTTGGCATGCGCACCCACATCGCTGTAGACTAGGGAATGCAACTGACCCGGCCGCAAGCTGAATCGCTCGCGCGCGACGGCATGGCCGCGCTCCGCAACGGTAACGCGGAACGCGCGTATGACATGTTGTCCCTTTTACGCGATGGTGCGCCGGGCATGCCCGCGCCGTGGTTCCTGATCGCTCAGGCGGCGCAATCGCTCGGCCGCGACGATGAGGCGGAAACGGCATTGGTGCAGTTCCTGGCAGCCGAACCGCGCCATCTCGCTGCGCTGTTGACGATGGCCGCGCTTAAGGTCCGACGTGGCGACGATCGCGCGGCGCAATCTTTTTATCGGACCGCGCTGAACGTCGCTGCGCTTCCGAATGCGACGATCGCGCCTGCGCTCGTGCCGATGCTGAGGGCGGGCGAGGCGTTCTTGGCGGATTGCGCCAAACGGTTCGCAGAACATCTCGGCGATGCACTAGCCGGGACTTGTCTGACAGCAGGCGCGTCGGGCGGGCGCGTCAGGTACGCGCTCGATCTGCTACTCGGGCGGAGCGACCTGTATCTGCAACAGCCGTCGATGTTCTATTTTCCCGGACTTGCGCAACGCGCGTTCTTCGAGCGCGATGAGTTCGCATGGGTTGCCGCCATCGAAGCCCAAACTGCGGAAATGCGCGCCGAACTCGAAAGCGTCGTGGCCGCCGAACAGGGTTTCGCACCCTATGTTCAATCGACGGCCGATCGCCCCGCGCCAGCCAACCCGCTGCTCGACGATCCAAGCTGGAGCGCGTTCCAGTTGTGGCGCGGTGGCGAGCGCGTCGAACCGAACGCATCGTCCTGCCCGCACACCATGGCCGCGCTTGACCATGCACCAATCCCAGTGATCGCGGGCCGCTCGCCGATGGCGATCTTCTCGTTGCTGAAGCCGGGCACCCACATCCTGCCACATCACGGAATGCTCAATACGCGGCTCATCTGTCATCTGCCGCTGATCGCACCCGATGGATGCGGGCTGCGGGTCGGCGCGGAGGCGCGTGCGTGGCAGACCGGTGAGATGCTGATCTTCGACGATTCGTTCGAGCATGAGGCGTGGAACCGCGGCACGGACTCGCGGATCGTGCTCCTGTTCGAGGTTTGGCGGCCTGAACTAACTGCCGACGAACGCGCGGCGTTGACCGATATCTTCGAGGCTATCGACACCTATCAGGGCGCGGCGGTCGACGCGGGCTGAGCCCATCGCTGCCGGGAATCCGTCGGCACCGAGCTCAGTCGACGATATCTCCGCTGTTGCCGAGCTTATTGCCAAGGGATCCGAACAGGTGACGGAGCATGATTGTCTCGTCACGCGTCAGATGGGGATTCCAGACATCGACGATCAGAACCGCACGGATCGTGTCGCCATCGTTCCAAGCCTCATGCTCGATCGTATCGTCGAACACGAACGCCTCGCCGACACGCCATTCGCGGGTCTCGCCGCCCACGCGGAACCCGCATCCGTCGGGCACGATCAGCGGTAGGTGCACGACCGAGCGAATGTTGCTGACCCCGGTGTGCGGCGGCAAATGCGTGCCGGGCTTCAGAATGGAAAAAAATGCGGTCGGTGCGCGGCCCCGAATATCCGCCAGCGGCAGCGCATCGAGGATCGCCGCGGTCTGCGGACAGCGCGCGCAGACCGCATCGTCGCGGACGCCGTAGCGCCACAGATAACGTGCGCTCCATTGGTCCGAGCGATCGAGTGGGCTCCACCGATTGGCTGGCGTGCCCGCCGGCATCGCGACATAAGGCGTGAAGTCGGACGATGGCTCGGCGAGCAGCACCTCCAACTCGGCACGGATCGCGGGCGTCGCCGCCTCGAAATCGGCGAGCCACCCGAACTGATCGCGCGAGAAGAATTCATCGGCCGGCAGGAATGGGAAATGCATCCCGTGCGGCGCCGGTGCATAGATCGTCCGACGCCCGAGCATCGCATCGACGCACGCGTCGAACCGCCGGCGTTGCGCAGGACTCGCGCCAGCCCGCAGCGGCTGCATCGCAGCGTCGACATCGTCCGAGAGGACGCGCGTGTGGAGCGCGATCCGCTCGGATGCTCGCGCCAGCAATTGTTCGAGCGGTGGCGATCGATCCGCTATCAATTGGACGATCGTCGCCACCCCACCCCAGCGGAACGCCGCCTGCGCGACATTGCCGATCCTGTCGTGCAGCTCGGCGAGACGCACGTTTGCCATCAGATTACGCTGGTCGAGCGCCAGCGCCCGCTCCAGTGCGGCCTGTTCCGCCGTGGCATCGCCAAGCCCGCGATACGCGCTCGCCAGGTTCATCCAGAGCGGCGCCGCGGCGGGATCGGCGTCCGCTGCACGCGCGAAATACCCAGCAGCGGCGTGGTCGTCGCGCCCGAGTGCCGCCATCCCCAGCGCGTTGAGCGCGACGGGATGGTCTGGTGCGATCGTCAGGATCTCGCGGAACGCTGCGCCAGCCCGATCCCGGTTGCCAGCACGTTGCGCGCGATCGATATCACGCAGCAGCTGTCCAACCGCGCGGTCTCGCAAGTGTTCATGAAGGCCGTGAGGCTCGCTCAGTGGCCGCCGGTCGCGGAGCGATCGACCATGTCCTGTCCCGTCGCGCGAGCGGCTTGCGCGATCTGGCCCCATTCCGCCCGGGTGTGGCAATCACGACGCGTTTCGATCAACGATCCCGCCGGCGCAGATCGCTTGCAGATCATGCGCTCCGGCTTGACGGGCGCCTTGTCGGTCACGGCGGTTTTTGCTGACGGCTGCTGTGCGACAACCGGGGTCGCCACGAGGGCGAATGCCAACCCGATCATGATCTGCCTCATATCTTCCACCCATTTTTAAATTTCGTAACGGTCAGCATCATGCCCTATTTGTGTCGGCCCACAATCGAAATCCGACGGTTTGGGAATGTGCATGGTCGGTGGCGAACCCGAGCGCGATATGCGATCCAGCTGCGATGACAAACCCAGCTCAAAACGCTCCACTCACGGATAGGAGCACGACCGGCAATGCTGCACGGATTGCCGATCCTTGCTGGCTCGCACATCGCTACGATCCGGACCGCGACGCCGTTCATCTGGTCGCCGCACATCGGGCGATGCGCGCGGCAGCGACCTTCCTGATCGACGAACATCTACCCACCGCCGCGAACCCGGTCGTCGTAGCGCGACGCGAGGCCATCGCTGCCATCCAGCGTGTCGATCCGGTCCATTTCATTTTTCATTCGGCCTATTGCTGCTCGACATTGCTAGCGCAGGCACTGGACCGCGTAGGGTTTTCTTCCACGCTGAAGGAGCCTGTAATCCTCAACGATTTGGTTGGGTGGCGCCACCGAGGCGGTAACCCTGCCCTGATCGCGGACCGGCTTGATGGCGCACTTACCCTCCTGTCGCGCTCGTTCCAGCCAGGCGAGGCGGTGATCATCAAACCCTCGAACGTCGTTAACGCACTCGCGCCGACGATGTTGACGATCCGCCCAGAGGCACGGGCCATCCTGCTCTACGCGCCGCTCCGGGTGTTCCTGACGTCGATCGCGCGCAAGGGGATGTGGGGGCGGCTATGGGTGCGCGAGTTGCTCGCCAAGCAACTCGCCGACGGCATGGTCGATCTCGGCTTTGCGCCTGAGGATTATTTCCGGCTGACCGACCTGCAAGTCGCGGCGGTCGGATGGATCGCGCAGGCCGACCTGTTCGCCTCGCTGGCGGCGCGATTTCCGGGGCGGGTACGATCGTTGCAGAGCGAGACGCTACTCGCCTCGCCGCGCCCCGCGCTGGCGGCGATCTGTACGCTGTTAGGTTTGCCCGACGATCCAGGCACCATCGACGCGTTGGCCAGCAGCGACGCGTTCCGCCGCAACGCAAAGGACGGCAAGGCGTACCGCGCTGCCGACCGCACCCGCGAGCAGATCGACGGCGCCGCGCTGTATGGGGACGAGATCGACAAGGTGCTGGTCTGGGCCGAAGCGGTCGCGCGCGGTGCCGGCGTAGCGCTGGATCCACCTCTACCGTTGCTGGGCTGAGAGCCGCCAGCGCGACTGCCTCCTGGGCCCTGTCGTCAGGTGACCCAACCGCCCGTGTATCGAATTGCGTCGGTATCGCAACGAGCCCCAATCATCGATCGGCCGGTCTTGCGCAGACAAAAAAAAGGGTGGCTCCGAAAAGCCACCCTTCCAGTTCGGATCGGCGCGGATCCTAGAAGTGCAGGCGCGCACCAACCGAGAAGCGACGGCCCAGCGCGTCATAGGTCGACGGATAGGTGTTGCCGCTGTTGAAGCTGGTCGAACCCACCGTCGAGCCGACGAGTGGCGGCTGCTTGTCGAGCAGATTGCTGACGGTGATGGTCAGGTCGAAATTCTCGGCGATGCCGATGCGGGTCGCCAGATCGAAGTAGTCGAACGACGGGATACGCGTGAAGTCCACACTCTGGCCAGCCAACGCGCCGCCCGTGAGGTTACCGACAAACGCCTCGCCGTTGCCGTTGGCGATATCGTCCGGCTCCTGGCGGACGCCGTCGATGTGGCGCCAAAGTACCGACACGTCGATGTTGTCGGCGAACGTCAACGTCGCACGCGTGTTCCAGGTAAATTCCGGCTGGATCGACCCGGAGCCCCCCGCAACCGCGCTTGCCGCGCCACCGCAGTTGACCGAGTAGAAGCCGATGCACTCACGGTTGAGCAGGCCAGGTGCCGCCTGGAACTTGGACGATTTCGACCAGTTGCCCTGGAAGGCCAGCGCCAACTTGACGCCTTCTGTGATCGGCGTGCGATAGTTCACCCCGAGATCGATACCATCCGTCTTGACCACGCCGAGGTTCGAGATCGCGGCAAGCAGGCCACGCGTCGTTGCAGGATCGCCATCGAGACCGCCCGTAACCGGGTTGCGCGAGATCGCAAGGCAGGCCGGGCTGGTCGCGCTGGCGGCGTTGATGTTGTCGAAACACGCCGAGATGATGTCGCCCGGTGCGAACTGCGAAATCGCTCCCTTGATCTTGATGTTGTAGTAATCGACCGTGATCGACAGGCCGGGCACGAACTGCGTGGGCTGCAGTACGACGCCGAGCGTGTAACTGTCCGATTTCTCGGGACGCAGGTCCAGATTGCCACCGGACGTGATGTTCGCCTGGCCTGCGGTCGGAATGGCGATGAGGCCAATTGTCGACGCGGGTGCACCCTGGGCGAGGCACACCGCGCGGAGGTCTGCGTTGCCCACTGGTGCGGAGCCGGCGCACCGATCCGTCGCCAAGTTGGTCAGGCCCGTGTTCACCGGCGAGAACAGCTCGCTGATGTTCGGCGCACGTACGGCGCGCTGGTACATGCCGCGTACCTTGAGGCCCATTGCCGGCTCCCAGCTTCCGCCTGCCTTGTAGGTCGTCGTGTTGAAGGTCGGTGCCGAATTCGCGAACACCTTGTAGTGCGAATAGCGCGCGCCGGCTTCGAGCGTCAGACTCCGGAAGAAAGGCTTGTCCTGGATCAGCGGCGCGATGAGCTCGCCGAAGCCTTCGCTCACTTCATAGCCGCCGTCGATGTTCGGTGCAGCACCACCGGCACCACCCAACTCGCCTGCCGTCTGCGCCAGCGTGTCCGAACGCTGCGATGCGCGATACTTGCGGTACTCGCCACCGGCGGCGAAACCGATCGCGTCGGTTGCGAACGGTGATGCAAAGCCGAAATCGCCGTTCAGGACCGCACGGGCCTGAGCCAGCGACGTCCGGACCGTCGACGTGCTCTCGCCCGTGATGTAGTTGGTCATCGCAGGCGTGATCGAACCGTCGGCGCCAAAGACGTTGAGCGGGACACAGCCGCTGCCGGCATCAATTGCGGCACCCTGTGGTGCGCCAGTCAGGCAGGTCGTGGTATTGGTCGCGTAGACCGCCGAACGCACGCGCGACGTCAGGACATAGCCCTGCAGCGTCTGCGTATTCTCGGATTCGCCATAGCCGCCCGATACGTCCAGCTTGATGCCGTCCGTCAGGCCTACCTTCACGCCAGCGCGATAATCGAAGATGGTCGTCTGATAATTGGAGATGCGCGGTCCGACTTCGGTCGTGCGACGCGCGAGGTTGGTCGTGATTGTGCGAAAGTTGGGGTCGGTTGGCAGGAGTGCGGTCGATGCCGCAGCGCACTGCGCAACGGTAATTCCCGAGGCGGCGCAAAACTGCGACCGCGCTGCCGCCGGCAGATACGGGTTCGACAGCGGAACGACGATCGACGAATTGAACACGCCCGACGGTGCGATGATCGTGTTGACCGTGTTCTTCGAGAACAGGCCGCGCGTATAGACCTCGACCGTGTCCGAAACCGCGTAATGGCCCGCGCCGTACATGTTGAAACGCTCGAACGGCGTCTGGAAGATGTTGTACGGGTTGAAGTTGAACGGCGTGACAGTCGACGTCAATGCGCCGGTGGCCGGATTAATCTGGCGACGCCCGCCCAGCGAGAACACCGACGGAGTCGTCGTGCCCGAGCCGCTCGATGCGCCCGAGAACGAGTCGTAGTTCTGGATCGAATAGTCGCGCTCGCCCTGATAGACGGGATCAGACTGCTGATAGCCTACCGAGAACACTGCATTGCCGCGGCCGTCGTCGAAATTCGCGCCGATCGTGATGTCGCCGCGGAAATAAGCACCGTCGCCACGCTCGGTGATCTGGTTCGATACCGATGCATCGATACCCGAGAAATCCGACCGGGTAATGAAGTTGACGACGCCAGAAACGGCATCGGCACCGTAGGTGGTGGCGGCACCGCCGGTCAGCGAGTCAACGCGTTCGACCAGCGCGAGCGGAATATTGTTAAGATCGACGCGGCCCAGCAGGCCCGATGGCGCGATGCGGTTGCCGTCGATCAGCACGACGTTGCGGAACGAACCGAGGCCGCGGAGATCGACGTAGGATGCGCCGCCATTGCCGTTGTTCACAGCCGAACCGATACTCGGAGTCGCGCCTGGGAGCGTGCGCAGAACGTCTTCTGCGGTGTTCGACTGACGAAGCTGAATTTCCTCCTGCCCGATCACGGTGACCGGTGCCGATGCGATCAGTGCCGGGTTCTTGATCAGCGAGCCGGTAACGACGATGTCGCCTTGGCTGTTTTCCTCAGAGGGCGCTGCTTCCGACGTCGTCATGCCGACTTCGCCCTGAGCATTCGCGCCTGGCGTGGTCGCCTGGGTCGCGGTCGCGCCGCCAGCGCGGATCCCCGAATTGTCACCCTGGACCTGCGCGAACGCTGGCGTGGCGAGCGTTGCCGCTCCCATGAGAAGCGTGGTCGCAAGCAAGTGTGCACGAGCAGCAGATGTCATATTGGCCCCTTTTTGCCGGCGGTTGCGCCGTGCATTTCTCCCCGGACAAAACCGGTTCTGGGGGAGATGTACCGACCGTGAATGGCGCATCGCAACAAATATCGTCGATTCGGTCCTTTTTAATTCTGTTTACGACGGCGGCGTGACATAAGCGCAACATAATGTCTGTAGATGGTCCCGTCCGGGACATTCCTGTCCTTTACCTGCATCGAGATTGTTCAATGCGTCATTTACCCCCCTCTGCGTACCGCTTGCACTCCTGGCTTTTACAGGCATTTCCTCTCGTACGGGCGCGACCGTCGTGGCCGATCCGGCCTCTTCGAAGACACTGGACGTTCTTGCCGAATGCCAGGAGGTCGCAGCCGATTCGGCCCGGTTGGCCTGCTTTGATGCGGCCGCTCGCCAGATCGCGAGCGCGCGCAAATCCGGCAGCTTGTTGGCGCTGGATCGCGCGACGGTCGTGGCGAGCAAGCAGCAGCGTTTCGGCCTCGCAGATGCAGCAAAAAATCCGCTTGGTGGTGGCGAGGCGGACCAGCTGACGAGAGTGACCGAAGTGAAGACGACGATCACGGGCGTGACTCCGTCGACCTATGCGCGGTTCTTGATCCAGCTGGCCAACAACACGGTGTGGGAAACGATCGAGCCGCTGACGCTCCCACCCCGTCCCGGCACGGCGGTCATCATCAAACAGTCCGGTTTTGGCGGGTTCAAAGCATCGATCGCCGGTGAACGCCCCGTCTTGGTCAAGCGTCGGCGCTAGCAACCGATCGACGACATAGCAGGACGAAACCCCGAGAAAAGCGGACACCTAGGGAACGACTGCAACTGAACGGCCCTGCGTTTGGATTAGATCGCGTTCGGGATCCGAATATCCGGATAACGCGTAGTCGGGCCGTACCACAGGACCCAGATATCCATGCCACGGCAGCCACCAGCTGCGATGTCAGCGACCAGCCAGCGCCGGTTTCAGATGCTCCGTACCCAACAGTAGTACCGTGCCAAGCGCCCGCCCTGACGCTGTCCGCCCGTACCCTATCCTCCGGCCGCCAAACGCCCCCATTCGACGCCGATAGCCGGGCGCAATCCCCCCCACCGCCAGACCGCTTGCCGCACGTCGGCGACCCGCTAAGCAGGAGCGACCGCCGTTTTGCCGGAGCCCCCGATGCGCCTTACCGTCACTGCCGCCCTTCTCCTCGCGACCGCCGCGCCTGCTTCGGCGCAGACGCTTCATCAATATGGCGGGCTCGCGCTGTCCCCCGCGGGCGATCGCACCGCGACCATCGAGAGCAGCGGTGCGCACGGGGTGGTGACGCTCCGCAGCGTCGCCGACGGACGCGTGCTGCGGACGATCGATCCGTGCGCGACGTGCAGCTATGCCGGGCTCAATTTCGCCCCCAATGGCGACCTCGTGTTCCTGGTCCGCGACAGCGCGGCGGGCAATGTCCGGCTGACCTATGCCGACGCCAAGACGACGCGCACCGTCGCGACCATCGCGGGCATCGCCCAGACCCCGCGCGTGTCACCCGACGGCAAGCGGATCGCGCTGCTGATGACGCTCGGTGCCGCCAAGGAGTCTGGCGCGACGCAGGCCGGCATCCGGATGATCGGCGAGATCGGCGAGAAGAGCGACGAGCAACGCCTCGCAGTGTTCGACATCGCCAAGGCCGCCACGACGGTCACGCCGCTCTCGCCCGCGGGTCGCTACGTCTACGAATATGACTGGACGCCCGACGGCCGCGGGTTCGTCGCGACCACCGCGCTCGGCAATGGCGACAACAACTGGTGGGTAGCGACGCTCGACGCGATCGATGCGCAGACCGGCGCGGTCCGCTCGATCGCCAAGCCGGCGACGCAGATCAACCAGCCGCGCGTGTCACCCGACGGCCGCACCGTCGCCTATGTCGGCGGCCTGATGAGCGATTTCGGCTCGATCGGCGGTGACGTCTTCACCGTCGGACTCGCGGGCGGCACGCCGCGCAACGTCACTGCCGGCGCCAAGTCGACGGTCACCACGATCGCCTGGACCCGCGGAGGCCTGCGCACGGTGACGCTCGCCGGCGACCAGATGCAGTTCGGCACGCTCACCCCAGGCCAGCCGGTATTGCCGGGCTTCGCCAAGCCGGCAAGCTCGAGCGCAGGCGACGGCCGCGCGGTGTTCTCCGCCGACGGCCGGATCGCCGCCGCCGTGGTGCAGGATTACGAACACGCCCCGGCGATCTACGCCGGCCCGCTCGGTTCCCGCGAGCAGGGCGTGAAGCAGATCACGCACGATAACGACGCGATGCCCGCACTCGCCGCCGCCCGCAGCATCAGCTGGAAGAACGAGGGCTTCGACGTTCAGGGCTGGCTGCTCGCACCCCGCACCGCCTTGGGCACCACGCCAACCGGCAAGGCGCCGATGATTACGATCGTCCACGGCGGTCCGGCGGCGGCCTCGACACCCAGCTATCTCTATCCGACCTCGCTGAACGCCGCACTCGTCAAAGCCGGTTACTACGTCTTCCTGCCCAATCCGCGCGGCAGCTACGGCCAGGGCGAGGCGTTCACGGCCGCGAACAAGCGCGACTTCGGCGGTGGCGATCTGCGCGACGTGCTGGCCGGCGTCGATGCGGTCGAGCGCGTTGCCCCGGTCGATGACAAGCGCCTCGGTCTTGGCGGGTGCAGCTATGGCGGGTTCATGGCGATGTGGGCCAACACGCAGACCAACCGCTTCAAGGGGATCGTCGCGGGCGCCGGCCTGTCGAACTGGGTCAGCTATTACGGCACCAACGGCATCGACCAGTGGCTGCTGCCGTTCTTCGGCAAGTCGATGTACGACGACATGAAGGCGTATGAGGACGTCTCGGCGATCTATCACGCGAAGACCGCCCAGACGCCCACGTTCATCTATGTCGGCGAGCGCGATATCGAGGTACCGCCGACCCAGTCGATCGAATGGTGGCACGCGCTGAAGGATCGCAACGTGCCGGTCAGCCTGGTGATCTATCCCGACGCCGGCCACTGCGTGACGGGCCCCGAACAGTCCGCGGACGTCCGCCAGCGGTCGATCGCGTGGTTCGACAAATACGTGAAGAACGCCAAGTAGCATCTGGGCGGCCGGGGGACTTGGGAATAGGCAGGCGCATGCCGCAGAACCGCTATTACCAGGGTCCCCCGTCCGACCATTTCGATGGCGTCCGGTTCTTCAATCCGGGCCAGTCGCCGACGGACCGCGGCCTCAAGGACGTGCTGCGATGGAAGCTCGGGCGCGGCGCGGCGACATGGCCGCGCTCGGTGCCCGTCACCCCTGTTAAGCCCAACGCGCGCGTGGACGGGATCCGCATTACGATGGTGGGTCACGCCTCGTTGCTGATCCAGGTGGCGGGGCTCAACATCCTGACCGACCCGGTCTGGTCTGAGCGCGCGAGCCCCGTCTCGTTCGCCGGACCGAAGCGCGTGACGGCGCCCGGCATCGCGTTCGACGACCTGCCGCCGATCGACGTGGTCCTCATCAGCCACTGCCATTACGATCATTTCGACGTCGCCACCCTGCGCCGGCTTCAGGCGGCACATGCGCCTCAGTTCGTCCTGCCGCTCGGCAACGACACGATCCTGCGCGCCGCCGTGCCCGAAGCCAGATGCGTCGTCGGCGACTGGTGGGACCGCCTGTTGATCGGCGATGGCATCACCATCACGATCACCCCCGCCTATCACTGGGCGAACCGCTGGCCGAGCGACGTCCGGATGGCGCTATGGGCCGGGCACTGGCTCGACACGCCGGCCGGCGCGATCTGGTTCGCGGGCGATACCGCGTACGGCAATGGCGCGATCTTCGGCCAAATCAGCGAGCGTCTCGGTGCGCCCGACGTCGCACTGATCCCGATCGGCGCCTACGCCCCGCGCTGGTTCATGGCCGGGCAGCATGTCGATCCCGACGAGGCGGTGCGTATCTTCACCGAGGTCGACGCGAAACACGCGCTCGGCATCCACTGGGGCACGTTCCAGCTGACCGACGAAGCCCGGGACGCCCCCCAAATCGCGCTGGCCGAGGCACTGACCGCCGCCGCGATACCTCGCGAGAAGTTCGTCGCAGCACCGCCCGGCGGCGTCTTCGATTTCGGCTGATCGAGGGGAGACCGAACCCCGGAACCGGGAAATCCGTCACGCATGTGAGCCGATCGAACGGTCCAAACGTTATCCACGCATGACAGTACGAACTTTACGGCTGCGGTTCGCTTCGGGTTGCATGCCGGTCCTGGTCCTGGCGCTCGGTGGATTTGCCCCGGCGCCCAAGCCCATCGCCCCGACAAAAATTGCAGCAGAGAGCCCGCCTCGCGTTGCATCGAAACCCGCATCAAAGGCAGTGGGCAAGGCCACTCCGGCCAAGGCGGCTTGGACTGCGGCAAACATTGCGGCCTTCGATCAAATCCTCGCCGACCGTGCGCGACACGGCCTCGATCGGGTCGAGTTCCTCCCCGCATCCGCAGAAGGCGCCTCGCCCATCGACGATGCGGCGCGGACCAAGGCTGCGCTCGACTATGCGGGGGCCCTCGCGCACGGCCGCATCGATCCCGCCTCGCTGCATCAGGTCTACACGTTGCCCCGGCCCAAGGTCGATCTCGCCACCGGCCTTTCCCGCGCGCTGGCGAAGGGCGACCTCGTCGCTTGGTTCGACGGCCTCGCGCCGCAGGATGCCGAGTATAAGCAACTCTCCGACGCGTATCTCGCGTTCAGCGCCAAGGCATCGACCGCGACCCCGGTGCAGGCGATCCCCTCCGGCGTGATCCGCGTCGGCAACCGGGACGCGCGCGTCGCCACGATCGTCGAGCAACTCGTCGAGAGCGGGTATCTGCCATCGTCGACCGACCCGCTCGCCGTAGCGCCCGTACCGACGCCCCTTTCACCGACGGCAACCGCGCCGACGCCCCTCGCGCCGACGCCCCTCACGCCGACGACCACGGCACCAATGATCTACACGCAAGCGATGGCCGAGGCGCTGAAAGGGCTCCAGACCGACTACGGCATCGCTGCAGACGGCGTGGTCGGACCCGAGACGTTGAAGGTGCTCAACCTCGGCGCGGGCGACCGTGCTCGGGCGCTTGCGGTCGGGCTCGAACGGCGGCGATGGCTGGCACGAACGCCGCCCGCCACCCGGATCGACGTCAACACCGCCGCCGCGCAGCTTCGCTATTACCGCGACGGCACGATGATCGATCAGCGCAAGGTCATCGTCGGCGAACCCGGTCGCGAGACGCCGGCGCTGTCGTCGCCGATCTATCGCCTCGTCGCGAACCCGACCTGGACCGTGCCGAAATCGATCCAGAACGGCGAGATGGCCAATGTCGGCGAAGACTATCTCGCCGAGCATAACATGGTCGTCCGCGATGGCTGGATCGTCCAGCAGCCGGGGCCTAGCAACGCGCTCGGCATGGTCAAGTTCGACATGGCGAACGACCAGGCGATCTACCTGCACGACACCTCCGCGCCGGGGCTGTTCGACCGGAGCCAGCGTCATCTGAGCCATGGTTGCGTCCGGGTCGAGGATGCGCTTGGGTTCGCGCGCATACTCGCGGAGGACGAAGGCGTCGGCGAGGCCTGGCAGACCGCGCAGGACTCGGGCGAGACGAGCTTCGTCCCCCTGCCCCGCCGCATCCCGGTCCGGTTGCTGTATCACAACGTCTATGTCGACGATTTCGGCAAGGTCGCGTTTCGGACCGATCCTTACGGCTGGAACGATCCGATCGCGGAGCAGCTCGGCTTCGTCAAAGCCTCCGCCAAACGGGCCGAGGCGCAAGCGATCGATATCGGGCCTTAAGTCGCTTTCGGCGGCTCGGGCCCTAAGTCGCTTTCGATGTTTCGGGCATCGCGAACGTCTTCGACAACCCGTGATACAGCTTTTCGCGACAGACCCATTGGCTGGCGGCGTCGGCGATGAACGCGGTCGCGAACATCGGCAGCATCAGTCCGCGGCTGGCGGTCGTCTCCGACAGGATGATGACCGCGGTCAGCGGCGCGCGGACGACGCCCGCGAAATACGCGACCATGCCCAGGATCACGATCGCGCTCGCGGGTTCGCCGGGAAAGATTTCGCGGAGCAGATTGCCGACGCCCGCACCGACCGCAAGCGACGGCGCGAAGATCCCGCCCGGCAACCCTGCGATCGCGGTCGCGGCGGTCGCGACGAACTTCGCGGGTCCGAACCATAGGGGGGCATCGACGCCGACGATCATCGCGCGCGCCGCGGAATAGCCCGTTCCCCAGGTCAGGCCGGTGAAGACGCCCAGCACCGCGACGACGGCGCCGCACGCCCCTGCGAACTTGACCGGGTTCGCGCGCGTCCACGTCGTTAGCCGATTGCGGCTCAGCGCCATCGCCAGCAACGTGCGGGAGAACAGGCCACCGGCCATTCCGCCGGCGATCCCCGCGATCGGCGCCACCAACAGTGCCGACAGCAGCGGCAGGTGGGCGCCGATCGCGCCGAAATAGATGTAATCGCCCTGCACCGACTGCGCGACCATTCCGGCGATGACGATCGCGGCGAGTACCAGCAACGTCACGCGCTGCTCGTACGCCGACGCCAGTTCCTCGATCGCGAACAACAGCCCGGCGAGCGGCGTGTTGAACGCGGCCGCGACACCTGCCGCACCACCCGCGATCAGCACCCCGCCCCTAAGCGGTACGCGGACGAGCCGGTGGGTCGCGCCCATCACCGCCGCGGCAAGCTGGACGGTCGGCCCCTCGCGCCCGACCGACGCACCGCCGAGCACGGCGCCGATCGTCAGCACCGCCTTGGCGGCGACGGTGAGCGGCGAGATCAGCGTCCGTGTCGCCTCGTTCGGGTCGGCCTGTGACGCGATCACCTGCGGAATGCCCGACCCCCGCGCGAACGGCGCATACCGCCGGGTCAGCCAGACCAGTCCCATGAACGTCAGCGGCGTCGTCAACAGCGGCAACCAGTGCCAGCTCTGCGCGTATCCGGCGAACATTTCCGCCGCCCAGTCCGCCGCTTCGGCGAACAGCGTCGCTACCACCCCGACCAGGATCGCCCCCGTCAGGATCGCCGCACGCGTCCGGAACTGTACCGACCGCGGCCCCCGCGCACGCAACAACGCGCGGTACCGCGACGGCGTCCAGCGCTTCGCCGGCACGAGATGATCGAAGAACCCAGCCATGACGTCGATCTAGATCATGCCGCCCGCCCCGTCACCCGCCTGCGGCTTGGCTGCGCGCAAGCCTCCGCAGACCGGTAACCGATTGACATCGTCCTGATATCTCACAACGATAGCGCTATCACAAAAATATAAAGAGGATGCTTCGTGGACATTACACGACGGGACGGACTGGGAATGCTGGCGGGGCTCGCCGCCACCGCGGGCACGACGGCACATGCTCAGGCACGGTCGATCCTGCGCCCAGCGCCGGCTACGGACGGCAGCCTGCAATCGCTCGCTGCGGCCAAGGGCATGCGCCTCGGCTCCTGTTTCGCATGGGGAGAACCCGGCGCCGACCGCGGTTCGTTCGCCAACCCCGCCTATGCCAAATTGCTGAAGCGCGACTGCGGGCTGCTGGTCGCGGAGAACGAGATGAAGTGGCAGGCGCTCCGCCCGAGCGCGACGACCTTCGACTTCACCCGGTTCGACGCGATGATGGCGTGGGCCGACGCCAACGCACTTCCGGTACGCGGCCACAATCTCCTCTGGCACCAGCCCAAGTGGATGCCGAAATGGGAGGAGAGCCATGACTTCGGCGCCACCCCCGCGCGCGCGGCGGAACAGTTGCTCGTCCGCCACATCACCACGGTGTGCCAGCGCTACGGCACCCGCATCCCCAGCTACGACGTCGTCAACGAAGCCGTCACCCCCGCCAACGGCACGCTGTACGATACCGCCCTCTCCCGCGCGATCGGCAGCCCCGAGGCGACGCTCGACCTGGCCTTCCGCACCGCGCGCACCGCGGCCCCGCATGCGCAACTCGTCTACAACGACTATATGAGCTGGGAACCGGGCAACGCGCAGCACCGCGCCGGCGTCCTCAAGTTGCTCGAGGGGTTCAAGGCCCGCGGCGTTCCGGTCGATGCGCTCGGCGTCCAGTCGCACCTCGTCACGCAGGGCACCGACACCCGCGCCACGATCGCCGCGCTCGAAGGCGAATGGCGCCGCTTCATCGATGCCGTCACCGCGATGGGCTATGCCATCGTCATCACCGAACTCGACGTCCGCGACAACGATCTCCCCGCCGATGTCGCGATCCGCGACCGAGGCGTAGCCGACTTCACCCGAGGCTATCTCGACCTCATGTTCGCCTACCCGGCGCTGAAGGACGTGCTCCTCTGGGGCATGACCGACCGCTACAGCTGGATCGAGGGGTTCGAGCCTCGCAAGGACAAGGCCCGCCGCCGCCCCTGCCCCTACGACGCCGCCTTCGCGCCCAAGCCGATGCACGCCGCGATCGCCGCCGCCTTCGCCGCCGCACCGCGCCGCTGACCGAAAAAAGGGCGCTCCGTACGACGGGGCGCCCCAAGGGGGGAGATGATAGCCGGCCGACCACTCCGGTCAGCCGGCATCCGCGCTACTTGATCGCGACGCGGATCGAGAAGGTGAAGCGGCGATCGTTGATGAACCAGTTGCGTGGTCGCGTCAGCAGGTCGTCGTTGATCACATAGGACGTCCGCGTGATCGAGTTCGTCAGGTTCACGCCCTGGAAACCCATCCGCACCGAAGGTGTGATCGAGTAGAAGATCGAGGCGTCGACCTGACCATAGGACTCCGCGAACACCGGTGAGTTCGGCACGATCACGTCACGAATGGTGAGCAGGTTCTTCGAACGCCAATTATAGGCGGCGCGTACTTCCAATCCGTTGCGCTGATAGAACGGCCCCACGTTGACCTGGTATTTGGACAGACCCTGCAACGGCAGACCGGCCGTATCGATGTTGGAAATGATACCTGCGGTAACGTTCGGATCGTTCGGGTCGAGGGTCTGTTGCGGCACGCCGGACGATTCGATGTACGTGAAGTTTCCGGAGAAGCCGAGCCCGGCCAGCATGCCGGGCAGGAAGTCGTACGTCTGCTGGTACCCGAGTTCGAGTCCCTTCAAGCGACCCGTATCGGTCGAGTTCAGCGGGGTCGTCACGATACCGTCAAAGCTCACGCCGTTGTTCGTGAAGGTCTGACGCTGCAAGCTGTTGGTCTGCACGCCGAACAGATTCTTCTTGAACAGCGACAGCGTCAGCTGGCCGACGTTCGAGAAATACCATTCGGCGGTCAGGTCGTAATTGTCGGCACGCACGGGCTTCAGATACGGGTTGCCCACGGTGAAGTTCGCGATCGGCCCGCCGTTGAACAGGATGTTCTGGTCGCTCGTGTTGAGGCCGACATTGTAGAACGCCCGGGTCTGGTCGAAGTTTGGCGGCGCGACGCTCTTGGTGAAGGCTGCACGGAACTGAATGCCGCTGCCGACCGCCAGCTTGATGTTGAAGCTCGGCAGGACATAGTCGTAGGTCAGCCTCGCGGCGACTGGCGACAACGCACCGTTCTGAAATGCCGCCGCTGCCGCCTGTGTGGCCTGCGGCAAGGCGCAAAAACGAGATACGGTCGCACCGGTTGCGATCTCCTCCGGCGTCAAGGTCGGACAGCTGAACGACTGTTGCGGGAACGAGTAGAAGCCTGACGAGATCCGGCGCGTCTTCGTGTAGCGCACGCCGACATTGCCGCTCAGGTTCCACCCGTTCGATAGGTCGTTGCCGAACCGCACGGAAAGATACGCGGCATTGTTGCGCTCGCTGACCGGATTGATCTCACCGGGCAGGAACGGCGTGCCGGCCACTGCGCCAGCCCGCCCGGCCAGCGGAACCCAGCCATTGGCGCCCGACAGGTTGCTCGTGAAGTTCCGCCATTCCTGGGCAATCTGGGTGATCGCCTGGGTCGCGGCGCCGTAATCCTGGAGGAAGCCTCCCGGTATGAACACGCGCCCGCCATTGGACGCGTCGTTCGCCTGACCCCTGAAGAAGTTGTCGTAGAGGAACGCCTGTTGCGGACCGAGTTGGCCGGCGTCACGGGTCGCCGGATTGCCGTCGATCGGCCGATCGAACCAGACGGGGCCGCCCGAACCGACCGATGCGGTCGCGTTGGGATCGGCAGCGGTCGGCGCCGGGACGGTACCCCCGCCCCAGATCTCGCTGAGCACGCCCCAGTTGTACGCCGTCGAACGCGCATCGTTCTGACGGTCGGAGAATCGATAACCGCCACGGATCGACGTCAGCCAGCTGTCCTCGGGGAACGAGTAATCGAGGTCGATACGCGCCGAATCCTCGTTGCCCTTGCTGTCCTCGATGTGATCCATCGCAGCACGGTAAAAGTTGTTATAGGGATCGGTTAAGCTGGGGTGCGCGGCATTCTGGTAGTTGTTGGGCTCGTTGGCGACCGGCACGAAGTTCACATAGGCCGGATCGTTGCCGTTCAGACGTATATCCGCGTTCTGATAGCTCGTGCCCCATACCGTCAGGTCGGTTACCTTCACCTGCGACCAGACATGCTGATAGTCGACGTTGACGCCCAACCGGCTTGTCGCCTGCCATTTGAAGTTGAAGCTCGCGTCGTTGGTGCGGAATCGCGATTGGTTGCCGCGCGCGATGTTGTTGCTCTGCAGGCCGTTGGTCGGCGTCCGCATATCGGCAGGTGCGGTCTGGTCTGCGCGGAAGCCGTTGGGGCCGGTGATCAGGCCGCTGGTGAAGACGTTGTCGTCGTCGAAGGTAAAGCTCGTGCCGGGGAAAGGCTGCGTATCGCCCGCCGCCAGCACGTTGTCCGTCGCCACTTCGATCGAATTCTCGGTCCAGGCCTCGCGCGAGTCCGTGCGGAGAAACTGTGCCGTCGCGGTCATCGACCTGTCGGGGCTCCGCCACTGACCGGCGGCCGAATAGCCATAGCGCGTACGATCGAATTCCTGGCTCCGGATCGCGGCACCGCGCGGGAGATAGGTCGTGCGGGCGAACGGCACCGTCACCGCTGCCGACTCCGCCGTTGCGGGGGTCGCGATGATCGAGTTGGGATTGTTCGGATCTATGTTGCTGGGCTGATAGAAGACGCCGTTCGTCCCCTCCGGACGCTCGCCCCAATTGGAGATCTGCACGCTGTCCGCGCGGCTGCGGACCTGTGAGCGGACGAAGCTGCCGAGCAGACCGAAATCGCCGATGCCGGTTTCCCAGCGGTCGCTGGCGAGCACCGATACGGTCGGCGCCGACTTCTTGACGAAGTCGCCGTAATTGTTCTCCAGCGTGCCACCGATGGCGAACCCGACGGAGTCGAACGGCAGACGCGTCCGCAGGTTGACCGTACCGCCGATACCGCCTTCGATCATATCGGCCGACGGGCTCTTGAACACATCGACGCCGCCCAACAGCTCGGACGGCACGTCGGCAAACGACAAGCCGCGACCGTTGTTCGCGCTGAACGAGTCGCGTCCGTTGATCTCCGAGCGCGTGTAACTCAGGCCGCGAACCGTGACGCCCGACCCTTCGGTCGAGAAGTGATCCGGGTCGACGCCAGCCGAGAACCGGCTGATCGATACACCCGGAACGCGCTGCAACGCTTCGGTCACCGAACGATCCGGCAATGCACCGATATCCTCGGCCGAAATCGAATCGACGACGACTTCGGAATTCTTCTTGATCGCCTGCGCGCTCTGCAAGCTGCGGCGAATACCGGTGACGACGATGTCCTGGCTGGCGGCCTCTTCCTGCGGGGTGGCAGTGGATTGCTCGGCCTGCGTCGGCACGGCGCCACCCGACGGAACCTGTGCGTTCGCGGACGGCTGTGCTTGCCCGGATCCGCCGGTGCCGACAGCAGTGCCGGCACTCGGCGCCAAGACACGATCTGAAGGTGCGGTACGCTCGATCGCGTTGGGAGTCGGCGTGCTCGGCGCGGAAAGGGAGTCGGATTGCTGGGCGGACAGCGCTTGCGGTGCCGCGGCCAGGCACAGCGCAATCAACGATGCTCCGCCTTTCAAAGCACCAATACGACGCGACGCAACTAGGATATTCACGGTGGTCATGACGATCGGCATCCCCTTTTACAGATAGCGCTATCATTTGTTGGCGCGCTTTATCTGCCGGGTGAGGTAGCGTCACGCGAATGTAACAGCTACATAAAACGTTAAGAACGCTCGGAAATGAGCAAGTAGTTGCTTTGATACAACACTGGGGGGATGACGATTGGCCATGGGCGCCCGGATGCAAGTGGTAATCGTTGGTGGCGGTACCGCCGGTTGGATGACAGCGGCCGCATTAGCCATGAGTTTCGCCGGCCGACTTGCCGACGTGACACTGATCGAATCCGAGGAGATCGGCACGGTGGGCGTCGGCGAAGCGACCGTCCCTCACATCCGGTTTTTTAATCAAAGATTGGGTATAGACGAATCGGACTTTATTCGTCGTACAAATGCGACCTTCAAGCTCGGCATCGAATTCCGCGATTGGAGTAGGCTCGGCGACAGCTACATCCATCCGTTCGGCGATTTCGGACACGACATTGACGGTCTACCGTTCCACCAGCATTGGCTGCACGCGACGCAAGACGACGCTCGCGACATGCCGGGGCTGGAGGCGTGCTCGCTGCCGATCGTCGCTGCCCGCGACAACCGTTTCGCTCCACCTCTCGATGATCCGCGTTCGATCGGATCGACCTATTCCTACGCCTATCAGTTCGATGCAGCGCTCTATGCGGCCTATCTGCGCGACTATGCCGAGGCGCGCGGCGTCGTCCGGATCGAAGGGCGTGTCGACGCGGTCGAACCACACGAGGACGGTATCGGCGCGGTTCGCCTCGCCGATGGTCGGCGTATCGCAGGCGACCTGTTCGTCGACTGCTCCGGCTTCCGCGCGCTGCTGATCGATGGTGCGCTTAAGGTCGGGCATCAGGATTGGTCGCATTGGCTGCCGTGCGACGCGGCATGGGCCGTTCCGACGGCCAACACTGGTCCGCTGACCCCTTATACGCGGGCGACCGCACGCGATGCCGGGTGGCAATGGCGTATTCCGCTTCAGCATCGCACGGGCAACGGTCACGTCTTCTCGACCCGGTTCACCGATCCTGAAATCGCCCGGACGCTGCTGCTCGACAATCTGGAGGGCGAAGCACTCGCCGAGCCGCGCATGCTGCGGTTTCGTACCGGTCGGCGGGACAGGCAATGGGTCGGGAATTGCGTCGCGATCGGCTTGTCCGCCGGGTTCCTCGAACCTCTCGAATCGACCAGCATTCATCTGATCCAGCTCGCGATCGGCAAGCTTATCGAGTTGTTCCCGGCTGGGGGCGTGTTCGATCCGGTCGACGAGGCGGAATATAACCGCGCGATGGCGTTGGAATACGATCGTGTCCGCGACTTTCTGGTGCTCCATTATTGCGCCACGGAACGCGACGACACGCCCTTCTGGCGCTACATGCGAACCATGGCCCTGCCCTCGTCGCTGACCGAGAAGATCGCCGAATTCCGCGAGCGAGGTATTGTCGTACAATACCGCGAGGGCATGTTCCTGCCCGCAAGCTGGCTTGCAGTCTATCATGGCCAACGGATCAACCCTGGTCGCGTCAATCCGCTGATCGCCGACACGCCGGTCGCAGCGTCGCAGGCGCGCGTCGCCGCCGTCGCGGCGGCTTGCCAGCGCGCGGCGGCCTCCATGCCGACTCACGAGGACTATATCGCGCGGATACGGCAAGTCGCATGACCCAGACCATTGCGATCGTCGGTGCAAATCTTTGTGGGTGGATGACCGCCGCGGCGCTTGCCCGCCGGCTTCCCTATGCCGCGTACCAAATAGTGGTGATCGACGACGGCGCCGCCGGTGACGGGCTCGGCGACTTCGCGCCGATGATCACCGTCCCCCCCGCACTGGTCGCGTTCCACGCCGAGATCGGGCTCGACCACGCGGCGCTCGTCGGCGCGGGCGGCGGCCATGCACTGGGCGTTGCGTTCGACGGATGGCGAGGCGACGGCAGCGCGGCGTTCCTGTCCTACGGCGAAACCGGCACACCGTATGAGGGTATTGCCTTCCACCACCTCGTCGGACGCCTGCGTGCTACCGGGGCGAACGTGCGGCTCGCGGATCACGCCCTCGCGGCTGTTGCGGCACAAACCGGTCGATTCGCTCCCGATGGGTCGATCGCGCACGCCGTCCATGTTCGAACGGACCAATATTCCGCTTTGCTGCGATCGCTTGCGTCGAACGCCGGCGCGACGATGACTTCGGCGCCCCTAGCTGAAGTGCATAGTGACGCGGATGGCATCGTCGAAACGCTGACGCTCGCCGATGGCAGTGAGATCGCGCCTCTGTTGGTGCTCGACTGTTCGGGCAGCGCCGCCGTGGTGGCCGGTCGAACCTCGCCCGGCTTCGAAGACTGGTCTGCTTTGCTGCCGTGCGACCGGACCCAGGTCGCGCTCATGCCTGCGGAGGGTGCGCCGCCGCCTTACACGCAGGTCGACGCGCAGGACGATGGCTGGATCGCGACCTGGCCGGTCGAGGGTGTCGACGTCCGTCTGATCTGCCGTGTCGGCGGTGAGGGTCACCCGTTCCGCGCAGGGCGCCGCGTCGAGGCATGGCGCGGCAATTGCGTCGCGCTCGGTGCGGCGGCGGGGGTGCTCGAACCGCTGCATCCGACTGCGCTGTCGTTGCTGCTGCGCTCGCTCGCGCGACTGATCCAGCTCTGGCCGGCTACGCCTCGTGCACCGGTCGAAGCCGCCGCGTTCAATCGCGCCGGCGCGTCTGCGATCGAGGGCGCACGGGACTTCCTGGTCGCGCAATATGCGGTTGCGGGTCGGGCTGGCGCGTTCTGGGACGATCGCCGTTCCGCGTCCTTGCCGGAGCACGTCGCGGCCAAGCGCGACCTGTTCGCGGCGCGCGGTCGCTTGCCGATGTACGACGACGAACCCTTCGAGGAAGAGGATTGGGCTGCCATGTTCGATGCGATGGGCGTGGTGCCGCGCCGGTACGATGCACGGGCCGATCTGGTCCCGGTCGATGCGATCGAGCGTCATCTTGCCGAGAACCGCGCGCGGATCATCGCTCGGGTGCGTGCGCTGCCGTCCTATGCGGGGGTTGCGGCATGAAGCTTGGTGCACCCATCCGCCGGGTCGTGATCGTCGGCGGCGGTACTGCGGGCTGGATGGCGGCGGCGGCGCTCGCGCGGCTCATTCCCACGGGGATGAGCATCACGCTGGTCGAATCGGACGCGATCGGTACCGTGGGCGTCGGGGAAGCGACGATTCCCCCGATCCGCGCCTTCAACGCAATGCTCGGCATCGACGAGGCGGAGTTCCTCGCAGCGACCGCCGGCACCTATAAACTTGGCATTGAATTCACCGACTGGTCCCAAATCGGCCACCGCTATCTCCACCCCTTCGGCAGTTTCGGTTTCGATATCGAGGGTGTCCGGTTCCACCAGCATTGGCGGCGTCGACGCGCGGCAGGGATCATCGAGGATATCGAAGACTATTCTCTATGCGCGGTTGCCGCACGTGCAGGTCGTTTCCTACCCCCTTCTCCCGACCCGGCGTCCGTGTTGTCCCAGATGGCACATGCCTATCATTTTCGATGCCGGCCTCTACGCCAGCTTCTTACGCGCGCGTGCCGAACGCGACGGCGTCGTTCGGGTCGAAGGCGAGGTCCTCGACGCTGCGTTGGACGGAGGGACGGGCCATGTTCGCCACGTCTCTCTGGCCGGCGACCATCGGATCGAAGGCGACCTGTTTCTGGACTGCTCGGGGTTCCGTGGGTTGCTGATCGAGCAGGCGTTGAACGCCGGTTACGAGGATTGGACTCGTTGGTTGCCCTGCGATCGCGCCGTTGCAATGCCGACCACGAACGAGAACTCGTCGATCACGCCCTATACCCGCTCGACCGCGCGTGCTGCCGGCTGGCAGTGGCGTATTCCGCTCCAGCACCGTACCGGCAACGGCTACGTATATTCCAGCGCCCATTGCTCCGACGATGAGGCTGCCGCGACATTGCGAGCAGGGGCGGATGGGACACCGCTCGCCGAGCCCCGCATTCTCCATTTCACCGCGGGACGACGACGCAAGCAGTGGATTGGCAACGTGGTCGCCCTGGGCCTTGCTTCAGGTTTTACCGAACCACTCGAATCGACCAGTATCCACATGGTTCAAACCGGCATTTCGAAGCTGTTGGCGCTATTTCCCGATCAAGGGTTTTCGCCGATCGAAATCGATACGTACAACCGGCTAGCGGAAACGCAGTTCGATCAAGTGCGCGATTTTCTGGTGCTCCACTACCACGCCACCCGCCGCGACGATTCGCCGTTCTGGCGCGAGGCACGAGATCGCGCGATACCCGATAGCCTAGCCGAAAAGATCGCGTTGTGGCGACGGCGCGGACGACTGTTCCGCCGGGAGGACGATCTTTTCGCGGAAGCAAGCTGGGTCGCGGTGCTGTTGGGTCAAGGCATCATATCCGAGGGGTGGGATCGACTCGCCGACGCGATTGACCTTCGCCAGGTTGATGCACGGTTCGATCGGCTGCGAGCGATGTTCGTCCAGACGGTCGAACGGATGCCGCTGCACGAGGATTATATCGCGCGTACCTGCCCAACCAAGGTGCGCGCGTGACTCCGCAGGCTCCGCAGTCGATCGTCATCGTCGGCGGCGGCACCGCCGGGTGGATGGCAGCGGTCGCCTTCGGCCGTCTGATGGGTCCCGCCGGCGTGCGAGTAACACTGGTGGAGTCGGATGCGATCGCGACGATTGGCGTCGGCGAAGCGACGATCCCGCCGATTCGAACCTTCCACGCGATGCTGGGGATCGACGAGAACGCGTTCCTCCAAGCCACGGGTGGCAGTTACAAGCTCGGCATCCGCTTCGAAGGCTGGAGCTGCCCCGGCGAGTCCTACATCCATCCTTTCGGGCAGATCGGCACGGACGTCGTCGGCGTACCCTTCGCTGCACAGTGGCTGCGCGCGCATCAGGTTGGAATGGCGGATCCACTCGCGCAGTATTCCCTCGAGGCACGCGCCGCAGAAGCCGGAAGGTTCTCCCGCCCGATCGCCAATGGCGATTCGCCATTATCCCGGATTGGCTACGCATATCATTTCGACGCCGGCCGCTATGCCGCCTTCCTCCGTACCCAGGCTGAGCAACGGGGCGTCGTCCGTCGCGAAGGAACGATCGAGCGCGTCGAAACTGGCCCGGCAGGCATCGCTGCGGTTCACCTCGCGAACGGCAGTCGTATCGACGGCGATCTGTTCCTGGATTGCTCCGGCTTTCGCGCGCTGCTGATCAGTGGGGCGCTTGGTACCGGTTGGGTAGACTGGTCCGAGTGGTTGCCTTGCGACCGGGCAGTTGCGGTGGCCACGAGCGCTGACGCTGCGCCGTTACCGATGACGCGCGCGATTGCGGGGCCCGCGGGCTGGCGATGGCGTATTCCCCTTCAACACCGCACGGGCAACGGCCACGTCTTTTCGAGTCGTCATCTGAGCGAAGATGAGGCGACCGCACAGCTTTTGGCCGATGTCGAAGGCAAGACGCTCGGCGACCCTCGCATAATCCGCTTTGCAACGGGGCACCGCGAACGCATGTGGAGCGGGAACTGCATCGCCCTAGGCTTGGCCGCCGGCTTCATGGAACCGCTCGAGTCAACCAGCATCCACCTCGTGCAGAGTGGATTGCAGCATCTTCTGCGCCTGTTACCGACCGGTAAGATGTCCATGCCTGCTTCCGCCCTTGTCGATCGGTACAATCGGGTAATGACCGCGGAGTTCGTTCGCATTCGCGATTTCCTGGTCGCGCATTATCATTTGAACGCCCGGCCCGAGCGTTTCTGGCGCGAACGTGCAATTGCTCCGATCCCCGACGGACTCGCCGACAAGCTTGCGCTGTTCAGGGCGGGAGGACGTATTTTCCGCGAAGCAGACGAGCTTTTCAATGAAACGAGCTGGCTGTCGCTGCTGACGGGACAAAACGCGCCCGTCGAGGGGTACGACCCGATCTGTGACGCTGTACCACTACACGTTGCCGTGCGCCGCTTGGCGCAGATCGAGCAGGTCGTAGGTGCCTCGCTAAATCATATGCCGCCGCATGCCGATGCGCTCTCGCGGATTGCAGCTCGAGAGTCTCGACGCGCCGATCATTTAGCGCCGCTGTAGCGACTTCAACAGATACCCGCGGATACGCTCGGTCCGGTCCGGCGAGGCCAGTCCCAATATACCACGTGCCGCCTCTGGAAGATGATCGCCTGCAGCATGCGCATCATCACCGAAAACATAATGCTCGAACCATGCACGCCACCCTTCCTTCTCCGCGGCTGGGCGATCGCGGACTGCCATCATCGCATGCACGAATGCATGGAAGGCCGAGACGCTGGGATCGAACGCCCACCAATAATTGCACAACACGTTGAGCGTCCCGAACGCTTGGACATGATGCCACCAGATTGCCGGGATGAACAAGGCATCGCCCGGCCCCAGATCGGCGACCATCGCATGACCTAGCGCTTCGGCATAGCGGGGATAGCGGTCGAGATCTGGCGCGAGCGGGTCCACCATGCTTGCCGGGGGCCCAGCCAGCGTCCGGTCCAGCGGCCCGATATAGAGA